>JAOZMZ010000004.1:0-36693 GCA_029934055.1 Kiritimatiellia bacterium
TTTTCTTCTCGCCAAGCACGCCAAGGACGCCAAGGGACGGAGTGGATAATGGTTGATCGTTGATGGTTGATTGGTTGCTCGTGATAACGGAATGCACCCTTCATCATTCTTAGATTCTTTCTTTGCGGTCTTTGCGCCCTTTGCGAGATATCCTCCCTTCTTCCCTCTTCTTTGCGAGCTTTGCGATCTTGGCGAGAAATTCTTCCTTCTTCCCTCTTCTTTGCGGTCTTTGTGATCTTTGCGAGAGTTTCTCTTTTTCTTCTCGCCAAGCACGCCAAAAACGCCAAGGACGGAGAGCTTAATAGTTGATCGTTGATTGGTTGATTGTGCTTACCTTTTGTGAATTTGGTGGAGGCTGTGCAGAGGAAGAGATAGAACCACGGAGGACACGGAGAACACGGAGGCCGGGGTTGGTTAATGGTTGATAGTTAATGGTTGATTGGAGGGAGCGGAAGACGGAGGTCGGCCGACTACGCCAAGGCTATGTCGGCCAGGGAGGTCGGAGGTCGGGGGCTTCACTCGTCTTGCGGCACGGTCCGGGGCAGGTCCGCCGGCGGTGCGCCGGTCGAAGCCGCCTCGCCTTCTTCGGCGGCGGGCAGCTCGGCGGCAATGTCTTCCTCGAGGTTGGTCTCGGCGGCGGTCTCTTCGGGATAGGTCTTTTCTTCGAAGTGGGCCTGCCTCAAGAGGTAGTCCTCGAATCCCTGCCAAAGAAGGCGGGCACGGTCACGGCGAAGGGCATTGATGATGTTCTGGCGCAAGGATTCGAAGCGGGCGGGATCGCCGGGTTTTCTTTCGGCAATGTAGGCGATGGCGATGGCGTCCTCGAGGGGTACCAGGTCGGTCAATTCCCCCTGGTTACGCACGAGGATGGCCCGCAGAATGGTATCGGAAGTATCTTCGTCGAGATCCTTGAATCCCACAGCGGCGGTGAGGTTGGTGACGTTGACGGGGATCAGCCCATGGCGGCGGACAATTTTCGCAAAAGTCTTGCCGGCGGCGAGGCCCTTTTCGAGGTCGTCGTGGAGTTTGCGGGCCTTTTCGGTGAGGGCTTTTTCGAGGGCGTCGGCCTCGGCGGCGGCGCGCACGCGCGCGGCGACCTCGTCGAATTGCGGCACGCGGGGCTCGAAACGTTCCTTGAGGGCGATGACGTAGACCGCACTGGTTCCGACGACGGCGTCGCTGAAGTAGTCATCCGGTCCGAGGCTGAGTTCGAAGGCGGCGTGGTTGAAGTCCAATCCGGCGGAGATGCCGGCGAGCGGCTCCTTTTCCGCAAAGGGCGGCAGGGTGAGGACTTTCAGGCCACGGTCGGCGGCGGCTTCTTCGAAGGTAGGTGCGTTGCCTTCGCGGTCGGGCGCAAGGGCGACGACGAAATCGGTGGCGGCGTCCTGGGCGGCGGCGACGGCCGCATTGTGCCTGAGAGTGGCCGCGATCTCGTCATGGACTTCATCGAGCGGGCGGTAGAGGGAATCGGTTTCGGCGACGGCGTTGGTCGAGCTGGCGGCGTTGGTCGCGGCGGCATTGGTATCGGTGGTGAAATCGTCGATGTGTTGATCGTAGTAGGCCTGGATATCGTCTTCGGAAACGCTTGCGTCGGCGAGGTAGTTGCTGATGGGAAATTCCACGTAAGCCACGCGGACCTTTTCGGGGATGGTGAAGGCAGCCGGATCGCGGTCGAAATAGGCGCGCACATCCTCGCGTGAGAGATGGACCTCGCCGGCAACGTCGGAGGGCCGCACAAGGGTGTAGTCCACGGTGAAGACGTCGGTAAGCGTGGCGAAGGCTCGTTTCTGTTCGAAAGGCGAGATCAGGGCGGCGCGGCGGATCATGTGGCGCATTTTCTGAAGGATTATTTCTTCGCGGACGTGCTGTTCGAACTGGGTCTCGCTGACGCCGACGGACCTGAGGAGTCCGGCGATGAAGGCATTGTAGCGCGCGGGACTGAAGCGACCGTCCACGGCGAACCCGGGATGGTGCTGAATGGTGGCGACGACCTCGGCGTCGGAAGCGCTGATCCCGAGTTTGCGGGCCTCCGCGAGCGCGGCCAGTCTCCGCCAGGCGGCGCGGCGCAATTCCTTGTCGAGCTTGGGGGTGATATTGAGCGCCTGGCCCATGATCATCACCACCGAAAGGTAGCTGTTGAAGTAAGCCTGGCGAAATTCCTGGTGGGAAACCGGCTTGCCGTTGAGGCGGCCGGCGGCCTGCTGTTCGCGGGCGCGGCGGGCGCCGCGCGGGGTGATCATGCCCCAGATGACGAAGGTGAAGACGACCACCAGCAGAAAGCCCAGCCAGAGCAGGCGCGACTGGATCAGGCGGTGAAATTTTCCTATCAGCATCGCCATATCGGTTCTACCTCGCCGGCCGACCGGCCGGAACACAACGCCGCCCGCCGACCGGCCGGGCGGAAATCAGGGCGTCACCTTATCCATCCTTCCCGTTGCGGTCAACATTTCTCTCCTGGCGTCTTTACCGGGCTGCGGCCAGAGGTTATGCTTGCCTTTCGGAATGAAAGACAAGCTCTCCATCGCCGTCGGCGCCGATCACGGCGGATTCGAACTCAAGCAGGCACTGATCCCCTTTCTGCGCTCCCTGGGACACGAGGTAAAGGACTGCGGCACTCACGACACCACGCCGGTTGATTATCCGCTCTTCGCCCTGGCGGTGGCCCGGCGCGTGGCCTCCGGCGAATGCGATTTCGGGATCATGGTGGACGGTGCCGGCATCGGCTCGGCGATTACGGCGAACAAGGTGCCGGGAATCCGCGCCGCGGCGGTGTACAACGAAAAACTGGCCCTCAACAGCCGGGAGCATAACGACGCCAACGTATTGACTCTCGGATCGCAGTACATTACTCTTGAGCAAGCCCGGACGGTGGTGAGGGCTTTCCTCACCCACGAGTGCACGCTGGAGCGGCACCGCCGCCGGGTGGGGTTGATAGAGGCCATCGAACGCAGTCCGTCGGGGATCCCCGCGGGCGTCGAAGGTGCGGGAGCGGAGAAAGAAATGGATCTGGATCCTGAAGACATCGGCCGCATCGCCGAGCGGGTGAAGCAGCTCGTCGGCACGGGATCCGGGGGTGCGCCGGGGGCGCTTCCCTCGCCGGGCCCGGAAGAAATCGCCAAGATGATCGACCATACCCTTCTCAAGCCGGAGGCCTCCAAGGCAGACATCGAAAAGCTCTGCGATGAAGCCCGGACACACAACTTCTACTCGGTCTGCGTCAACCCCGCCTACGTGAGTCTCGCCGCACGCCGCCTGCAGGGGTCCGAGGTCAAGGTCACCTGCGTGGTAGGCTTTCCGCTCGGGGCCCAGGCGCCCGAGATCAAGGTTCTCGAGGCCCGCAAGGCGTTGCGGGAAGGCGCCCGGGAGATAGACATGGTCATCAATGTCGGCGCGTTGAAAAGCGGCGATGACGCCCTGGTTTTGCGGGACATACGGGGGGTGGTGGAAGCCTGCATCGAGAGCCGGGCGATCTGCAAAGTGATCCTTGAGACGGCCCTGCTGACCGACGAAGAAAAGGTACGTGCCTGCCGACTGAGCGTGAAGGCCGGCGCACATTTCGTAAAGACCTCGACGGGATTCGGTCCGGGCGGCGCCACGGAAGAAGACATTCGGCTGATGAGCCGCGAGGTGGCGCCGAAACTGGGCGTCAAGGCTTCCGGCGGAATACGCAGTTACGACGACGCCGTGCGCATGATCGCGGCCGGAGCCACGCGCATCGGATCGAGCAGCAGTGTAAAGATAGTCGAAGAAGCACGGGCGCGCACCGGCGGGTGATGATACCGGTTTCCGGTCGCAGCCGTTCTTTCCAGAGGAAAGGAGCAGACAAGTGGCGGAACTGAGGACCTACGTTTTTCTCGACAGTCTCCAGCCGCAGTTCGCGGCCTTTCTGGGGACCGTCGCCCAGGGATTTCTGCCTGTGGCCGGGCAGGCCTCGCTCTTTGTGGAGATATCCCCGGGAATCGAAATAAACCGGATAACCGACGTGGCGCTCAAGGCGACCAACGTGACTCCCGGAATGCAGATCGTCGAACGCCTCTACGGCATGCTCGAGATCCATTCCGATTCCCAGGCCGACGTGCGCCAGGCAGGCGCCGCGATCCTCCAGGCTCTCGACCTGAAAGAAGAAGACCGCATCAAGCCCAAGGTCTATTCCAGCCAGGTCATCCGGCGCATCGCCGACCACCAGACCCAGCTCATCAACCGCATGCGCCACGGCAACATGATCATTCCCGGTCACACCCTTTACGTAATGGAGGTCGCCCCGGCCGGCTATGCGGCCCTGGCGGCCAACGAGGCCGAAAAGGCGGCCGAAATCAACATTCTCGAGGTACGTACCTTCGGCAGTTTCGGACGGGTTTATCTCGGCGGCGAGGAACGTGATATTGATATCGGCTATCGCGCCGCGGAAAACGCCATTGCGGCGCTCACCGGGCGCGAACCGAAGAAATGAGGTCGCCGCACAGAGCGCTTTCACGCCTGAAAAAAGGATGATTTGGGACCGGCCCGGAGAGCCGGTGAATGTCGAGAAGGCAAACGAAAGACTGAGAGGTGCAAAATGGCTGAAGCATTAGGAATGATAGAAACCCGCTCGTTTCCGGCGGTGGTCGAAGCCGCCGACGCCATGGTCAAAGCCGCCAAGGTCGAACTGGTGACCTACGAGAAGACCGGCGGCGGATATACCTCCGTGGTCGTCCGCGGTGATGTCGCCGCGGTCAAGGCGGCCTGCGAGGCCGGACAGATCGCCGCCGGCCGCGTCGGCGAAGTGGTCGCCGTCCACGTGATCGCCCGGCCGCACACCAACGTGGATGCCGTGCTGCCGCTCGGACGGGCTCCGGAAACGAAAAAGAAATGAGCGCCTGAGAGAACGGACGGAGCGATATGAACCTCGGCAAAGTCGTCGGCACGGTGGTCTCGACGCGCAAGGAGCAAAGCCTCGAGGGGCTTAAACTCCAACTGGTGAAATACGTTGACGAACACGGCAAGGAAACCGGGGCCCAGGTCGTCGCCGTAGACACCGTCGGCGCCGGCCCCGGAGAAATGGTGCTCGTGGCCTGCGGCAGCTCCGCACGCCAGACGACCGCCACCGACAAACGGCCGTGTGACGCGGTCATAATGGCCATCGTGGACTCGTGGAACGTCGGCGATCGCACTGTCTACCGCAAGTCGGAAACCGACCGGTAAACCGAGCAGGCGCCTTTTCGCCGTCCGGAACTGATCTCCGGCGTCCGCGGCGGCCGCATATTTCAGCCAAGAAAGGGGTTTTGCAATGGCCAGACTGAGTGACCGGGAAATCGAAGAAATCGCCCGGCGCATCGCCGCCGACATAACCGGGGCGCCGACCAACGCTTCCCCCGGTGCTGCGCCGCCTCCGACTTCGTCTTCCGCCATGTCGGGAATATTCGCCTCGGTCGACGAAGCTGTGCGTGCCGCATCCGAAGCCCAACCGCGCTTCGCCGCTCTCACCCTCGAAAAACGCGGGGAAATCATAGCTTCCATCCGCGCCAGGATGCTGGCCGAAGCCACCGCCCTGGCGCGCGCCGCCTACGAGGAGACCGGGCTGGGCCGCTTCGAAGACAAAATAATGAAAAACGAACTGGTCGCCCGCAAGACGCCCGGGATCGAGGATCTGCATCCGACCGCCTACAGCGGTGATCACGGCCTGACCATCTGCGAGCCGGCGCCCTTCGGCGTGATCGGGGCCATCACCCCCTGCACCAACCCCACTTCGACCATCATCTGCAACTCGATCGCCATGCTTGCGGCCGGAAACACCGTTGTCTTCAACGTGCATCCCACCGCCCGTAACTGTTCCAAGCTGACCATTCAGCTCGTCAACCAGGCGGTGACCGCCGCCGGCGGTCCTCCCAACACGGTCACCGGCGTGGAGAACCCCACCATCGAAAGCGCCCAGCAGCTCATGCGCCATCCGGCGGTGCGCCTTGTGGTGGTCACCGGCGGCGGGGGCGTCGTCAAGGCGGCCATGGAAAGCGGCAAGCGCGCCATTTGTGCCGGGCCGGGCAACCCGCCGGTCGTCGTCGACGAGACCGCCGACATCGAAAAGGCCGCCCGCGACATCGTGCTCGGAGCCTCGACCGACAACAACATCATCTGCGTCGACGAAAAGGAAGTGATCGTCGTCGAATCCGTCGCCGACACACTCTTGCAGGCCATGGCCCGCAACAACGCGGTGATCATCGGCAAGGATCGCCTGAGTGCGCTCGAAAAGGTGATCTTCACGGAAGTCCACGGGCCGCGCAAACCCGCCACCGTCAACCGCGAACTCATCGGCAAGAACGCCGACCTGATCCTCTCGCGCATCGGCTTGAATGTGCCGGCCACGATCCGCCTCGGAATAGTCGAAGTCAATGAAGATCATCCCCTGCTGTGGACCGAACAGATGATGCCGATCCTTCCGGTTGTGCGGGTGCCGGACGCCGATTACGCCATCGACCTGGCCGTCAAGGTCGAGGGCGGCAACCGCCATTCGTTCATCATGCACTCGCGCAATCTCGACAATCTCAGCCGCATGGCCCGCGAGTGCAACGCGAGTATCTTCGTGAAAAACGGACGTTCCCAAGCCGGGCTCGGCTTCGGCGGCGAGGGCTACTGCTCCTTTACGATCGCCAGCCCCACCGGCGAAGGACTCACCGGTCCGCGGACGTTCTCGCGCAGTCGGCGTTGCGTCCTGGTTGACCATTTCCGAATCGTGTAATGAAGAAGTACCCGGCCATCGCCCTTCTCGAATTCGACGACATCCCGGCTGGGATGACCACCGCCGATGCCATGCTCAAGGAATCACCCGTGGCGGTCATTCGTACCGGAACCATCGGCGGAGCCGGATTTCTCACCATCCTGGCCGGCACCACGGCGGCCGTGCAGGAAGCGCTGCGCGAAGGGCTTCTTCTCGCCGGCGAACGCCTGCGCGATCATGCCTTCCTGCCCGACGTTCATCAGGCGCTCTACGACGCGGTCCTCGAAGCGCACCGCAATCCGCCGGGCGGCGCAATCGGCGTGCTCACCACCTCCACGGTGACCGCAAACGTCCTGGCCCTCGAACGCGCGCTCAAGGGCACTCCGGTAACCCTCGTGGAAGTGCGGCTCGGAGACCCCGCCCTGGCCGGACAAGCACTCGGCATCGTCAGCGGGGAACTGCGCGACGTACAGGCCGCCATGGAACTCGCACTGGAAGTGATCGCGGCACGCGCGGTGAGCGCCTCGCACCGCATCATCACCGCACCACACGAGGCTTTCCTGCGCCAGCTCGGGCAAACCAGCGATATCTTCACCGCCGCGGCGGTGGAACTCGAAGGAGAAAAACCGGCCACCCCGGTTTCGCAGTAGGACAAGGATCATGAAGCTCGCGGAAGTCATCGGACAAGTCATTCCGGCCCGCGTCTATGACGGGCTGGAAAGCGTCCCCATGCTTCTCATCCGTCCCCTGGATGAACACCGCCATCCTGCGGGAAAGACGCTCGTGGCCGCCGACAGCACGCGCATGGCCGGGCCGGGCGAACTCGTCTACTACGAAGGCGGCCGCGAAGCCGCCCTGGCACTGGACCCATGGTTCGTTCCGGTCGACCACGCCATCGTTGGGATCGTCGACTCGGTGCACGTGACTTCCGGAGAAGACGCGCCATGATGATCGGAAAAGTCAGCGGAGAAATATACTCCACCATCAACCATCCTTTCTACGACGGGCGCAAGCTGCTCATCGTCAGCCTGGAACATCCTGCAGGCGGCTACATCATCGCCGTCGACAGCGTGGGAGCCGGTGTTGGAGAACGCGTGCTGGTGCTCGATGAAGGCAATGGCGCCCGGCAGGTGTTCGCCGCCGACAATGCGCCGGTCCGTTCGGCCATAGTCGGCATTATCGATTCCGTGGACGTACCCGGCCGCGACTGACATCACACGCGAAGCACGGCGGGCGCGCCGCTCACGCGGTGGCGCCGAGCAAAAACCGGCGTCGCGCCGAATGGTGGGCGGTACAGGACTTGAACCTGTGGCCTCCTCGGTGTAAGCGAGGCGCTCTGGCCAACTGAGCTAACCGCCCGTCCAGGCCGATCGAACCCCATTATCACCCATTCCATCCACTTTTCAAGCCGGCACCCCGGCGGAGGACGCGGCAACAGTCGGTGCGGATTACCTTGCGCCGGCGGTGTTGAATGAGGATCATCTGTTCGGACCCGACATGCGGCTTTTGGCGAAAGGAGGCAAGGACAATGTTGAAGATCGCCGTGCTCGGCTCCGGGAAAGGAAGCAATCTGGCCGCCATCCTGGAAGCCGCCGACGCGGGCACACTGCCCGCGGCCGTCGCTTGCGTCATTTCCGACGTTGAGGATGCCTACATCCTGGAACGTGCGCGCCAGCGTAACATACCCGCCTACTACGTGGACTGTGCTCCGTTCAAGACCAAGCTCGACGGGCGCGCCGAGGAAGAAGTCATCCGTATCATTCGCAGTCACGACACCGGGCTGGTGGTCCTGGCCGGGTTCATGCGCATGGTCAAGTCCGGACTGCTGGAGGCTTTCCCGCAGAGGATCATCAACATTCACCCGGCCCTGCTGCCCTCTTTTCCCGGTCTCGAAGCCTGGAAACAGGCCCTGGACTACGGCGTCAAGGTCACCGGCTGTACGGTACATTTCGTGGACGCCGGCATGGACACCGGCCCGATAATCCTCCAGCGCAGCGTTCCGGTGCTCGACGATGACACCCCCGCAACGCTCCATGCCCGCATCCAGGAACAGGAACACATCGCCTATCCCGAGGCCATCCGGCTGATTGCCGCCGGGCGCATCCGCATCGAAGGCCGGCGGACCCTTGTTCTGCCGGAAGTTCCCGCTGGTGGCAGCAAAAAAAGCCGGCCCGGGGCAGACTAGAGGTAGACTAACGGATCGGCTTTCCGCTAATATGGCAGCTTTCCGGTGACAAGGGAGCGGACATGACGGAAACGAGAGACAGCGCTCAGCGCAAGTTGGTGCTGGGACTGCCCAAGGGCAGCCTCCAGGAGTCCACCTTTGCCATGTTCAAGAAGGCCGGCTTCACTTTCAAGGCGGGAGCCCGTTCCTACACTCCCACGGTGGACGATCCGGAACTTTCCGCCCGGCTCATCCGGGCCCAGGAAATCAGTCGCTACGTTGAACACGGCATGCTTGATGCCGGCATCACCGGCTATGATTGGATACTCGAAAACGACTCCCAGGTCGTCGAGGTCGCCGAACTCAATTACGCCAAGCAGGGACTGCGCCCCGTCCGTTGGGTTCTGGCGGTGCCTGAAGATTCGCCGATCCGCTCTGCAGCGGACCTCGAGGGGAAACGTATCGCCACCGAGGCGGTCGGTCTCGCCAAGCGCTGGCTGGCCGAAAAAGGCGTCAGTGCCGAAATCGAATTCTCGTGGGGTGCCACCGAAGCCAAGGTACCGGAACTGGTGGACGCGATCATCGAAATCACCGAAACCGGGGCGTCACTGCGGGCCAACAACCTGCGCATAGTGGATACCGTACTGACCTCCACCACGCGCCTGATTGCGAACCGTGAGGCCTGGAACGACGCCTGGAAAAAGGCGAAGATCGAACAGATCTCGCTGCTGCTGAAGGGGGCGTTGACGGCGGAAACGCGTGTGCTCCTCAAGCTCAACACCCCTTCCGAGAACCTCGATCGAATATTGGAGCTTTTGCCGGCCATGCACGCGCCCACCGTCAACAATCTCGCTTCAAAAGGATGGGTTTCCGTCGAATCGGTCGTCGAGGAGCCGACCGTGCGCGAAATCATTCCACGCTTGAAAGCCGCGGGCGCGACCGACATCATCGAATTGTCCCTGAACAAGGTCGTTCCGTGAACGAAAGCGGGCATCCAGGGGTCTTTATCATCAGGAGTCAAGTGTATGTGAATACACGGGAGTTCCCATGGGCAGCATAAAGAAAAAACGCCGAAAGAAAATGGCCAATCACAAGCGTCGCAAGCGCCTGCGCGCTGATCGGCACAAAAAGAAATAACCGCGCCACGACTCTGTGACGATTTCCCCGGCCGCGGGTGGAACATGAAGGACGTACAGGCCAGTACTGTCAGGCTCACCGTCGGAATCCTGGCGGCGGCGGCTTTGGTGTGCTGGACCGCCGCCTGCAGCGCATTCCCGGGCGGGAAACCGCGCGCACCGAAAACCGCGGCCGCCCATCCGGCACGGGTGAGTGCTCCCCTGAGTTACAGCAACGCCCTCATGGCGGATGCACTCGCGGCTTACAGCGAGGGTGTCCGGCAGCAGATGCACGGTAACTTCGATGCCGCGCTGACGAATTTCCTCAATTCCCTGGCTTACGATCCCGACAACCAGGAGCTCTACCTGCGCATTGCACTTGAATATATCCGCCGGCGGGACGTGCCCAAGGCCGTGGCAACGCTGCAGAATCTCATCCGCCGCAAGCCGCGTTCGGCGGACGCCCATCTCTGGCTCGGGCTGGTATACCGCGCCGCCGGGAATCGCCAGGCGGCCTACCAGGCCTACCGCCGCGCCATGAAACTGGCACCACGGCGCCATGCCCCATATCTGGAAATGGCTTCCATGCTCCAACGCGAGGGCAAATCCGACCAGGCCGTGGCCCTCCTGCGGAAAGGCATAAAGAAGGTTGACGATCCGACCCAACTGATGCGCCTGCTCGGCGAAATATACCTGCGCAAGGCCGCCTCAAGCGACAACACCGGGCAGGCGAAGGAAAACAGGCTGGCCGCCGCGCATGCCTTCGAACAGGCCCTTGAACACGACCCGGAAAACGTCGAACTGCTCTACCGCCTGGCGGATCTCTACATACTCACCGATCAGCCGGCCAAGGCCATACCCTACTTCCAGCGGATCGAAAAAATCGAACCCGACAACATGGACATCAAGAAGAAGATAGCCCTCAGCTTTATTGCGGGCGGAGACCGCCGGAAAGCCGTCGCCACCCTCGAAAAAATCCTCACCAAGGAACCCGACAACCCCCAGATCAACTACTATCTCGGCGAAATCTACGAAAAACTCGGCGACAAGCAAAAGGCCCGCAATCACTACCAACTGGCGACACGGGCCACCCCGCCCCAGCCCAGCGCCTATATCAAGCTGGCCCTGCTCGAAATGGAAGACGACCCGCAGGAGGCCGTGGAAACGCTCGCCAAGGCCCTCAAGGTCCTGCCGGACAATGTGCGCATCACGGAAATGCTCGCCTACCTCTACCTCAATCAACACGACTACCACAATGCCCTGCAATACTTCAGCCGTGCAGAACAGCTACTCCGGAACAGCCCGGAACGCAGCGCATCGCCCTTGTTCTATTTCAACTACGCGATAGTCGCCCAGCGCGCCGGCAAGATTCAGCAGGCCGCCGACCTCCTGGTGGACGCGGCCGCCGAACAGCCGCTCCTGCTGGATACCTACGTGCAGTACATCGTTCAGCAGGATGATGAAGAGGTCACCGAAGAAGCTATCCAGGTCCTCAAAAAGGCCGCACCCGAGTTGCCTGATCAGCCCGCTGTCCTGATCTACCTCGGCATGCTCCAGAGTTTTGAGCACCACTACTCCGAGGCGTTACAGGCCTTCCGGCAAGCGGAAGAAAGGATCGAGACTCTGCCGGCCGATTCCCCCCAGCGCATCCGGCTGGCTGATTCCTTCTACTTCCTCTACGGCGTCGCTTCAGAGCGTACCGGGCATCCCACCGAAGCCGAGGAGCATTTTGAAAAATGCATCGAACTGAATCCCAAACACGCCGACGCCTACAACTACCTCGCCTACATGTGGGCCGAAAAATCCGTCAACCTCGACAAGGCCCTCAAATACATCCACAAGGCCCTGGAGATTGAACCCGACAACGGTGCCTTCCTCGATACTCTGGGCTGGATCTATTACATGAAGGGCGACTACGAGCAGGCCCAACCGCAACTCGAGCGCGCCTGGAAACAAATGTCAGACGATCCGACCATCGCCGAGCATCTCGGAGACCTCTACGACAAACTCGGCCTGGCAGACAAGGCTGCCTTCTACTGGAAGAAGTCGTTGCAGATGGATCCCTCCAACACCAATCTGCTGGCAAGGATCCGAGATCGCGGGATCGCCTTCGAACCCCCCGCAGCCGCCACCACCAACAGCGCTCCGGACACCGGCGGCACCCCGGCGGATACAAATCAGGCCCCGCCGGCGTCTTCTCCCGCACCGGCGGAGTCCGGAGAGGACCGCCCCCAGACGTCTCCCACCGAGACGCGGTGACCGCAAAGGAACGCGGCCGCGCTCATAACCGGCTTGCCCGGCGGCTGCACCGCAAGGACCCGCAACCCACCACGCCCGGTTCCCAGAAGGGGCCCATCACGGCCGATCTCGATCACCTCGCCCGGCCTGCCACCGCCGTTCTCCTCGACCCGCGAACGTCTCACGTGCAACATGCCGCCGTGCAGACCCGGCACGCTGGTATAACATCCCGGCCAAGGCTGAAAGCCGCGGATGCGGTTATGTATCGCTGCGGCCTCAAGCGACCAGTTGATCAAGCCGTCTTCTTTTTTCAACCGGGGGGCGAACGTCGCCTCGGAGCTCTTCTGGGCGTGAACCGCGACCTTCCCCTTTTCGAGCCCGTGCAAGGCCCGCAGCAGCAGCTCGGCGCCGAGGACCTCCAGCCTTCCCATCAACTCCGGCGCCGTTTCATCGGGTCCGATGGAAACGGATTCCTGCAGAATTATGTCTCCGGCATCCATCTCTTCGGTAACGAAGAGAACGCTCACGCCGCTGGTCTTTTCGCCTTTGGCTATGGCCCACTGCACGGGGGCCGCCCCACGGTATTTCGGCAACAGGGACGGGTGCACATTGATAACTCCCCGCGGCGGCAGTTCCAGCACTTCGGGCGGGATGAAGATGCCGAAATCCGCCGTCACCATCACGTCCGGCCGGAGTTCACGCAAGCGTGCCACGATATCCTCAGCTCGCAGGCTGTCGCATTCCAGGACCGGCAAGCCTCGCCGCCGGGCCAGTTCTTTCACCGGGCACTCCCGCAAACGGCGGTGTCGGCCCGCCGGCCGGTCCGGACGGCTAACCACGGAAACCACATCGTGGACGCCTTCGTCCAACAAAGCCGCCAGAACTGCGCGTCCCAACCCGCCCGATCCGAGGAAAACGATTCTCATTGCTCAACCTTTCCCATTCCGCCGTTCACGTACGTGCCACACCGCCCTCCGGTTCCCTCCGTCAACATATGCTGCGTCGGCCGCCGCCGTTCGTCAATCCACGGGATTCCCTCTCCCGGCCGACTACGCAAAAAAGGAAGGTGAAATATTCGCCTTCAGCCCCTATAATGCCTCTGACAATGAAAAACAGCCACATCGAAGACAAGGCCTACGAAGCCATCGAATACATACGGGCTCAGGGGCTCCTCGCACCTACCACGATCGTTTTCGGCAGCCACAAGCTCCGTGAGCTGGGCGAACTGGCGTTGCCCCATGCCCACCGTGGCAAGGCCCTGGTGATATTCGGGGCCAATTCAGCCAGAAAAAGCGGACTCACTGACCGTGTCGACGCACTTCTGTCACGTTACACGATCAAAATGGTTCCCTGGTTCGGCGTTGTCCGCGAACCGACGGTCCGGATAGTCGACGAGGCGGCCGCCCTCGCGCGCCGCGAGAAGGTCGATCTGATAATCGGTATCGGTGGAGGCAGCGTTATCGACTGCGCGAAGGCCGTCGCGGCCCTGGCGGTCAATGAAGGCTCAGCCGCGGATTATCTCGAAGGCATCGGCAGGGGCCTGAAGATCACTAACCAGCCTCTCCCGATGTTCGCCATCCCGACAACCGCGGCCACCGGTGCGGAAATGACGAAAAACGCCGTAATCTGTGTGCCGGAAAAGGGTTACAAGAAAAGCATGCGCGACCCCAAACTCGTACCCACGGTCGCCCTCGTTGATCCCGAACTGTGTCTGAACCTCCCGGCCCATGTCACCGCCAACGGCGGCATGGACGCCCTCACCCACCTTCTGGAATCATGCATCACTACACGTCGCCGGCCGGAAGTGACCGAGCTGGCACACCGCGCGCTTCGCAACGTCCAACTCGGCCTCTCGGTGGCCTTCGAGGATCCCGGCAACATACTGGCGCGGGAACGCACCGCTCTGGTAAGCATGCTCGGCGGGGTCTGCCTGGCGAACAGCGGGCTGGCGATGGCCCACGGAATCGCCGCCGCGCTGGGCGCGCTCCACGATGTGCCGCATGGGTTGGCCTGTGGAATTCTCCTGCCGCACACACTCCGTTACAACGCTTCCGCCTGCAGCGACGAACTCGCCGGGGCATTGGCGGCGTTTCTCAACCAGGTCGAGCCACGCGACAATTCGATATCCGACGGCATCGAAGCCGTTGACAACCTCAGGCGCTGGTTACAGATCCCGCCCGACCTGAAGTACCTGCGTCTCAGTGCCGACGACATACGCACCATCGCCGAACATTCCATGGGCAGCAGCATGTCCGGCAATCCCATACCCATGGACGTCCCGCGCACCATCGAATTCCTCGAAACGCTGGTATAGGCGCCGCGGGGCGATTTTTCAGGATTCCTTCGAGTGGTAGAGCTCCTTGCCGGATTCCGCGTGCAGGATCACGAATTCTTCCATGTGCCTGGCGGGATCCGGGACAAAGCTCAGGCGCGTGTTGTACTGCTTCTGCAAATCCATGAGGATCTTTTCATCCTCTTTACGAAGGCGCTCGAGGACCGCCGGATTGATCACGATCCGCAACGGCACCTGTTCCCGCGAATGGATGCGCCGCAACACCTCGGATATGCGACGCTGAATTTCGACACTCATGCTCAGGGCCGACTTCACCTTGCCGCGGCCATGACAGTAAGGGCAATCGCTGTAGGTCGTCTCGCGAATGCTTTCCTCGGCCCTCTGGCGCGTCATCTCCACCAGTCCCAGCGGGGATATGGGCAGGACATTGGTGCGGGCGCGGTCTTTCTGCAAAGCCTTCTTCAGCGCACGGTAAACCTGGTTCTGATGGCGTTTGTGACGCATATCAATGAAGTCGATCACCACCAGCCCGCCGATATTCCGCAGCCGCAACTGCCGCGCGACCTCCTCGGCCGCCTCCAGATTCACCTCGAGGATGACGTCCTCCTGGGACCCGCTGCGCTTGTGTCGGGCGGTATTCACGTCCACCGCCACGAGGGCTTCGGTCTCGTCGAAAGCCAGGTACCCGCCCGATTTCAGCCGGACTTTCCGGCGGAAGGCGTTTTCTATCTGCCGCTCGACGTCGAAATGCTCGAAGATCGGGGCCTCACCGGCGTAGAGCTTCACCCGCCCGCGCGCGCGCCGTGAGAGGCGGGAAATCATGCTGCGCAAGCGCTCGTAGACTTCCTTGGAATCCACCACCACCCTCTCGACGTCTTCGGTCAGGGAATCCCGCACGACCCGCTCGGCAAGGTCCGGTTCCCGATAGAGGCGGCAGGGTGCCGGCTTGTTCTTGATGCCATCCTCGATTTCCTTCCAGATCTCCACGAGCGTCCGCATATCACGCACGAAACTGGTCTTGCGTGCTCCGGCCCCCACGGTTCGTACAATGAGACCGTTCTTCGGGGGTATCGGCAGCCGGGCGATAATTTTCTTCAGCCGCTGGCGTTCGCGCGCATCCTCGATCTTCCGGGACACCCCCTTCAGCGAGCTGCCAGGCATCATCACCAGGTAACGACCCGGAATACTGAGGCTGGCGGTGACCCGCGGTCCCTTGGAACCGATGGCGTCCTTGGTGACCTGCACGATTATTTCCGATCCGACCGGAAACAGTTTTGCCATTTCCCCTTCCGAATAGCGTTTCTTGCGGCGGGAAACCGCCCGGCGCTCGATTCCTTCTTCCGCCTCCAGCCGGGCGGCGTCTTCCGGTATCATGTCCCAGTAATGGATAAAGGCATTCTTCTTCAGTCCGATATCAACAAAAGCCGCCTGCAACCCATCATCGAGATTCTGGATGCGTCCCTTGAAAATGCTCCCCACCAGGTGTTGTTCCGTCGGCCTTTCTATGAAAAAAGCCTCCAATACCCCACCCTCCAGGAGAGCGACTCTGGTTTCCAATGACTCAACGTTAATGATTATTTCCTGAGTACGCTTCTTCCCTATTATCCCGATCATCTCCTCCGTTCCTCCTTCTTTTCAACGTATCCTACGTCGTGCATAAATGCTTTGCGTCAATCCCAATGCCACCATGACACTGAGCATGAACGATCCCCCATAACTGATCAGCGGCAGTGGCAACCCCGTGATCGGCAGCAGGCCGACAGTCATCGCGATGTTCACGAATACATGCGAGAAAATCAGCATCGCCACTCCTACCGCTACAAGCCTGCCGAAACGGTCCGGCGCCGCCAGCGCTGCCCGTACGCACCCGGTCAACAGGGCTGCAAACAGGCCCATCAGGATCACCGAGCCGACAAAGCCGGTCTCTTCAGCGATCACCGAGTAGATGAAGTCCGTCGGCGCCACGGACCGCGGCAGAAACCCGAGTACGTTCTGCGTCCCGCGCAGGTAGCCCTTGCCGAAAAGCCCGCCCGAACCCACTGCTATTTGGGACTGCATCTTGTTCCAGCCGGCGCCCAGAGGATCCCGTGCCGGATCGAAGAAAACCAGGATGCGCTCCTTCTGGTAGTCATCCAGCTCCAGCCATGCCAGCGGCATCAAAAGCAGGCCGGCCAGTAGAATGAACCCGATGATCCGTACCGGAACACCGGCGACATACATCATCACCAGGCCGACGGGCAAAAAAACGGCCGCCGTACCCAGATCGGGTTCACGAATGATCAAGACGGCCGGAAGTAAGACGAGCGCCAGGCCGGTCAACACCGTGCGCCACTCGGACACCCGCAATCCGGGACGCCCGAGATAGCGCGCCAAGGCGATTATCGTAGCCAGCTTGGCCGGTTCGGACGGCTGTAACTGCAGCCCGAATATGTTAAGCCAGCGATAGGCCCCGTAAACCCGCTTGCCGGTGATCAGCACCGCTACCAACAAGACCATACACACGGCATAGAACCACCAGGCGATATCGCGCGCGCCGCGGTAGTCGCTGACGATCAGCCACAGAAACAACCCCAGCCCGAGCAACCCCCATACGATCTGTCGGCGATAAAAAGGGCTTACCGGCTGATCGGCACTGCGATAGGAAGCGCTGTAGACGAAAAGAACCCCCACGACAATCAAAATGATCATCGCGCCGGCGCTGACAAAGTCCATCCGGCGCAGATAACGACGGATTCTCACAGCGTCATACATCGTCCGCCCCTCCAAGTCCGAATATCCTTTTGAACAACAAGGCGATACGCGGCGCAGTGGTCGCCCCGCCGCTCTGTGCCCGCTCGATCACCATGGCCACCGCATAGCGCGGATTGCGGTAGGGTGCATAGGCTATCATCCAGCCGTATTTCAGCCCCGACCCCTTACGCCCGTACTCCGCAGTGCCCGTCTTGCCGGCTATCTCCAGTCCCGGCACCCGCGCCCGCCTGCCGGTTCCCGTCGCCGACATCACCACCGCGTACATGCCCTCGCGTACCACGGAAAGTGCTCGGCGGGAAAAATGCAGATCATTGACCACCTCCGGTGCAACCGTCTCAAAAGTCTTGCTGCCCGGCTTGCGCACACCCAGCAGCAGGCGCGGGCGATAGACCCGCCCGCCGTTCGCAATCGCTGCGACGACCACCGCCATCTGCAAGGGTGTAACCAATATCGGCCCCTGACCGATCGAGGCGTTACAGGTATCGCCGTCTCTCCAAGCATCCCCGTAGACCCGGCGTTTCCAGGCATCGTCGGGTAAGAGACCGGCCCTTTCGTAATCCAACGCAATGCCCGTTCGCCGTCCCAGACCAAGTGCAGCCGCCATATGATACATGGCCGGATAACCGCACTTGAGCCCCAGTTGATAAAAATAGACGTTGCACGAATGTTCCAGTGCACCCCGCATGTCAAGCATACCGTGTCCACGCGTATACCAGCACAGGAAACGATGCTTGCCGACCATGAAATAGCCGGGACAGTTGAACCTCGTCGAAGGCGAAGCCCGTTCGTTTTCCAAGGCGGCCAGCGCCACCACCGGCTTGAAGGTGCTTCCCGGCGCATAGCGGCCGGCCAGTGCCCTGTTCATCAGGGGTTTATGAGGATTACCGATCAATTTCGCCCAGTCAGCGGAAGAAATCGCCGGCACAAACCCGTTCGGGTCGAATCCCGGCGAGCTTGCCAAGGCCAATACATCCCCATTGCGAGGATCCAATATCACCACCGCCCCGTCGCTTTCACCAAGGGCCGCCTCCGCCGCCTGCTGAATTTCCACATCCAGGGCCAGCTTGAGGTCCGCGCCGGCCTGCGGCGCCCGGAACCCAAGGTCATCATGCCGAAAACCCGCGACGTCCACACGCACCAAGCGTCCGCCCGCGCTTCCCCGCAGCAATTCGTCGAAATGTTTCTCGACGCCCGCCCGCCCCTCCATCTCGGGAAGGTAATAGTGATAATATCCACTATCGTCGCCCGCCGGAGACGCCCGCCCGACGTAACCCAAAACGTGACAGGCGCTGCGTCCATAGGGATAGCGCCGCGTCGCCTCGGTGTATATGTCCGCGCCGGGAATGAACAAACCTCTCTCCGCCCACCGCGCCATCGCCCGTTCATCCAGGTTTCTCCAAGCAATCAGCGGCAAAGGTAGCCGGCGGTGGATGTGACGCTCTACATCCCTGCGGCTGAGCTGGGGTGGTAATTCCAGAATTCCACTCAGTTTCTCGATAAGTTCCATGACCCGGTCCACGGTCTTGTTCCAAGGTCCCGGCCGCCTGAGTTCCTCCAGGTAAATCGCCAGACAATAACTGGGGGCATCATCCGCAAGAATCCGTCCCTGACGGTCGAATATCCGGCCGCGCATTCCTGGAAGGCGTATCCGCCGCACGCTCTGGCGCACCAGATTTTTCTGGTATTCCTGCCCGCGTGCCACCTGGATGCGCCAGAGCGCTCCGACCAGCAGAAGAAAACACGCCAGCATTGCGCCCAATACCAGGCGTATTCTCATCGCCTCTCCTATCCCGGGGGTGCCTCTCATAGCCGTACATTCCGCATCGCTATCAAGCCCAACCTGGCATCAATCGCCTCCGCCGCCCGCGACACCAAAGGAACCGTGACCGCCCCCAGCACCGCCGCCCATACGGTACGCCCGATCAGTCTCTGCCACACATCGGCGATCAAGCCCGCATGCACCAACAGCATTGCCATCACAAGAAACATCCCTGCCCCGCTCACCGCGCCGGTCAGGACCCAGGTTATCGGCTGGTGGGTAAAAACATCCCCACGCACCCGATTCACGAACCAGGCCGTCACGCAGAAGCAAAAAGAGCTGTAACCAAGAGGTACCAGTGAAAGGCTGTCTCTGATCAGCCCGGCGACGAGTGCCGTCACCAGCGCAAAACGCACGGGCCGCGTCAATGAGTAGTATATGACCAGTCCCAGCATGAAGGGCGGCGGCTGCCCCAGCGGGAAAAAGCGCGCCGGCACCACCGCTTGCAGGGCCGCCGCCGTCAACAAAAGAAAACCCATGACCACCCAGTTCATCGCCGGTCGCCTCCCCCCTGTGGGCCGGTCGCGGCGCCCCCTCTCCTTTCCGCATCGGCATTGTCGCCGACAACCACAAAAACATATCGTAGCGCCGCCAAGTCCGCCCGCGGCACAATTTCCGCTTCCTGGTAAAGACCGTTACGACCAAGATGGACCCTCTCGACGTAGCCTATCAACAAGCCTGCGGGGAAGACACCGCCCAAGCCCGAGGTAACCACCTCGTCACCCGGAAATGCCGGTTTTTCCTTGGTAATAAATTTCATCAGGCACAACACCTGCCCGCGTTCCGAGACACCCGCCCCCACAGTGATGCCGGCCGCATCGCTGCGTGGTATCCGTGCTGAAACTCGACAGGCGGAATCGGAGATCAAAAGCACTTCGGCGGTGTTGCGGGATGCCGCCACCGTACGGCCCACCAATCCGTCGGGCGTGATCACCGCGCAATCCTTTTCAACACCCGCCGCCGTTCCCTTGTTGAGACGGATCGTCTGCCACCATCCACTGGCATCACGCGCAATCACTTCGCAGGGAATAAGCTTACGACTATCCTTGGACTCGAATTTCAACAGTGCCCGCAGTTCAAGATTCTCGCGTTCCAGCGCCTCCAGCCGCCGTTCCCGGACCCGCAACCGCACCAGTTCCCGGGCCATTTCGCGGTTCTCCGCCGCCAACCCACCGATTCCTCTCACCACGGAAATCCCCTCCCGCAAACGTACCGAAACCATCCTGATCAATTCCTGCAAAGGAGCCGCGCTCTCCCGCACGACCGACTTGACCGCTTCTGCAATCCCGCCGGGCAGATTCAGCGCGATCGCCAGCAGTCCGCCGACAATCAACAAGGGAACAAAATGTCTCTGCCTCAGGTACACGTATACACCTCGCCTCTCATTATCTTTTCCATGCGGGAGACTATCATGCGCAGTAGCGACCCTTTAGAGAGACCGCTGCGCACGAGGGCGACGTGTATCCTCAAGGACGTTCCGCACTGGCCATCTTGCGGAGGAAGTTCAGCTCATGCAAAACCACGCCCGTACCTTCCACCACCGCGCTGAGGGGATCATCGGCGACATGTACCGGCAGCCCCGTCTGTTCGGCGATCAGCCGGTCAATCCCGCGCAACAAGGCTCCCCCACCGGCCAGAATCAACCCCCGATCCACAAGGTCGGCGGAAAGCTCCGGCGGACAGCGCTCCAAGGTGATACGAACGGCTTCCACAATCGTCGAAACGGGTTCCTGCAGGGCCTCCCGAACCTCCTCGGAAGTCACCGTCAAGGTCTTCGGCAAGCCTGCCACCAAGTCCCGGCCCTTGACTTCCATGCTGGTCTCTTCCTCCATCGGGTATGCGGAACCAATGGAAATCTTTATTTCCTCGGCCGTGCGCTCCCCAATCATCAAATTGTATACCCGTTTCATGTACTGAACGATGGCCTCGTCCATTTCATCCCCACCAACCCGGACGCTGCGGCTGAAGACGATCCCGGCCAGCGATATCAGTGCCACCTCGGTGGTACCGCCGCCGATGTCTACAATCATGTTGCCGGCCGGCTCTTGAACCGGCAGGCCCACGCCGATAGCCGCCGCCATCGGTTCCTCTATCAGATACACTTCTCTCGCTCCCGCATGTGTCGCTGAATCCTTTACTGCTCTCTTCTCCACCTCCGTAATTCCGCTTGGTACTGCCACGATAACCCGCGGCCTGACCATCTTGCGCCGGTTATGCACCTTGCGGATGAAATAGCGCAACATGGCTTCCGTTATCTCAAAGTCCGCTATCACCCCCGCCTTGAGTGGACGTATCGCCACTATCGTACCCGGCGTCCTCCCCAACATCCGCTTGGCTTCCTCGCCGACCGCCAATACACGGTTCGCACCCGACTGGATCGCCACAACCGAGGGTTCCCGCAGGACAATCCCCCGGTCACGCACGTATACCAGCGTATTGGCCGTCCCCAAGTCTATTCCGATATCATTGGAAAACAGTCCGAATATGCGTCCGATCATCTCTCTCGAATCCTTCCATCCCCTCCACTCCCAATCCCGCGTACTTTGCGATATCTTGTCTTCTCGCGTCAAGCGAAACGTTTTGCACCCTGCCGAGCCGGTCGACATCCGACGGAACCGACCGAAATTCGCCCCGAAACGCCCCCTGCAACCGAATATCAACTCATCCCATATAGACAGCCCCAGCCCCGGCCTTTCAATCCGACCCCGAGCATGCTACATTTGAGTCATGACAGGTGACGTCATAGGCCCCCGATTAGCGCGGACATGCCTGGCGGGGTTCCTGTTCCTATTCCTGGCAGACGTGTCGACCAGCCGCGCCCGCCCGCATCCTCTTTACCAGCAACCCGCCACACCTGCTGCTACCAACAACCTTTCCCTGGCCGACCTGCCCCGGGCACCGAGCAAATGGTTCCAAGGATTCCACGGGTATTCCAAGGCCCTCTCCGCCCAGAAAGATACCGGGCGCGATATCTTCATCTATTTCGCCCGTCCCAACACTCCCCGCGAAAAAGGCCTCTGCCGCTGGCTGGAAAACAAAGGCATCAAGTCTCTGCCGGTGCGCAAAATCCTGCGTCAATACATCAAGGTTCGGGTTGACCTACCGGGAAATCCCGGGAACCAAAAACTGGCACGCAAGTTCCACGTCCATAAAACCCCCGCCGTCTTCATTCAGCTTCCCAATGGATGGCGTAACCGCTGTACCACCTTCGATTGGAGCAACCGGCGCCCCAAACTCCTGACTCCGGAAGAACTGGTGGAACTTTTCGTAAGTCACAGCAGTGCCGTCTATCAACCGCTGGCGGAAAAATTACGGGAAAAAAGCAAGTAGCCGCGTCAGTACCACGCCGCTATTCGCCCCGCTTACCACCCCGCAGAAACTTTTTCCACCATTGCCCCTCTCCGGACTTCTTCTCATCCGGACGTGCTTCCTGCGTCTGCGCGCCCTCGGTGGTCCCGCCCTTCTCGTCATCCGCGGCCTTCCCCTTTCCCGCAGAAGACGATTCCTTTTTCGGCGAGGCTCCCTCCTGCTTGACGCCCTTACGCTTTCGGCTTTCCGTCTTCTTTTTCTCTTTCGGGGTGAAATCTACCCACTCGAGGACGGCCATCTCCGCATTGTCGCCCTGCCGCTTACCCAATCTCATGATGCGCGTGTAGCCCCCATTACGGCTCTCCATCGCCGGAGCGATCTCGCCGAACAACAGGGCTACCGCATCCTTTCTGCGCAGCACCGAAACGGCCCTGCGGCGTGCCGCCAGGCCACCCTGCTTGCCGAGCGTGACCATCTTTTCAGCCAGACTCCGCGCCGCCTTGGCCTTGGTCACGGTGGTCTTCACCCTACGGTGCTCGATCAGGCTGCACACCAGATTCGCCAGCATGGCGTCACGATGCGCACCCGGCCGTCCCAATTTGGTTCTTTGTCTGCGGTGTCTCATGCCGTTAATCCATTCCTGCGGTCACTGAAGCTCTTCCCGGTGCCGTACTAGTCATCCGAACTCGGAGGGCGCAGGAGATCGGGATCCAGTTTCATGCCGAGGCTCAATCCCAGTTCCGCCAACTTTTGCTTTATCTCATTCAAGGATTTCTTTCCGAAATTGCGGTATTTCAGCATTTCGCTTTCGGTCTTCTGCGCCAGTTCACCGACGGTGGTAATATTGGCGTTGTTGAGACAGTTGGCCGCCCGCACACTCAGCTCTATTTCGTTAACGCTTATGTTCAACTTGCGGCGCAGCTCTTCCATTTCGGCGTCGATCTGCTTTTCGCTTTCCTCAAACTCGACCAGGTTCTTGTCGTAGTTCACAAAGACATCCAGGTGATGGCGCAGAATGGCCGCCGCCAGAATCAGGGCGTCGTCCGGCGTCACCCGGCCGTCGGTCCATATTTCAGTAATCAGGCGGTCATAGTCGGTGCGCTGTCCCACGCGTGTGTTCTCAACGGTGTACTTTACCCTCTTCACGGGGGAAAAGAGGGAATCAATCGGAATCACACCGATCTCTTGATCCTCTTTCTTGTTCCATTCCGCGGGGCAATAACCGCGGCCGATACGTACTTCCAATTCGGCCTCCAGCTTCCCGTCGCGATCGAGCGTAGCGATGTGCTGGTCGGGATTGATGACCTCGACGCCGGCATCGGTCTGAATATCAGCCGCCGTCACCTCGCCGGGACCCTTGGCTTTGATGGTCACCTTGCGCGGTTCCCGCGAATACAGCTTGAAGAGCACCTTCTTCAAATTCAGGATGATATCGGTTACATCCTCGATCACCCCCGGCAGGGAACAAAACTCGTGCTGCGCTCCGGCGATTTTTACACTCGAAATCGCCGCTCCCTCGATAGAAGAAAGCAGTACCCGCCGCAACGAATTTCCTATTGTCCGACCGTAACCGGCCTCAAAAGGCTCCGCGTAAAACTTGGCGTAAGTATCGCTCGACTCCGCATCGTCCTTGACAATGCGTTTCGGCATCTCGAATCGTGCTAGTCTCTTCGGCATTTTCTGGTCCTCCCAGAGCCGGGCGTCAACCGGCTCGTATGGTGTCCTCTTTTCTGTTTCACTCCTGGAATCGCGCGTCCGGCGGCTGCCGCTGATCCACCGGGACGTGCGTCACTTGGAATACAACTCCACTATCAGCTGCTCATTGACCGGCGCACCGATCTCATCGCGCTTGGGAACGTGATGAATCTCACCCCGGTAGGCCTGCTTGTCCAATGTGATCCAGGGAACGATGCCTCGACTCTCGGCCGCTTCAATGAACTGGGCCGCCAAACGGCGGCTCTTCTCATCTTTCTTCACCTCAACCACGTCGCCGGCCTTCAGAACGATCGAGGGAATGTTCGCCTTGTGACCGTTCAACAAGACGTGCCCATGTCTGACGAACTGGCGTGCCGCGCGGCGTGAGGGGGCAAACCCCAGTCTGTAAATCACGTTGTCCAAACGCAGTTCCAACAACTGGAGAAGATTCTCGCCGGTGACGCCCTTGGCCTTCATGGCCCGCCGGAAGATCAGCCTGAACTGTCCTTCCTGCAGACCGTACATGCGGCGCAGACGCTGCTTCTCCCGCAACTGCATGCCGTAGTCCGAAAGTTTTCCGCGTCTCTGGCCGTGGGAACCGGGCGCCGGACGACCGGTCTCAATCGGACATTTCGCCATGAAACAGCGTTCCCCTTTGAGGAACAGCTTCATGCCTTCCCGCCGACACATCTTGCAGGCTGGTCCGGTATATCTGCCCATTTCCTGTTTCTCCCTCCAGGTCTCGAAAACTACACGCGACGTCTCTTCGGCGGACGGCAGCCGTTATGTGGAATCGGCGTGACGTCCTTGATCGCCGTAATACTCATACCGGCGGCCTGTAACGCCCGAATCGCCGATTCCCGCCCCGCGCCGGGCCCTTGCACCCGCACTTCCACTTCGTGCATGCCATGGCTCATCGCCTGGCGGGCGGCATCCTGGGCTACGAGGCTGGCGGCGAACGCCGTACTCTTGCGTGACCCTTTGAAGCCACACCTGCCGGCTGAACTCCACGCCACGACCGCACCGTTCATGTCGCTTATGCTCACGATAGTGTTATTGAAAGTCGCCTTGACATGAGCAATACCATTGGTGACGTGGCGCCCACCCCGGCCCCGACCGGATCTACGCACGGGAGCGCCCGCCGTCGCGGCGGCCGTCTTGTTCTCCGGCTTCTGTCCCGCCGAATCGGGCTTCGGCTGTTCCACGTCCTCGTTCTTTGTTTCTGCTTCAGCCATCGCGTGCTAGACCCTCCATAGCACAAATTCTCACTTCTTGGCACCCGACTTCAACGCGGCGCGCGCGGCACGGTCGCGCACCGCACCCACCGTCTTGCGCGGGCCCTTGCGCGTACGTGCATTCGTAATCGTACGCTGTCCACGCACCGGCAGGCCACGCTTGTGCCGGATTCCGCGATAACATCCTATACCCATCAAACGCCGGATATTCTGGGAAACTTCGCGGCGCAAATCACCCTCGATGCGGTATTCACTCTGCAATATCTTGGCCAGCCGCGTGATTTCTTCAGCGGTCAGGTCGTCGGCCTTTTTGGAAGCGTCGAGACCGGCCTTGTCAACGACCTCACGCGCGCGTGTCGGCCCGATACCATATATGTACCGGAGAGCATACTCCAACCGCTTCCTGCCAGGTATATCTATTCCCAATACTCTCGGCATACTCGCTCTTCCTCATCCCTGGCGCTGCTTGTGACGCGGATTAGGGCATATCACCCGCACCACGCCTTTGCGCCGCACGATCTTGCATCGCTCGCATATCCGCTTCACTGAACTGCGCACCTTCACCGGCTTTCTCCTCGTTCCGGAACTATCCGTCCCTGCGACATGTCAAACGGCGACATTTCCAGCCGCACCATGTCTCCAGGCTTGAATCCCGTCCGGGCCGCATATTTCTTGTCGGCGAAATAGGCCACAACCCTGTGGCCGTTCGCCAACTCGGCTTCAAAAGCCGCTTCTCCTACCATAGAAATCAGGCGCGCGTCCAGCATTATTCTTTCTCTTTTTGACACGTCAAAATCTCCGCCGGTCCAGGACCCACCGCCACTGTATGTTCAAAATGCGCCGACGGCTTCCCATCTTTCGTGACCACCGTCCATCCGTCCTTCAGGACACGCACGCCGGCGCCGCCCAAATTCACCATCGGCTCGATCGCCAACGTCATGCCCGGACGTAATTCCGGACCTCTCCCCGGGGGCCCGAAATTCGGTATCTGCGGGTCCTCGTGCAGGTTCCGGCCCACTCCGTGACCGACAAACTCGCGAACCACCGCAAAACCGGCCATCTCCACCACCGACTCGATCGCGTGCGAGATATCGGAAAGCCGCTTCCCCGCACGCGCCTGGGCTATCCCGGCCGCCAAGGCCTCCTCGGTCACCGCAACCAGCCGCATCACCTCTTCGTCCACCTGCCCCACAACGACCGTGCGCGCCGTGTCGCCTACGAACCCCTCGTAGCGCACGCCGACATCCAAACTGACGATATCCCCGGCCTTGACCTTGCGCTTCCCCGGAATTCCATGAACGACCTCATCGTTGATGGATATGCAAATATTCCCGGGATAACCGTGATAACCATAGAAGGCGCTTTCAGCCTCCATGCTCTTGAGAATATCCCGGGCGTATTCATCCAGTTCCGCGGTCGTCACACCCGGCTCGATGCGTTCAGCCACGCGGTCGCGCAATTCCGCCGCCAGTCTTCCACTAACCCGCATGCGCTCCAGTTCTTCTTCAGTCTTGAGAATGATCATTCCGACCCACCGGCCATAAGATACTTCGTTATCTCCGCCACGGTCCCCTCGCGGTCGTGAGCCGCATCAATCCGCCGCACCAGGCCCTTTCGGTCGTAGTAGTCAACCAGTGAAGCCGTCTCTTTCTCGAAAACCTCGAGGCGGTTGAGCACCGTTTCCGGCCGGTCATCGGGGCGTTGATAAAGCTCGCCGCCGCAAATATCGCACTTCCCCGGAACCTTCGGGGGAATGTTCCTGATGTGGTACACAGCTCCGCAATTGCGGCATATCCTCCGCCCGGAAAGACGATCCACGAGAACCTCCCGCGGCACCTCCAACAAGAAAACATGACTCACCCGCCCGCCGCCCGACTCGAGAACCTCATCCAGCAGCCGCGCCTGATTGATCGTCCGCGGGAATCCATCGAACATGTAACGGGCGTCGTCCGGCCCCCGCGCCAGCCGCTCCTTGACGATGCCGATGATCACGTCGTCCGGAACCAACTCGCCCTTCTCCATGTAACTGCGGGCCTCCAGTCCGACGGGGAGGCCTTCCTTGACCGCCTCACGCAGCATGTCGCCCGTGGATACATGAATGTATCCGGACGTCTTCTCCAGGGCCTCGGCGACGGTGCCTTTGCCGGCGCCCGGCGGACCAAGCAGTATTATCGCCTGCATCCTGCTCCGCTACCTCCGTGATCTCAGCTTGCCCTTCTTCAAAAAGCCGTCATAGTGCCGCATCAGCAGGTGCGACTCAACCTGCCGCATGGTATCCAGCATTACTCCCACCATGATCAGCAGACTCGTTCCCCCGAAAAACGATGCCACTATCCAGGGAATCCCGAATTGACGCGCCATAACCGATGGAATCACCGCAATGACCGTCAGGAATATCGCTCCCGCCAGGGTGATCCGCGTCATCGTCCGGTCGAGGAACTCGGCCGTCGGACGCCCTGGCCGGATGCCCGGAACATAACCGCCGTATTTTTTGAGATCGTCGGCGATTTGAATGGGATTGAATTGGGTCGCCACCCAGAAGTAGGAAAAAAACAGAATCAACAACCCGTACAGGATCAGGTACATGGGTGTGCCGTACTGGATGGCCGCCGCCATTCGCTTGAAGAAATCCAGCGGGACCAGGCCCAAAACCTTGGAGGGAAACATCAATATCGCCTGCGCGAAGATTATCGGCATCACCCCGGAATAGTTCACCCGCAGCGGCATGTAGGTGCTCTGTCCCCCATAGACCTTTCGTCCCACGACGCGCTTCGCATACTGCACCGGAACCTTCCTCTGGGCCTGGGTCACCGCCACCACCCCTGCGATAACCAGAAAGATCATCACCAGCAGACCGATCAGGTGGAAAACAGTGAATTGCGCCACGCCGTCCACCGGCATGAACATGTTGATCGTCGCCTGTACCGCTCCCGGCAATCGGCTGATGATGTTCACGGTGATGATCAGCGAAATGCCGTTCCCGATGCCCCGATCCGTTATCTGCTCGCCCAGCCACATCAGCATCATTGTTCCGGTGGTCATGGTCATGACCGTCAGAATCCGGAAACCCCATCCCGGCATATACACGATCTGGCGATTGATCCCGAGCGCGCCCGGGTTTTCCAAGGTCATCGCCATGGCGTATCCCTGAACAATGCACAACAGGACGGTCAGATAGCGTCCGTATTGCGTTATCTTCTGCCGCCCGGCATCGCCTTCACGCGCAAGCCGCTCAAGCGACGGAATCACCGCGGTCATCAACTGCAGGATGATCGTGGCGCTGATGTAGGGCATGATCCCGAGTGCGCCCACGGCCACGTACCGCAACGCCCCGCCGCTGAACAAATCGAACAAACCCAGGAAACTTCCGCCCGCCGTAGTCTGAAGATGGGTGATAAACTCCCGCAGCGCCACGGCGTCGACCCCCGGAGAGGGCACCCGTGCGATTATGCGGCAGACGAGCACCAGTCCAAACGTAAAAAGGATCCTCTGCCGCAATTCAGGAATCTTAAGGCTGTTGGCAAAAGCTGAAAACATTGCAGGCTACTTCCGTACGGGCCCGATTACCTCGCATGTACCGCCAGCAGCCTCGATCCGGGCCTGCGCCTTGGCGCTGAAGCCGTGCGCCCGTACGGTCAAACGACGGTCAATCTCACCCTTGCCGAGTATTCTCACCTTTCTGGAACTGCTCCGGATCAAGCCGGCCTCCCGCAACAGCTCAGGGGTCACCTCAGTCCCTTCTTCGAAGCGCTGCAACTCACGCAGATTGACGATTGCCGGCCGCTCGGTAACGTGCTTGAAGCCCCGCTTGGGAATGCGCCTTATAAGAGGCATCTGCCCGCCCTCGAAGCCGATCTTGCGGCTGTACCCCGAACGTGACTTCTGCCCCTTGACACCGCGCCCCGCGGTCTTGCCGTGGCCGGAACTCATTCCGCGCCCCACGCGTTTGCGGCTGCGCCGCTTATCCGCCCTTTTCAGCGTGTGCAGATTCATGCTCAACACTACACCCCTTGTTCCTTGACTGCCTTCCGCAGGTAACGAACCTCGTCCGCCGTGCGCAGCTTTTCCAATGCCACCGCGGTCGCCTTGGTCACGTTGATGGCATTACTGCTGCCCAGCGATTTCGCCAATACATCCCGAATCCCGGCCAAGTCCAGAACCGCGCGCGTGGCACCGCCTGCGATAACGCCCGTACCGGGCGCCGCCGGCTTCAGCAAAACGCTTGCACCGCTGTACTTGCCCTTGACCTCGTGCGGTATGGTCTTGCCGCGCATCTTTACCGTGAACATGTTGCGCTTGGCGATCTCGCCCCCCTTGCGGATGGCGTCGGCCACTTCGTTGGCCTTGCCGAGGCCGTATCCCACGTGACCGCTGCGGTCGCCCACCACCACCAACGCACTGAAACTGAAACGGCGCCCCCCCTTGACCACCTTGGAACAGCGGTTCACATTGACAATCCGGGTCTCGATGCCGCTGTCCTCTTTCTGCGTATCGTTTTTTTCGACAACCATCTTTCCGATCTCCTGCAATGCCCGTGCCGGTCAAAGCCTTTCCCTGCCGGCCCTCTCAGAATCGCAATCCTCCCTTACGCGCCGCTTCGGCCAGAACTTTCATACGCCCCCCGTACGTGAAACCGCCCCGATCAAAAACCACCCTCTCGATCCCCTTCTCGCGCGCCCGACGGGCAGCCTCTTCGCCCAGACGCTTGGCGGCCGCTGTATCGCTGCGCGTACCTTCCCAAGAAGAGCCCGCGGTGGATGCCGCCGCAAGAGTCCGCGCCGCATCATCATCAATAAATTGCACGTATATGTGCCGGTTGGAAAGATATACCGCCATACGCGGGCGTTCACTGGTTCCGCGCACCTTCCGGCGCACACGGTAGTGCCGCCGCCGCCGATAATCTGCCCTTGTCTTCACTTTCATTTACGCCACCGTCTTGCCGGCCTTGCGCCGCACGTGTTCACCCTTGTACCTGATCCCCTTGCCCTTGTAGGGATCAGCCGGCGAAAACTTTCGGATACGCGCCGCCGCCAAGCCCACCTGCTGCTTGTCAGCGCCGTGCAGAATTATCGCCGTACCGTCCTTTACTTCCACGTTAACACCTTCCGGCACCTCGTACTCCACTGGATGGGAGAAACCCAAAGACATCACCAGCTTGCGCCCCTGTAACTGGGCCCGGTAACCAACACCCTGTATTTCCAATTCGCGCCGGAAACCATCCTTTACTCCGACAACCATATTGGCCAGCAAACTGCGTATGGTGCCGTGCAGGACCCGCAACTCGCGGCTGTCGTTCGCGCGCTCCACAAGAAGCCGATCCGCCTCCCGCCGCACGGAAATCCCCCCCGGCAGGGCAAGCTCCAACCGTCCCAGAGGACCGCCGGCGGTGACCCGCCCGTCCTTGGTTTCGACTTCGACCCCCGCGGGTATCTCTATTGGTTTCTGTCCAACGCGCGACATTCCGGTACCACTCCTGTAACCACTTTTACCACACGTAACATATGACTTCACCGCCGACTCCGCGGCGCGCCGCCTCACGACCGGTCAGGATTCCCTGGGAGGTGCTCATTATCACCACGCCCAGCCCGCGTAGAATCTTGGGAATCCGCTTGGCCGATGCATATCGCCGCAGGCTCGGCCGGCTCATCCGCTGCAGTCCCTGAATGACCGGCTCTCCTTCACCGGTATACTTCAGGTAGAGGCGCAGAATCTTCTTGCCGCCATGACCTTCAACCGCGTATTCCCGGATGAAGCCCTCGCGCTTGAGAATCCGCGCAATCTCTCCTTTCAGCCGGGAATGCGGCATCTCCACCGTTTCCAGACGGGCCATGCACGCGTTGCGCACGCGCGTCAACATATCGGCTATCGGATCACTCACACTCATGTGTCGCCGCCTCTCTCAAACTCACCAACTCGCCTTGACAACCCCCGGAAGCTGCCCCCGCGACGCCAGTTCACGGAAACAGATCCGACACAGCTGAAATTTGCGGATATACGCCCGTGACCGCCCGCAACGCCTGCATCGATTGTAGCGCCGGGCCCTGAACTTCGGGCTGCGACTCGCTTTAACTATCAACGACTTCTTGGCCACCTCTTTCCTCCGTCTTCCTCACGACTTGGCAAAGGGCATTCCCAACAGACGCAGCAAATCCCGCGCCTCATCATCGCTACCCGCCGTCGTCACAATTGTTATATCCATCCCCTGAACGATCTTGACGTGATCAGGATCTATCTCGGGAAACACCATTTGCTCCCGAATACCCAAGGTATAGTTTCCCCGGCCGTCGAAGGCTTTCGGCGAGACTCCACGAAAATCACGAATCCGCGGCAGAGCGACGTTCACCAGCCTGTCAAAGAACTCGTACATACGGGCACCCCGCAGGGTCACCTTGGCGCCGATCGGCATACCTTTGCGCAGCTTGAAATTGGCTATACTCTTGCGCGCCCGGGTGATAATCGGCCGCTGGCCCGTAATCATCGCCAGGTCCGCCGTCAAGCTTTCCAGGGCATCCTTTTCCAGGCCCGTACCGATACCCATATTCACCACTATGCGCGTCATCCGCGGCACCTGCATGACGTTCCGGTAGCCCCGTTCAGCCTTCAAGGCCGGTACGACTTCCCTTTCGTATTTCTCTTTCAGTCTAGCAATCATCATCCCTGCTTCCTGAAACCAACTCCGAATCCGAACGGCTGTGTCCTAATGCGTGCCGCCCTTGCCGGATTTTTCCGCGGGCTTCACAACTCTCAGGTTCGATGCCGCGATAGGCGCCTCCACCCGCGTGATTGCGCCGTGCGGATGTTCCTCGCTCTTACGCAAGTGCTTGGTGACCAGGTTGAATCCTTCCACCAAGACGCGTCCCGTGGAAGGCATCACCTGCAGAACCCGTCCGGTCTTCTTGCCGTCCGCGTCTTCTCCGCTGATCGCCTTGACGATATCTCCACGGCGAATATGCATCTTGATCCTCTTCTTCTTCTTCGCGGAACGCATCACAGCACCTCCGGTGCGAGCGAAATAACCTTCATGTAGTTCTTGTCGCGCAGTTCCCGCGCCACGGGGCCGAATATACGCGTACCCCGGGGGTTCATCTGCTCATCCACCAGCACGACCGCATTGTGGTCGAACCTCAAAATGGAACCATCCGCACGCCGAATCGGGTTCCGCGTCCTAACCACCAAGGCCTTGTGGACTTCACCCTTCTTCACCATACCGCGCGGCTGCGCATCTTTAACCGACACCTTGATCACATCTCCGACGCGGGCATATCGTTTGCGCTGCCCGAGAACGCGGATACAGGCCACACTGCGCGCTCCCGTGTTGTCCGCTACATCCAGTCTGGTTTCTACTGTGATCATTGCCGTTCAACTCCACCCGCAATCACTTCGCACGCCTGATGATCTCCACCAGCCGCCAGCGTTTCATCTTGCTGAGGGGACGCGTTTCCTGAATCCTCACCACGTCGCCCACCGCGGCTTCGTTCTTTTCGTCGTGCACGTAAAACTTCTTATGCCGGCGGATCTCTTTTCCATACAGAGGATGCCTCATGCGGCGCTCGACCAAGACCACGACGGTCTTGTCCATCGCCGTACTCACCACCCGGCCTTCACGCTGTTTCCGCGTGCCTCTTTCAACAGTACCAGCCATCAGTCTTCCCTTCCGCGCTCATGCATAACCGTTTTCATCCTGGCGATTTCCCTGCGCAACTCCCGGATACGCGAGGGCTTCTCGAGATGCCCGCCGACCTGCTGACGCCGAAGATCAAACAGTTCCCGCTGAGTATCGCGCAAACGCTCTTCCAGCTCATTCACACTCATTTCTCTCAACGCCGCCGTCTTCATAAAGCAACCGTCCTCAGCCGTGTCTATGAACAAACCTCGTGGCTATGGGCAACTTCGCCGCCGCCAGGCGCAGCGCCTCGCGCGCAACGATCTCCGGAACTCCATCAACCTCGAAAAGAACCCGGCCGGGCTTGACCGGCGCCACCCAATGATCCACCGCCCCTTTTCCTTTACCCATGCGCGTCTCCAGAGGCTTTTTCGTCCTCGGACGATCCGGAAAAATTCTGATCCACACCTTTCCCTTACGCTTCATCGCACGATTTATCGCCACGCGGCAGGCCTCGATCTGGACGTTCGTGACCCACGCCCGCTCAAGTGCCTGCAGCCCGTACTCGCCAAAATCCAAACGGTTGCCGCCCCGCGAAAAACCTTTCAGGTTTCCACGGTGCGATTTTCGGTGCTTCACTCTTTTAGGCATTAATGGCATGCCGTCTTCTCTCCCGCTGATCCTCTTCCTCTTCCGCCCGGCATATCCAAGCCTTTACTCCGATCGTGCCGGCCGTCGTCCTCGCCTCTGCAAATCCGTAGTCTATGTTCGCCCGCAGGGTGTGCAATGGAATCTTGCCCGCCTTGTAACTCTCACGGCGGGCCAGTTCCGCGCCACCAAGCCTTCCCGCAGTCTCAACCTTGATTCCCTCCACGCCCAGTTCCATCGCCATCTGCACCGCGCGTTTCATCGCCCGCCGGAAAGATACCCGGCGCTCGAGCTGCAAGGCGATGCTTTCGGCTACAAGTTGGGCGTTAACATCAGGATTACGCACTTCCCGTATGTCAATATATATCTCTTTGCCCGTCAGCGCCGCTATATCTTCCCGCAGCCGCTCCAAATCCTGCCCCTTGCGCCCTATCACGATCCCGGGGCGAGCCGTGAAGATAGTTATGCGCGCCCGGTTGGCGTAACGCTCGATTCGTATTTCGGGCACCGCCGCATCACGCAACCGGCGTTTCACCAGGGTCCTTATTGCAACATCCTCGTGCAAAAGACACCCGTACTCGCTCCGCTCCGCGTACCAGCGCGAACGCCAGTCCCGAGTGACGCTCACCCGCAGCCCAATCGGATTTACCTTCTGTCCCAACTACTCGTCCTCCTTCGTACGCACGGTGCCTGCTACTCGGCGCCGTCCGTCAATGTTATCCTGATGTGACTCATCCTTTTCAAAATGACCGAAGCCATCCCGCGCGCGCGCGGCCGCCAGCGCTTCAGCCGCGGGCCGTCTTCAACCACGGCTTCCCGCACCACCAGCTTCTCCACCGCCAGGCCGCTGTTGTTCTCCGCGTTGGCCACCGCCGACTTCAACGTTTTGCCGATCTCGACGGCCGCCTTCCTCCGGCTCGATGCCACCAGCATCAACGCCTCGGATACCGGCTTGCCGCTTATCGCCCTGGCCAGATCCCGCGCCTTGCGCGGCGAGATTCTCACAAACTTAGTTGTAGCCGTGACTTCCATCACAAGTCTTCCCGAATCACTTCAACGACACCGACTTGTCGGTCGCCGCCCCATGCCGCCGGAATGAACGGGTCGGAGCGAATTCTCCGAGGCGATGACCAACCATATTCTCCGTTATGAACACTGTTATGAAATTCTTGCCGTTGTGAACCGCGAACGTGTGCCCCACGAACTCCGGTATTATCATCGACCGGCGTGACCACGTCTTGATCACACGGCGTTCTCCGGCGCGATTCATACGCTCCACCTTTTTCACTAACTTCAGATCCACGTAGGGCCCTTTTTTCAATGAGCGCGTCATCCCTACTTCCTCCTCCGCTCGACTATGAACTTGTCGGACGGCTTGCGCTTCCGCCGCGTTCGCTTGCCCTTCGCCAGTTGACCCCACGGCGAGACGGGATGTCCGCCTCCGGAACTGCGTCCTTCACCGCCTCCCATCGGGTGATCAACCGGATTCATCGCCACCCCGCGCACCGTCGGCCGGCGGCCCCGCCAGCGCGCCCGCCCGGCTTTGCCCATCGAAGCACTCTCGTTCTCAACATTGCCGACCTGGCCTATCGTGGCGTAACACCTAACATTCACCTTGCGCAACTCACCCGACGGCAACCTGATGGTTGCGTATTTGCCTTCCCGCGCGGTGATCTGGGCGGCGGCCCCGGCTCCACGCACCATCTGGGCGCCCCGTCCGGGATACAGTTCGATATTGTGGATGGGTATCCCCGGAGGGATCTTTTCAAGCGGCAACGCATTTCCGGTCCGCGGTTCGACGTCCGGGCCCGCCACGACGGTGGCGCCGACCTCCAATCCCAACGGTGCAAGGATGTAACGCTTCTCCCCGTCGGCATAGGTCAACAGCGCCAAGCGCGCCGAACGATTGGGATCGTACTCAATCGCCGTCACCCGGGCCACCGTGCCGTGCTTGTCACGCCGGAAATCCACCCGGCGGTACCGCCGCTTATGCCCGGAGCCGTGATGCCGGACGGTGATTCTACCGGCATTGTTGCGCCCGCCGCGTGACTTCATACCGCGCACAAGCCCGCGCTCCGGCGCCTTCTTGGTCAACTCCTCGAAATCCGGCAGCACCGTAAAGCGCATGCTCGGCGTAACCGGCTTATGTTTCTTTACACCCATAACGTCGCACCTCAAGCAAGCTCGATCGTCTCGCCTTCCTTCAGCGTCACCACCGCCCGTTTCCAGGACGAGGTCTTGCCAAATTGAATCGTCCGCTCACGCTTTCTCTTGCCCGTGCGGTTCATCGTGTTCACCTTGATGACGTGAACACCGAACAATTGTTCGACCGCCCGTTTGATCTCATGCTTGTTCGCCCTCGACATCACCTTGAACAGGTACTTGTTGCCCTCTTCGGCCAAGCGGGTTCCCTTCTCGGTCAAAAGAATTCTCTGAACGATGTCGTGCGCGTCCTTCATTTTCCACCCCCGGACTTGTCCCCAAGCCGCGCCTGCAATTTTTTCAGGGCCTCGCTGGTTACGACCACTTTCCGGTAACGAAGCAATTGGTACGTGTTGACATCATCCGAAGCGGCCACTGCCACCCCCGGAATGTTGCGCGCCGCCAGCCGCAGAACCCGATCCTCCGCACCGGTTACGATCAAGGCCCCGTTGCGGACGTCCAACTTCTTCAGAATTTCGGCGATTACACGGGTCTTAGGTTCCGAAAGATTCAATTCCTCCAATACAATCACATCTCCTGCCGAAATCTTCTCGCTCAACGCACGCCGAAATGCCAGGCGCTTGATCCCTTTCGGTACCCGGCGGTGAAAATCACGCGGACGCGGGCCGAACGCCACACCCCCGCCCCGCCACACGGGCGAACTCCGAGTCCCCGCCCGCGCACGCCCGGTCCCTTTCTGCCGCCAGGGCTTGCGGTTGCTGCCGGCGACTTCACCCCGCGTCTTCGTCGAGGCCGTACCCCGCCGCTGATTCCTGAGATACGCCACCACGGCTGCATGAACAGCCTCGGCGCCCTTGTCGAGCACCAGCAGCTTCTCGTCGAAATCAATTTCGCCGGTACGGTCCCCGGCCATGTTATGTACCGCCAACTTCGTCATTTCGCCCCCGCATGTTTCTTCAGGGCCCGGCT
>JAOZMZ010000004.1:36703-56323 GCA_029934055.1 Kiritimatiellia bacterium
CCACACCCCCCGTCGGACCCGGCACCGCGCCTTCCACAAGCATCAGATTGTCTTCGACCCGCACCTGGACGACACGCAGGTTCTGCACCGTGACCCGCTGCGCACCCATGTGCCCGGGCATCTTCTTGTTCTTGAAAACTCGCGCGGGAAATTCACATTGCCCGATGGCCCCGACGCGCCGGTGACTCATCGAACCGTGGGATGCCCGGCCGCCGCGCATGCCATGCCGCCGCACCACGCCTTGGAAGCCGCGTCCCTTGGAGATGCCCGCCACATCCACATGGCCGACCCCCTCGAAAATCCCCACCGTGACCGCATCTCCGACCTTGACCTCTTCCTCCGCGTCAACCCTGACTTCCCTCAATATCCGGCAGGGCTTGACACCGGCCCGGCGGTAATGCCCGGCCTGGGGACGCTTGACACGACTCTCCTTCTGCTGGCCGAAACCGAGCTGAACAGCATCGTATCCGTCCTTCTCCTTGGTCTTGCGCTGCACGATCACACAGGGTCCCACTTCGAGAACGGTCACGGCCGTCTGCTTGCCGTCCGCCTCGAAAACCCGCGTCATGCCCGCCTTCCTGCCAATGAGTGTATCCATGACCTCCACCCGTCCTAAATCTTGATGGTAATGTCTATGCCGGCCGGCAGATTGAGTTTCTTGAGCTCGTCAACCGTGCGGGCCGTAGGATCGATTATGTCCAAAAGACGTTTGTGCGTACGAATCTCGAACTGTTCCATCGACTTCTTATCCACATGCGGACTGCGGTTGACGGTGTACCGCTCGATCCTCGTCGGCAACGGGATCGGACCGGCCACCTTGGCACCTGTCCGCTTGGCGGTCTCCACGATCTCGCTCGCAGACTGATCCAGAACCCGGTAGTCGTAGCCTTTGAGCCTTATCCTAATACGCTGCCCATTCATATCATTCACCTGTTCAAAATCTGCGCTTCCAGCATACTCGGTACCTCGGCGAACGTCTTCGGTTCCATCGAGTGGCTGCCGCGACCCTTTGTCAGCGAGCGCAGGCTTGTAGCATATCCGAAAAGTTCTGCCAAGGGAACTTCCGCGGTAATTATCTGAATCGTATCCCGAGAGGTTATCCCCTTTACGCGGCCGCGGCGCCCGTTGATGTCTCCCAGGACGTCACCCAGAAACTCTTCCGGGGTCACAATCTCCAGTTCCATTATCGGTTCCAGCAAGCGTGGCTGGGCATCCTGCAAGGCCTGGCGTAATGCCATCGAGGCCGCCGAGCGAAAGGCGACTTCACTCGAATCAACAGGATGAAAAGACCCGTCGGTGACCTCTACGCCGACGTCCACCATGGGATAATTGCCGAGAACGCCGGTCACCAGGCCGTCGCGAATACCACTCTCCACGGCCGGGTGATACTCTCCCGGAATCTGTTCCTGGCCAGCGGTAATCTCCACCTGGTTGCCCTCCCCGCGCGTGCGGGGAGAAACCTCCACCACCACCCGCGCAAAATGTCCGCGATTGCCTATCTCCCTCTCGAATATGAACTCCCCGCGCCCCGACCGCGTGACCGTCTCGCGGTAGGCGACCATCGGCTCTCCGGCCTTGGCCTTTACGTCGAACTCCCGTAGCAGGCGATCCTTGATGATTTCCAGATGCAATTCACCCATACCCCGGATGATCGTCTGGCCGGTTTCCTGATCGGTGGCAATCCTGAAAGTGGGATCCTCTTCGGCCAATGCCTTGAGGGCTTCCATCATCGTCTCCCGGTCGGCGCGCGATCTCGGCTCGATCGCCATTGCCATAACCGGCTCCGGGAACCTGATCCGTTCCAAATTCACGGGCTGATTCTCGGCACACAGCGTGTCTCCGGTGGTTACCTGCTTCAAGCCCACCACACCCCCGATTTCCCCGCTGTAAAGAGACTCAACCTCTTCACGATGATTGGCATGCAGCCGCACGATCCGGCCCACGCGCTCGCGCTTGCGCGTGCGCGGATTGTACACGTTCTGCCCCTTCTTAAGTAAACCGGAATATACCCTTACGAATGCCAGCCTGCCCACATAGGAATCTATAGCCAGTTTGAACGCCAGCGCCGCCAGCGGCTCGAAATCCCCCACCCGGCGCTCAACCGGCTCTTCGGTCTTCGGATGGTATCCCCTGATTGCAGGAACATCCGCCGGGGACGGCAGGTAATCAACGACTGCGTCCAGCAAAGGCTGAATCCCCTTATTCTTCAAAGCCGCCCCGCACAGCACCGGGACCGCTTCTCCCGCCAGCGTGCCTCTCCTCAACGCCGCACGGATTGCATCCGCAGATACTTCCTGTCCTGAAAGATACGTCTCCATGAGAGCCTCGTCCCGCTCCGCCAGGAATTCGATCATTTCGCGGCGGGCGGTGCGGCATTCTTCCAGCATCTCGGAAGGTATCTCGCCCAACGTCACCCGGGCCCCGAGACTTTCCTCGTCAAACCCCAAAGCCCGCATCTCGATCAAATCAATCACCCCACGCAATTCTTCCTCACGGCCCCATGGTCGCTGCACCGCCACCACCGGCGCCGCCAGCCGCTCGCGCATCTCGGTTACAACCCTGTCGAAATCCGCGCCCCGCCGATCAAGCTTGTTTACGAAGGCCAGGCAGGGAACACCGTATTTCTGTGCCTGATGCCAGACCGTCTCCGACTGAGACTGCACCCCGGCCACACCGCAGAAAATACCGATCGCCCCGTCGAGGACACGCAGCGCCCGCTCGACCTCGACCGTGAAATCAACATGTCCGGGGGTATCGATAATGTTGATCTGGTGTTCCCGCCAGAAACAGGTCGTCGCCGCGCTTGTAATCGTAATGCCGCGTTCCTGCTCCTGGACCATCCAGTCCATCGTGGCGGTGCCGTCGTGCACTTCCCCCATCTTGTACACCCGACCGGTATAATAGAGCATGCGCTCGGTCGCCGTGGTCTTGCCGGCGTCGATATGCGCGATTATGCCGACGTTGCGGATGCGCGCCAGAGGACTGCCTCTCTCCGCCGCTTCGCGGAGAGCTTCTCCTCGCCGCGTGTCCGCCATCGGCTTTCTCTCGGACAAAGTCACCATTTCCTTCTCTCTCTCGACACTCTCACCAGCGGTAATGGGCGAAGGCTTTGTTGGCCTGCGCCATCTTGTGGGTATCATCGCGCTTCTTGATCGACGCGCCCTGGTTGCGATAGGCATCCAGCAGTTCCATCGCCAGAGCCCTCTGCATGGGCACACCCTTGCGTCCGCGCGCAAACTGAACAATCCAACGCAGGGCCAGCGAAACCTGCCGGTCACGGCTGACTTCCATGGGCACCTGATAGGTGGCCCCGCCGACCCGCCGTGACTTCACCTCCAACTGCGGCTTGACGCGGTCCACCGCCTCTTCCAGCACGGCCACCGGTTCTTTCTCCGTCTGCCGCCCGATTTCCTCCAGGGCCCCGTAGACAATTTGTTCGGCGACCGATTTCTTGCCGCGGCTCATCACCTTCTTAATCAGCTTGGTTACCAGCACGCTGTTGAAGCGTGGATCCGGCTCCACGACGCGCTTTTCGGCTCTCCGTCTCCTGGCCATCTTATTCGATCCTCATGCCTTCGGCTTCTTGCAGCCATACTTTGAACGCCCGCGCTTGCGCCCCTCTACGCCGAGGCAGTCAAGCGTCCCGCGAATGATGTGATACCGCACGCCCGGCAAGTCTTTCACTCTGCCGCCGCGTACCAATACAATGCTGTGTTCCTGCAGGTTATGGCCCTCTCCCGGAATGTAGGCCGTAACCTCCTGTCCGTTGGTGAGCCGCACACGCGCAACCTTCCGCAAAGCCGAATTGGGTTTCTTCGGCGTCTGCGTCTTCACCACCAGACACACCCCGCGCCGCTGCGGACAATTCGACAGCGCCGGCGACTTGCGCTTCTTCACCAGCTTCTTCCGGCCGTGCCTCACAAGCTGATTGATAGTGGGCATATCCAACCTTTCCTTCTTTCAAAACACAAGGCGCGGAAGGTAACAAATCCTTCCGCCGCCTTGCAACACCTCATTATCCTTCCGATGCGGATTCCTCTTCATTGGCCAGGAATCCGTCTCCCAGCAATTCCTCCGTGGAAATCGGCTCGCTCAGGGGCACGAGCTTGATATTGCGATACATATGAAAGCCCGTCCCCGCCGGAATCAGGTGTCCCATGATGACATTCTCCTTGAATCCGTGCAGGTGGTCCACGCGCCCCAAAGTAGCCGCATCCGTCAACACCCGCGGCGTATCCTGGAATGACGCCGCCGAAATAAAACTTTCCGTCTCGAGGGCGGCCTTGGTTATCCCCAGGAGCACCGGCGAAGCCTCCGCAGGACGCTTGCCCTCCTCCATGGCCTTCTGGTTCACCTCCTGGAAAATGTACTTCTCCACCTGCTCGCCCCACAGAAACTCGGTGTCACCCGGATCGGTGATCATGACCTTGCGTAACATCTGGCGGACGATGATCTCGATGTGCTTGTCGTTTATCTCAACACCCTGGAGACGATAGACTTCCTGGACCTCGTTCACGAGGTACTCCTGCAGCTCCTGCGGTCCGCATACCTCAAGAACTTCCTGCGGCACCACCGGCCCTTCGGTCAACTGCTGTCCCTTGTGCACGAAGTCCCCTTCGAAGACCACCACGTGTTTACCCATCGGAATCAGATGCTCTTCCTCGTCGCCCGTGGTCTGGTCACGCACGATCAACTTCCGGCGCCCGCGCACCGTTCCGGCGAATTCCACGATTCCATCTATCTTGGCTATCTCGGCGGCATCCTTCGGACGGCGCGCCTCGAAAAGCTCGGCGACCCGCGGCAGACCTCCGGTAATATCCTTCGTGCGCATGACCTTGCGGGGGGTCTTCGCCAATACCGCACCCGCCGGCACCTTTTCACCGCGCTGCACCATCACATGCGCCCCGGCCGGAATCGAGTAGTAGCTCACCGCCTCCCCGCTGGCCGGATCCGTCAGCACGATCTGCGGATGAAGGTCCTCCTTGTGCTCCACGATCACCGTCCCCTCGGCACCGGTAGATTCATCCACCTCCTTCTTGACCGTCACACCCTCGATGAAATCCTGGAAGTCGATGACGCCTTCCTGTTCCGAAAGGATCGGTACATTGTAGGGATCCCACTTGACGAAACTTTCACCCTTGCGCACGTGCCCGCCGTCGGCGATGGAAATCACCGCGCCGATCACCGTCGTGTAGCGCTCCAGCTCACGGCCGTCGTCGTCGTAAACCCCCACCGCCCCGTTCTTGTTCAGAACGATGTAGTTACCGTCCAGCGAACGCACCGTGCGCAGGTCATGGTAGCGCACCACACCGTTGTGCTTGGCGTTGATCTGCGGCTGCTTGAACACCGAACTGGCCGTACCGCCGATATGGAACGTACGCATCGTCAGCTGAGTGCCGGGTTCACCGATGGACTGGGCCGCGATTATTCCGACCGCCTCGCCAAGAGCCACAGGCTGACCGGTGGCCAGGTTCCGGCTGTAACACTTGGCGCACACTCCCCGGCGCGACTCACACGTCAGCACGCTCCTGATCCGCACCTTTTCAATCCCCGCTTCGTCTATCAGGCGGCCCGCCGTCTCGTCTATCTCCTGGCCCGCCGCCACGATGACCTCGCCACTGCGGGGATCCTTGATATCGTCCAGGGCCGTCCGCCCGACCACTCTGCGGCTCAGCGGCACCAGTTCCTCGTCGCCCTCGTAAATCGCCTTGACCTCAATACCGTTGAGCGTGTTGCAGTCCTGCTCAATAACGATGATATCCTGGGAAACATCCACCAGTTTCCTTGTCAGGTAACCGGAATCCGCCGTCTTGAGAGCCGTATCCGCCAGCCCCTTGCGCGCCCCGTGGGTGCTGATGAAGTATTCCAACACGCTCAGCCCTTCCCGGAAGTTCGACAGGATCGGACGTTCGATGATCTCGCCCGACGGCTTCGCCATGAGGCCGCGCATGCCGGCCAACTGCCGGATCTGCTGACGGCTGCCGCGGGCCCCGGAATCGACCATCATGAATATCGGATTGGCCTCCTCGCGGTCCTCGTTGTATTCCAGCACCCGGAAAAGCACGCTCGAAATCTCCTCGGTGCTGTGCGTCCAGATATCAATAATCTTGTTGTATCGCTCGCCGTCGGTGATGACCCCCCGGCGGTACTGTGCATCCACATCGGCTATCTGCCGACGCGCCTCCTCGATGATACGCTCCTTCTCGGGAGGAATGATCATATCCCCCATCCCGATCGATATCCCGCCGAGAGTCGCATGCTCGAACCCGAGGCTTTTCAGGCGATCGAGAACCCTCACCGTTTCCTCGTGGCCGACCAGGTGATAACATTGCCAAATCAGGTCCTCGAGGCCGCGCTTGGTGACCGCCTGGTTGAAGAATCCCACCGGTTCCGGCCAGATTTCATTGAAGAAAACCCGCCCGACCGTCGTCGTGATTACAGTCTTGTCCGGATCGCCGAAACGCGTTTCCCGTTGATAGTCGGGATTGCGCAGGCGGATGCGGTCATGAATCTTGAGAACACCCTCATCAAAAGCCGTATGCACCTCATCGGCGTCGTTCATCAACGGCAGGTGCTCGTTGCCGTTGCTGCCCTGTTTGCCGCGCTCCCGTATCCGGTTGCGCTGGGATTCCATCGTGATGTAATAGCAGCCCAGAGCGATATCCTGCGTGGGAGTGGCGATCGGCTTCCCGCTGGAAGGCGAGAAGATATTGTGCGGAGCCAGCATCAACAGCCGCGACTCCATCTGCGCCTCCACCGAAAGCGGCACGTGCACCGCCATCTGGTCACCGTCGAAGTCGGCGTTGTACGCCGTACATACCAGCGGATGGATCCTAATCGCCTCCCCTTCAATGAGCACCGGCTCGAAGGACTGAATACTCAGGCGGTGCAACGTCGGCGCCCGGTTCAACATCACTGTGTGACCGCGGGTCACTTCCTCGAGGATGTCCCAGACGGCATCCTCTTCCCTCTCAATCATTTTCTTGGCACTGCGCACCGTGTGCGCGATGCCCATCTCCTTGAGACGGCGGATGATGAAAGGCTCGAACAGAACCAGCGCCATTTTCTTCGGCAAGCCGCACTGCTTCATGCTCAGGTCGGGCCCGATCACAATGACGGAACGCCCGGAATAGTCCACGCGCTTGCCCAACAGGTTCTGCCGGAAACGTCCCTGCTTGCCCTTGAGCATGTCGCTCAGACTCTTCAAGGGACGGTTGCCGGCTCCGGTTACCGGCCGCCCATGCCGCCCATTGTCGAAAAGCGCGTCCACCGCCTCCTGTAGCATGCGTTTCTCATTGCGTATGATCACGTCCGGCGTCTTCAGCTGCATGAGGTTCTTGAGGCGGTTATTGCGGTTGATGACGCGCCGGTAGAGATCGTTCAGGTCCGAGGTGGCGAAGCGCCCGCCCTCGAGTGCCACCAGCGGCCTCAGATCCGGGGGAATCACCGGCAATACTTCCAGGATCATCCACTCCGGACGCGCCTCGCTCTGCCGCAGCCCGTCAATGACCTTCATGCGCTTCGTGATTTTCTTGCGCGTCTGCTTGCTGTTGGTGGCTTCCATCTGCAGCTCCAGCTCGGCGAGCAGCTCGTCCAGGTCAATTTTCTTCATCAGGTCACGGATACCCTCGGCGCCCATCTTCGCCACAAAGGAATCTCCGTACTTCGATTGCGCCTCGCGATATTCCATCTCGCTCAGGAGCTGCTTCTCCTTCAAGGGCGTATCCCCGGGGTCAATGACGACGTAATCCTCGTAGTAGAGAACCCGCTCGAGGGCCCGGCCGGTCATGTCCAGCACCAACCCCATACGGCTGGGCGTGCACTTGAAAAACCATATATGCGAAACCGGCACGGCCAGCTCGATGTGCCCCATCCGCTCCCGCCGCACGCGCGAAAGGGTCACCTCAACGCCGCAACGGTCACAGATAACCCCTTTGTGCTTGATACGCTTGTATTTCCCGCAACTGCACTCCCAGTCCTTCGTCGGACCGAAAATGCGCTCGCAGAACAATCCGCCTTTCTCAGGCTTGAACGTGCGGTAGTTGATCGTTTCCGGGTTCTTTACCTCCCCGTGACTCCATGAACGGATGGTCTCCGGCGACGCCAGGGATATGCGCACGAAATCAAAACCCTCATCGACGCCGTCACCCAGCACCTCACCTGCCTGTTTCGATTCCACGTTCACCGCCTCCTGCCTTTCTATCTCGCGCCCGATTGCAATAACTCTACAAGGCGCTCTTGCGCTTGATGTTGATATCCAGCGCAAGACTCTGCAGTTCCTTGATCAATACGTTGAACGACTCCGGCATGTCGGCCTCCAACGTGTTCTCCCCCTTGACGATCGATTCGTAAATGCGCGTCCTTCCGGAAATATCGTCACTCTTGACCGTCAGCAGTTCCTGCAACGCATACGCAGCCCCATAGGCTTCCATGGCCCAGACCTCCATCTCCCCGAAGCGCTGCCCGCCGTACTGGGCCTTTCCTCCCAGCGGCTGCTGTGTAACCAGCGAATAGGGCCCTACCGCCCGGGCATGGATCTTGTCGCTCACCAGATGATGCAATTTCATCATGTAGATCATTCCCACCACGACCTTCTGGTCGAACGGCTCCCCCGTGCGACCGTCATAAAGCAGCGTCTTGCCGTCTTCTTCCAGGTTCGCCTGCTTGAGCATCTCCTGAATTTGCTTCTCGGAAATGCCGTCGAACACCGGCGTGGCCGCGTGCAGACCGAGCATCTTGCAGGCCCATCCCAAGTGTGTCTCCAGAACCTGACCGACGTTCATGCGCGAGGGCACGCCGAGCGGATTCAGGACGATTTCAACCGGTGTTCCATCCGGAAGGAACGGCATGTCTTCCTCCGGGACTATCCTCGAAATAACCCCCTTGTTACCGTGCCGGCCGGCCATCTTGTCGCCAACCGCCAGTTTCTTCTTGCTGGCGACATACACCCGAACCTGCTTGATGATCCCCGGATCAACCTCATCTCCGCTCTCGAGGCGGTCCAGCGAACGCTCCTGTTCAACCTCCAACTCGGCGAACTTGTTCGCATATTCATCAATGATCCCCTGGATCTTGATCTGGATGGGACTCGGATCAATCGAGATGTGATCATGCGCCGCCGCCAGTTTACGCAGCAAGGTCTTGGTGATCTTGCGGTTGGCCGGTATGATTATCTCGCCGGTTTCAATATCCACAACGTCCAGCGGGATCTTCTCTCCCAGAAGAATGTTGCTCAGGGCCTCGGTCAGATCCTCCGTCAGGCGCTGAGCCTTCTCCTTGTACTCCTCGCGGATGGCCTTGGCCTGCTTGCGCCGTTCACTCGCGGTAAGTTTAGTCCGCTTGACCGGATTCCGCGCCGAAATCTTAACATCCATCACTATTCCCGAGGTGCCGCTCGGAACCCGTAACGACGTATCGCGCACGTCCGCTGCCTTCTCCCCGAATATCGCCCGCAGAAGGCGTTCTTCCGGCGCCAGTTCCGTTTCGCTCTTGGGCGTGATCTTGCCCACGAGAATGTCGCCGGGCTTCACCTCGGCGCCCACGCGCACCACTCCACCATGGTCGAGATTCCTGAGAGCCTCCTCGCCGACGTTCGGAATATCCCGCGTAATTTCCTCCGGGCCGAGCTTGGTGTCGCGCGCACCGCATTCGAAATCTTCGATATGAATCGAAGTGTAGACGTCTTCCTTGACCAGTTTTTCGCTGATCAGTATCGCATCCTCAAAGTTGTATCCGCACCACGGCATGAACGCCACCAGCACGTTCCTGCCCAGAGCCAATTCTCCCTGGCAGGTGCCCGGTCCATCCGCCAGCACATCCCCCTTGCGCACCCGCTGGCCCACCTTGACAATCGGCTTCTGATTGATGCACGTCCCCGCATTGGAACGCATGAACTTCTGCAGCTTGTAAACCTGGTAATCACCCTTGGGGGTCTTGCGTGTCGGGTATTTTCCGTCCCGCGAGACCACGATCTTGTCCGCCGAGACATAGGCCACGATCCCCGCCGCTTCCGCCAGACACATCACCCGCGAGTCCCGTGCAACCCTCTCCTCCATGCCCGTGGCGACATAGGGTCTCTCGGTAACCAGCAACGGCACGGCCTGCCGCTGCATGTTCGACCCCATCAAGGCCCGGTTGGCGTCGTCGTGCTCCAGGAAGGGAATCAATCCCGCCGCTACGCTCACCAACTGCTTGGGGGAAACATCCATGTATTCCACCCGCTCGCGCGGCACTTCCAGAAAATCACCGCGATAGCGCACCGAGATCGTCTCGCGTACGAAACGCCCCTTCTCATCAAGCGGCGCATTCGCCTGCGCTATGATGAAGTTCTCCTCCTCGTCCGCCGTCAGATATTCCACCTCGTCGAGCACGCGTCCGTTCTTCACCTTGCGGTAGGGGCTCTGAATGAACCCGAATTCATTCACCCGCGCGTACGTGCTCAATGAAGAAATCAGTCCGATATTGGGGCCTTCGGGTGTTTCCACCGGGCAAATCCGGCCGTAATGGCTGCTGTGCACGTCGCGCACCTCGAACCCCGCCCGCTCCCGGCTCAAGCCCCCCGGACCAAGAGCGCTCAGACGCCGCTTGTGCGTCAATTCCGCCAAGGGGTTGGTCTGGTCCATGAACTGACTCAGCTGGCTGCGCCCGAAGAAATCTTTCACCACCGCCGACAACGCCTTGGGATTCACCAGTTTCTGCGGCGTCAGCTTCTCCACCGTCGCGTCGAAAATGGTCATGCGCTCCTTGACCAGACGCTCCGTACGGGCCAACCCCACGCGGCACTGCCCTTCCAGGAGCTCGCCCACCGTACGCACGCGGCGGCTTCCAAGATGGTCGATATCGTCCACCGTACCTTCGCCGCGCCGCAGGTTGATCAGATAGCGGAGCGCAGCGACAAGGTCCTCCTTCTCCAGCACACGCGAGTTGCTCTTGCGGTCAAGGCCCAGCTTTTGCTGCATCTTGTAGCGGCCGACACGCCCCAGATCGTACCGGCGCGGATCGAAAAACAGCCGCTTGATCAGCTGCCTTGCATTCGAGACCGTCGGCGGATCACCCGGCCGCAGCTTGTGGTAGATTTCTTTCAGCGCCTCTTCCTCACCGTGTGTCGGGTCGCGCATGACCGTTTTCAGGAAGAGCCCGTCGTCCCAGGAAACATCAACCACATCCACACTCCGGTAACCGGCGGCCTTTATTTCCCGAACGAGATCCGGCGTGAGCGCCTCATAACGGCGCGCCACGAGAGACTGGCCGTCGGCCCCGATAATGTCCGAACGCAGCACCTTCCCCGTCAACTTGTCTTCCTTGACGGCGCCTCCCAGAGACAACTTCCCGAAACTGTAGTAGAGCGAAAGCAGATCCTCGTCGGACCCGTAGCCGATGGCTCTCAGAAACGTGGAAACAAGGAACTTCCGGCGGCGGCGCTTGCGGTCGAGGAAGATGTAGATCAGGTCCGCCGTATCGAAAACGACCTCGATCCACGAGCCGCGGTCGGGAATGATACGGAAAGAATACAGCACCGCCCCGCTGGGATGCAGGTCCTGCTCGTAACAGATCCCCGGCGAACGGTGCAGCTGACTTACCACCACCCGCTCGGCGCCGTTTACCACGAACGAACCCCGCTCGGTCATCAGCGGAATTTCGCCCATGTAGACGTCTTCCTCGCGGATATCGTCACCATCCTTCAGGCGGAAGGTGACGTGCAGCGGGGCGGCGTAAGTCTGCCCCTCCCGCAGACAGTCCAACGCGGAGAGCTTCGGCTCCCCGATTTCGTACTTTACGAAATCCAGGACATAGCGTCCGTCGTAACTTTCGATCGGAAAGACCTCCTTCAGAATCCCCTGCAGCCCCGTGCGGCGCCGGCGGTTCGGCGCCACGTCCTTCTGCAGGAATTCCTTGTAAGAGGAGATCTGGACCTCGATCAGGTCCGGCAGATCCACGACGTCCTTGATCTTACCGAAGTTTCTTCTCTCCACCATGGCGAGCCTTTTCCGGTTAGCATACAACCCAACGGGCGACGCAGTCAGAATCCCGGCTTGTTATTTCACCTCGACCTGGGCTCCGACGGCCTCCAGTTTCTCCTTGATGGACTGCGCCTCTTCCTTGGAAACGCCCTCCTTGACGGGCTTCGGCGCCGACTCCACCAAATCCTTGGCCTCTTTCAGCCCCAGCGACGTCAGCGCCCGGACCTCTTTGATGACCTGGATCTTCTGGCTGCCCGCGGCCGTCAGTACTACTGTGAACTCCGTCTGCTCCTCGGCAGGCGCTTCGCCCCCCGCAGCCCCCGGCGCCGCCGCAGCTACCGCCACCGGCGCCGCCGCGCTCACGCCCAGGCGATCTTCGAGAGCCTTGACCAGCTGCGAAAGTTCCAGAACCGTGATCCCTTCGATCCAGTCCACGAACTCCGCCATCTTGCCGGTCAGCTCAACCTTGTCCTCGGACTCGGCGGCATCGCCGCCGGCCGCTTGCTTGACTTGTTCTTCGGTCTTTTCGGCAGTTTTCTCGACCATGACTGACCTCCACGCTCCTTACTGCTTTTTCTCCTTTTGTTCCTTCACAGCCTGCAGCACATACACGATGCTCGCCGCCTTCCGGCTCAACAGGCCCACCAGCTGCGTCATCGGCGCCGCAATGGTTCCCACCAACTGACCCAGCAACTGCTGCCGCGAAGGCAGATTCGCCAGGCGCTCGAACTGTTTCCCCTCAATGATCCGGCCGCCGATCACCCCCGCCTTGATCCGCGGCAACTCATGTTCCTTGATGAATTCCTTGAGAAGTTTGGCGGTCTCCACCACGTCTCCGCGGCCGACGATAAGGGCGCTCGGACCTTCCAGGAACCCCCTCAAACCTTCAAACGACGAACCGTCGGCCGCAATCCTGAACAGGCGGTTCTTGATGACGTGGACACCCGCATTCTGTTTCCCGAGCCGCCGGCGCAGCTCGTTCACACCCGGCACGTCCAACCCGCGGTAGTCCGCCAGGATCAAGTAATCGGCCCCTTCGACCATCCGCCGATATTCATCCGCTATGGATTTTTTTTCGGATCTCATCAATCCCAGTCTCCATCAGGCCGCAATCTCACGCAGGTCGATCTGCAGTCCCGGCCCCATAGTCGAACTCAATGTACAACGTTTGATGTAGATTCCCTTGGCAGCCGCCGGACGGGCCGCATTGACCGCCTCGATCACCGCGCGGCAATTTTCCTCCAGGGCGTCCACTGCGAACGAAAGCTTGCCGAACGGCACCAGCACGTTTCCGTGCCGGTCCATCTTGAACTCCACCCGGCCGGCCTTGAACTGCTTCACCGCCGGAGCGACGTCCGCGGTCACCGTTCCCGTGCGCGGATTCGGCATCAACCCCCGCGGACCCAGCACGCGCCCCAGCTTGCGCACCTCCTTCATGGCCTCCGGCGTGGCTATCGCCACATCGAAATCGGTCCATCCCTTCTGGACGCGGGCTATCAAATCCTCCAGGCCGACTTCATCCGCCCCCGCTTCGCGGGCGGCCTCCACCGCATCCCCCGTGGCGAACACGACCACGCGGACGGCCTTCCCGGTACCATGGGGCAGGTTCACCGTGCCCCGTACCATCTGGTCGGATTTCGTGGGGTCTACACCCAGACGGAATGCAACCTCGGCGGTCTCGTCGAAGCGGGCATATGCGTTCTCTTTCAGCAGCTCGATCGCCTGCTTCAATTCGTATACCGCTCCGGGGGTCAACTTTTCGATCACCTTGCGATATTTCTTGCCGTGCCTGGCCATCACTTCTCTTCCACCTCGATTCCCATGCTCCGGGCGGTACCCGCGATGATGCGCACCGCCTGCTCCATGTCATTGGCGTTCAAGTCTTCCATCTTGGTCCGTGCGATTTCTTCAAGCTGTTGGCGGCTCACGCGGCCGACCTTCTCCCGGTTCGGCATCCCGGAACCCTTCGCGATCCCGGCGGCCCGTTTCAGAAGGGTCGCCGCCGGCGGACTTTTCATCACAAACGTGAAGGACTTGTCGTGGTAAACCGTGATCACCACCGGAATCACCAGCCCGGCCTTGTTCTGCGTGGCCGCGTTGAAGGCCTTGCAGAATTCCATGATATTCACCCCCTGCTGGCCCAGCGCCGGACCCACCGGAGGAGCCGGATTCGCCTGCCCGGCCGGAATCTGCAACTTGATTATCCCGGTTACTCGCTTGCCTTTTGCCATCTTCCGTATCCCGTTGGTATCTTCTGCTTCAAGCCCTCTCAACCTGCCAATATTCCAGTTCCACGGGCGCCGTACGCCCGAATATCGAAACCGATATCTTCAACTTGCCGCGCTCCGGATCGACTTCCTCGATGACCCCGCTGAAGTTCAGGAAAGGACCATCGGTGATTTTCACGGTTTCTCCCGGCTCGTATGTCACCTTCGGCTTGACCTTCTCCTTCTTGTCCTCGATCTGCCGGAAGATCACGTCCACCTCGTCCGGCCGCAACGGCACCGGATTGTCTCCGCCGATGAAACCGATCACGCCCTGAGTCTCCTGGACGAAGCTCCAGGCCTTTTCCTGCAGCTGCCCCTGAGCGTCCCGCAGGGCCATGTGTATCAGCACGTATCCGGGATAAAACTTGCGCGTCGTCGTCGTCTTCTTGCCGTGCTTCACCTCCGCCACTTTCTCGGTCGGAATGAGCACCTCGTCGATGTACGGCTCCATCTCCTCCTGCTTGAGGCGCCGCTCGATACTCTCCTTGACCTTGTATTCCTGGCCCGAAAGCGTATGCAGAACGTACCATTCCTTTTCCATCATCATTCCCCGTCTCGCCGCCGCCCTACCGGATGACAATGTTCAATACACCCATGATCAACGCGTCGGACAAACCCACGTAAACGCCGAGTATCAGAACCGATATCACCACCACCAGCGTGGATTCCAGCAGCTCCGAACGTGTCGGCCACACGCATTTATGCAGCTCGGTGCGCACCTCGCCGAAAAAGGTGCTCACTCCGGCGACCATCTCTCCTATCTTCTTCATACTCGGCTTACCAGCCCCCGGCGGTTTTCAATGGCAGGCCAGGAGGGACTCGAACCCCCAACACCCGGTTTTGGAGACCGGTGCTCTGCCAGGTTGAGCTACTGGCCTACCCGCACTCCGGCCGCCTGCTACTTGATCTCCCGATGTAACGTGTGCCGCCTCTCGAACGGACAGTACTTCTTCTTCTCGAGACGGCCCGGCGTGCGACGCTTGTCCTTCGTCGTCGTATAGTTGCGACGCTTACATTCCGTGCAAGCCAGCGTTATGATTTCCCGTGCCATCTCTTCTTTACCCGTCCGTCCCGCCGCAAATGGTCAGGCCCGCGGCTTGCGCCCGGGCCTTCCCTTCTCCGGCCTGTTCGTTATTCAAGTATCTCCGTCACCCGACCGGCACCCACCGTGCGGCCGCCTTCACGAATCGCAAACCGCATGAACTTCTCCATGGCGATCGGTGTGATCAGCTTGACCTCCATGCTCACGTTGTCACCGGGCATCACCATATCCACTCCCTCCGGCAGGGTGATGTCCCCGGTCACGTCCGTGGTCCGGAAATAGAACTGCGGCCGATACCCCTTGAAGAACGGTGTATGCCGCCCGCCCTCTTCCTTGCTCAGCACGTAGACCTCTCCTTTGAAACGCGTGTGCGGCGTGATCGAACCGGGCACCGCCAGCACCTGCCCACGCTCAACATCGTCCTTCTTGGTGCCCCGCAGCAGGCAGCCGACGTTGTCACCCGCCCGACCTTCATCAAGAATCTTGCGGAACATCTCCACGCCCGTCACGGTCGTCTTCTGGGTGTCACGCAGCCCGACGATCTCCACCTCGTCGCCGACCTTCACCGTGCCGCGCTCGATCCGGCCGGTCACCACCGTGCCGCGACCCTCGATCGAGAAGACGTCCTCGACCGGCATCAGGAAAGGCTGATCGATCGGCCGTACCGGTTCCGGCACGAAAGTGTCCACCGCCTCCAGGAGCTCACCGATGCACTTGGCATCCTCCGAATCGGGCGAATCCGCCTGGAGCGCCTTCAGCGCCGAACCGCGGATGATCGGCGTGTCGTCACCGGGGAACTCATACTTCGAAAGCAACTCGCGCACTTCCAGCTCCACCAGGTCCAGCAACTCGGGGTCGTCCACCTTGTCGACCATGTTCAGGAAAACCACGATCGCCGGCACACCGACCTGCCGCGCCAGCAGGATGTGTTCCCGCGTCTGCGGCATGGGCCCGTCCGCCGCACTCACCACCAGGATGGCACCGTCCATCTGCGCCGCACCCGTGATCATGTTCTTCACATAGTCGGCGTGACCCGGACAGTCCACGTGCGCGTAATGCCGGTTCTCCGTCTCGTACTCCACGTGGGCGGTCGCAATGGTCAGAATTTTGGTCGCATCCCGCCGGCCCTGCGCCTCGGACGCCTTCGCCACTTCGTCATAGGACACGTAGTTGGCCAGCCCCTTGGCAGCCTGAATCTTGGTGATCGCCGCCGTCAACGTCGTCTTGCCGTGGTCAACGTGACCGATCGTACCTATGTTGACGTGCGGTTTCGTGCGTTCGAATTTTTCCTTAGCCATCGGATGTTACCTCCTGCTCGCTCTGTTTCTTCTCCATCTAGAATATTCTTCCACGCCTGCCATTCCTGGAGCCCACGAGCGGGGTCGAACCGCTGACCTCATCCTTACCAAGGATGTGCTCTGCCTGCTGAGCTACGTGGGCCCGGCACTCTACCACATCCAAATGCATCCCTGACGGCCCACCCACACTCCACCGGACTCCATCGCCTCCGCCGCGAGACAGCCCACCGGCAAATAAAAGACTACTGCACCCCACCCTCTCCAGGCCCTGAAGAGTCGCCGGGAAGCACGTAGCCCGAAGTATCTATTCTCTTTTGTTTGCGAACCTGCCCTGACGCGGGCGTTCCGTTCGTCCCGCCGAATCTAGCGTATTCCCTCCCGGTGTCAACCCACTTTTTGCGAAAAAAAACTCCCCTCAGCCGAGATGACGGCGGACCTCATCGGACACCTCGCGGCAAAGCCGCCGCGCCTGCTCCTCATCCGCCGACTCAACCATCACCCGGCATAACGGTTGCGTGCCAGAATATCTCACCAGTATGCGCCCCCGCTCACCCAGTTCTTCCTCCGCCCGCCGGACCGCCGCCTGCACGCCCGGAATCTCCTCCAGCGAGGGCTTCTCGCGCACCTCGACGTTGATCATGACCTGCGGCGCCGCCCGCATCAGCCGCCCGAGAACAGACAGCGGTTGCCCCAGAACACGCATCGCCGCCAGCAACTGTAAGGCCGAAATAATGCCGTCCCCCGTAGTGTGATGCTCAAGGAATATCAAGTGCCCGGAGGATTCACCGCCCAGAACCGCACCGCAGGCCTTCATCCTCTCCAGCACGTAGCGGTCCCCTACCGGCGCCACCTCCGTCCGGATCCCCATCTCCCGCAAGGCCTCGTGCAGCCCGAAATTGCTCATCACCGTCACCACCACCACGTCGCCCGCCAGGCGCCCGGCCTCTTTCAGGTACTTCGCGCATATGACCATAATGCGATCGCCGTCGAGCAGATTGCCCTCCTCGTCCACGGCGATCATTCGGTCCCCGTCACCGTCGAAGGCCAATCCCACGTCCGCCCCCGCCTCCAGCACCTTGGCCTGGAGATCGTGCGGATACTGCGAACCGCAGTGCGCGTTGATGTTCACGCCGTTGGGCGTGTTGTGAATCGGCAGCACCTCCGCCCCCAGCTCGGAAAAAATGATCGGCGCCACCTTGTAGGTCGCCCCATTCGCACAGTCCAACACCACCCGCAGGCCGTCCAAACTCAAATTCCCCGGAAAGGTGTTCTTGCAAAAAACAATGTAGCGCCCGACGGCATCATCAATCCGCCGCGCCTTGCCGATCTGCTCAGCCGTGGGACGGATGTTGCGGATACGCCCCGAGACGACCAGATCCTCGATCTCCGCCTCCATCTCGTCCGGCAGCTTGTAGCCTTCCCGTGAAAATATCTTGATCCCGTTGTCCTGGTAAGGATTGTGCGAAGCCGAAATCACCATGCCGGCGTCCGCCCGCATGCTGTGGGTAATGAAGGCAATCCCCGGCGTCGGCATGGGCCCCACCAGAAAAACGTCAACCCCCATCGAACATATCCCCGCCGTAAGCGCGTTTTCCATCATATACCCGCTGATCCGCGTGTCTTTTCCGATCACAATCCGATGACGGTGGTCCCGGCCGCGCTTGCAAACGTAGGCCGTGGCCCGTCCCACTTCCAAAACCATCTCCGCAGTCATCGGCGCCACGTTGGCGATTCCGCGGATCCCGTCGGTCCCGAAAAATCTACCCATGTCACACCTCACCGCCTTCCACTGTGAAGCGGCCGCCGCCACAAGGCGGCCGCCGCCTTGACGTACGTGTCCAGCCAATCAGTGCCGGCCGCCCGCGTACCCTCATCCAGCGCCCGCACCGCTTCCACGTGGGAACGACCGCTGCTAACCTTCTCCCAGACCGCCAGAAAACGCCCGCGCGGCTCCTCCCCCAATCCCTCCTCGCCCGCCAACGCACCCAGGCCGTCCTCGATCCGCGGCCATTCCTTTTGAAGATATTCCTGGTCCTCGATCTCACGCGTGCGACTGCCCATCATCGTCTTTTCCGCAAGCAGACGAATCGATTCCCCCATCTTCGCCGCCAATTCCTTCAGGCGCCGCGTCCGCTCGGCGATCACCGCCGCCAATACCTCCAAGGCGCCTTCCACGCAAGATCTTCCCCATTCGTCCGCACCTGTACTCGCCCGCCGCACCCAACGGTACCATTCCCGCAGGGCGATCACGTTGCCGATGTAAACCAGGTTGTTCACCGCAATCCGCCCGATCCCGCGATATACGCCGGGCTCGTACGGGCGCGATCCCCAACTCGCCCGCGGCTGCGGCACCAGCAAGCGTCCCTCGTGATGCTCGTCCTCGCGGTAAATCACTCCCGCCGGAATCACCGAACCAAACGCCAGCCGTGCCGGCCCGACCAGCCCCCCCTGTCCACCCAAGAATATCGGCCGCCGGTCCAGCATCACCCCGTGCGGAACGTCCCCCAGCAACGAAGCCGTCGCCTTGTCGCCATGCGGTGTAAAGTTGAAATGAACGTACGATGAACCCACCTCGCTGTGATTCCGGCGGTCCGTACCACCCCCCATCAGGCAGTCGCAGAAATTGATCAGGCTGCCGCAGGTCACGAAACTCAGTAAAATCGTCTGCTTGAACCCCACCGCATGAGCCCCCGAGGCCTCTTCCTCCAGCAATGTACCCGGACGCACGTGCGCCCCCGAACCCATCACCGCCCCATCCAGGAACACCGCCCCGGAAAAGTAACCGCCCCGCAACTGCACGCCCCTGCCCAGACGGCAATTCTCCACCGTCGCCGGCCCCTCGGCACCCACCACCGCGCCCGGCCCGATAACCGTGTCCTTCCCCAAAATCCGGCACCCGCCGTGAATCTCCGCCTCCGGCGATATGCGCTGCAGGTCCACCTCCCGCCCGACGTAGACCGTCTCCGGCGACGGCAACTTCACACCGCGCTCAACGAGCGCCTTGACGGTCTCTGACGGCAAACCGGCCATGAGACTACCTTTCAAAGGTAGTC
>JAOZMZ010000004.1:56333-66171 GCA_029934055.1 Kiritimatiellia bacterium
CACTCTCAACTCACGTTATCGCATGCAACCTTCAGCCTAGCCCACACCGCTTCAACATTACAATTACAAGATTCCCCATTCACCCCCTGTGCCCCGTCCGCCCCGTTACAAACACCCCGGCGCATCATTCGCATCCAGCGGATCCACACTTTTTTCAGCCGACAAGACCCAGCCGGCGCGGCATCACGCCCCGCTTCCCGCGTCATTTACCCCCGCCACCCTGCCCAGAAAGTCCTCTATTTTCTCGCGTACAACCAGGTCCGCCTCGTTGTCTAGGTGCGTCCGTCCTTCTCCGATCATTACCAGCCGCGCGTCATCACGGCGGTATTCCGGCAGTGCCGCCGCCGGATAGATCAGCAGCGTCGTCCCGATCACCAGCAACAAGTCCGCCGCCTGCACCGCCGCCACCGACGCCCGCCAGGCATCCTCCGGCAGTCGTTCGCCGAAAAAGACGATGTCCGGCTTGACCACCCCCCCGCATTCACAACGCGGCACTTCGCCCCTCTTGATCACCCCCGTAAAATCCTCCATCCCGTATTCCCGCCCGCATTCCATGCAGTGGCCCATCCGGAAATCACCGTGCAAATGATATACCCTGCCCGACCCCGCCCGTTCGTGCAGATCATCTATATTCTGCGTGGCGATATGAACTTCCCGCCCGGCCGCCTCCCACTCGGCCAGCGCCCGGTGCGCCGCGTTCGGCCGCGCCTCCCTCAACAGGGGAGCGAACCAACGCGCAAATTCGTAGAAGACCTCCGGCCGCCGCCGGAAAACCTCGATATCGAAAATGTCCATGTCGTTCGTCGCATAGATCCCGCCCGGCGACCGGAAATCCGGAATCCCCGATCCGGTTGAAATGCCCGCACCCGTGAGGGCCGTGATCACCCGCGCCCCCTCAATCATTTCGGACAACGATTGCGCCGCTTCCATTGCACCGTAGCCTATTTCAAGAGCACCCCGATCACCACCCCGGCCGCCGCAAACCCGAGAAACACCAGCGACTTCACTCCCGTCACCGTCTTGAAAATCAGGTCGACACTCACCCTCCCGGAATTCATCACCAGCACGACGACCAAAACACCGATCAGACAAAGCGCCGCCAGGAGTCTTCGGTTCATCTTTACCTCACCCGCCTCTCTTCGCCTCTCCGCGAGATCTTTCGCTCCAACTGCTTTGCTGTTCCGCTGCAAAATATAATTTTGCCCCACCCAAAAGAACAAGGACAGAAAGAGTATACCCCCCAACGCCGCCTACACCAACCGAACACAACCCCGGCAGGGTCATGAGCGGAGTCTCTGTCTCATACCGCCACTGTGTAGCCGATGATCTCCCCCATCCCGCCCGTGCTGCGATCATTGCCTCCACCTCATTTTCCCCCACCGCATCTGCCGGCGAGGATTGCGGCACCTCTGCAACCCGACCGCGTAAGGCAGCACGTGCATCCCGTAATAAGGATCTCCATCTGGTTCCTTGCCTCCCAGGCCCCGCCCGCCATGGCTGAGGTCTCCCCCGCGCCAGGCTGTGTTCAAGCCGACCGGTTCTTCCTTAAATCGTATCAAGCAGTAGTTTTCCCCGCAGCGGCTGCCTACGGCATGCGATCCCTGTGTGCGGGCACCTGATTCTTCGCTAAGGAGGGCCCCTGCGGGCTCCGTCTAAGAAGCCCGTTCTGGGCGTATTTACGCCGGAATTCGTGGTTCGGTGCGCTATTCAAAACTCCCGTTATACCGGTCCCAAAAAAAACAGAAAAATCTGGTTGACGACGGCAGGATCTTATGAGAGCGTTTACAGCAATAGTTGAGAGCGCTTGCAGGCGCTCGCGGGAAGTCAGTAGACACGGAGGAGAGAAAGAGGAGGAGAGTGATGAGGAAGCTATCCCTACTCATAATCACCGCAACGGTAGCCACTGTGCTGTCCATCAGTACCTACGCTAACCTGTTGCTGAACCCTGGGTTCACCGACAACGGTACCTATGGCCAGCTGCCGACCACTAACATGACCTACTGGACCACCTGGGGAGCCAGCGGATACTATCAGGATGATATCAACTCCGACGCCTCGGTGAAATTCTGGTTCGACGATACCGGTGCCTACCAGAATTACAGCGCCAACGCCAACGAGGTATACGATTATTCGATCTACGCCCAGACCCGTTCTTCCGACCAGCTCCAGGGCTGGAAAGGCTATCTCAAGGCTGAATTCTACGACAACGACTGGAACCAGCTGAATTCATACGTGGTCGACACCTTCACCACCAACGACGCCGTGGACGCTTGGGTCCAGCTCTCCGGCCTGGCCACCTCCCCCGTCGGCACCGTTTATGGACGCATCACCATCGGAATCGAACACGACGTCGGCGGCACCGCCGGCTCGATCTACTACGACGACGCCGATGTTCACGTCGCCGTCCCCGAACCAGCGTCCGCGGCCCTGTTGATCGGCGGCATCGCCGGCATCATTTGCATGCGCCGGCGCATGAAGAAGTAAGGCGCCTAAATTTCGGAGTGCCCCCCGACTACGGCCGGCCACGCCCGAATGTGGGTATGGCCGGCCGGGTCTTTTCTGCAGCCGACGTTCCCGACCGACGAACCTTGGAAACATTGTCCTCAACGGATTATTCGCCCGACCGACAAGCCTCCGCCCGTTCAGACCGTGACCCCTTCTCCATCATCCCCCGAACCCTAAAGCAGGCAGCCTACACCACAAAGACTTTCCCGCTGTAGCGGGGATTCGGAAGTTACCGGCCGGAAGATTTTCCAAGTCCTGCAAAAGGGCCGGGAGGCTACCGATCAAAAACACCGGAAAGAAGTTCCGCCCCCAAAGAATCGGGACTTTTCATGCGGCGCACGGAATCGAGCAGGTCCTGAATGGAAAGCAGCTCCTCGAGGACGATGAAACGGGCGATGTGCTGATAGCGCGCCGGCATGTTGAGCGTGATGTGGGAGCCCTCCTGGATGAGCGTGAAGGCCATGTCCTCCTTGCGAATCTGGTAGGTGGGGATGTCGGTGTGCAGCCGGTGCACGAAAAATTCCTCGTTCCGGAAGGCCTGCGCCATGCGCGAAAACAGGAACTCGGCGACCTCGGCGGACGGCAGCTCGATGACCACGCTGCGTACCTCTTCCTTCTTCATGCGTTCGCTGCCGCGCACGCCGGAACCGTTTTCGAATACCCGCAGGAGCACCGGCGGCGCCACCATGGTGGAGATCATCGACAGCATCACCGCGACCCCGAAAACGTCCTGGCCCACCGCCCCCGTGGAAAGGCCGATTCCGGCAACGATCAGGCAGACCTCGGCGCGGGGCACCATGCCGACGCCGACCCGCAGCGCCCCCCGCAGGTTGAACTTCATCAGCCAAGCGGGCAGTCCGCAGCCGATGACTTTGGCAAGTACGGCGACCAATGCAAATATGAACCCGAAAGCCAGAACCTTTCCCACGGCATGGAAATCGACGAGCATACCCATCACGCAGAAAAAGACCGGGATAAGAAAACTGTAGATACCGCGCAATTGGTCCTGCAATTCATAGGCGATATCCGTGCGCGAGAGAGACAGGCCCATGATGTAAGCGCCGATGATCATTGCCAGCCCGGCCATTTCCGAAAGGCCGGCCAGCAACAGGGCCAGCCCGAGACATATCGCGGCAATGGTGTTCATCGAGTGCAGGCGCTTGAGCACGCGCGTCAGCCGCCCCGCGAGCAGAATGCCCACGGCCATGAACACCACCCAGAAAAGAATCGCGCGCACTCCCAGAACGGCGATCTGCGACCATGCCGGCGTGCCGCCGCTGCGTTCGGCGCGCACCATTCCAACCACCACCGCAAGGACGACTATTCCGAGCACGTCGTCAAGTACGGCGGCTGCCAGAATCGTAACCCCCTCGGGTGACCCCAGACGGCGCTTCTCGGAAAGTATGCGGGCGGTGAGACCTACGGAAGTCGCCGTGGCGATGGTACCCAAAAAAAGCGCCGCCGGATGAAGAAACGAGTCGGCCAATCCGAAATACACCGCGCAGGCCGCCCCGCCGATGAAGGAAAACACGATCCCCCCCGCGCCGACGGCGAGTCCCACCAGCGAGTAGCGCATGAAGGTCGCCAGGTCGGTCTCAAGCCCGGAAAGAAAAAGCAGAATGATCGAAGCCAGCATGGCGATGCCGTAGAGTTCCGTGGAAACCGGCAACGGCCCGCCGCTGAGGGGAAACACCGGCCCCCAGCCGGGTATCGCAATGCCGCCCAGGGCGTAGGGACCGATGATCATTCCGGCGATGAGTTCTCCGAGTACGCCCGGGCCCCGGAGGAAACGGTTGAACACAAACCCGCCGAGCCGCGCCCCGATCATTATCAGCGCCAGCTGCAGGGCCAACTCGGTCATGATCCTCGAAGTGTGGGCCGGCTCGCCGGCGGCCTGAACCGTGCCGGCGGATGCGAAGAAACAAACGGTGGCGGCAAGGAACGCCGTGGTCAGGAAACCGACTCTCCATCTGCCTGGACTGTTCGTCACGTGTCCTCTCTCAAAACAGGCTGATTATCTCTTCGACCGACCGGGCATCGAGAATCTTCTGCTGCATGCCGGGCTCACTCAAAAGCCGGCTTATTTCGGCCAGGAACTGGATGTGCGGGCCGCTGCGGTCTGCCGGAGAGACCGCAAGAATGAAAATCCGCGAAGGTTGTCCGTCCAGGGCATCGAAATCCAGCCCCTCGCGCTTGACGCCCAACGCCGCCACTAACTCGGGGACCGCATCACTTTTCCCGTGTGGTATCGCCACCCCGTGCTCGATGCCCGTCGACATCTTGCGCTCGCGTTCCATTACCGACCGCAGAACCTCTTCCCGTGCGGCCGCAGAAATCCGTCCCGCACGTACGAGGATATCCACCAACTCGGCGATGATCCCTTCCTTGTCCGTCGCCTCGAGGTCCAGTACCACCGTTTCGGGGGTGAGCAGCTTCTGCAGATTCATCTTCATGAGCATGAAGTGATATTGACCGTAATCGGCCCGGCGCGTCAATAATTCCCGGGAATCTACTCTGCGGCCCCCGGATGGAAACAGGCTGAAGCAGAATTCGTGTTGTACTCCAGTGGAATACGGTCCTATGCTGAAGTTATTGCTATGCTGAGCTTATTGCAAAGAGACATGTCTCCTCGCACAGGAAACATGGAGGATCTTATCGATGAATCTCCGTGAAATGCTCGCCGAAGAATGCATCGCCGTCCATCGCACTCTCCCTGACAAGGAAGCCGTACTGCGGGAAGCCGCGCGCCTGGCCGCAGGCTCGGCCCAACTTTCACAAATGGACGAAAGTGCGATCCTGGATGGCTTCAAGCAACGCGAAAGCCTCGGTTCGACGGGATTCGGAAAAGGCGTCGCCATTCCTCACTGCCGCCTCGCCGGCGTACCGCGTTTCGTGATCGGCGCGCTCACCCTGGCAAAGGGTGTCGACTTCGACGCCCTCGACGGCAATCCCGTCAAACTGGTGGTCTTCATCGTCGCCCCGGAAGAGGAAAGTACCGAACACATCCGGGTTCTCTCGACGGTTTCGCAGGTGCTCAATGACCCAACCGTAGTCGCCGAACTGCTGGCCTCGCAAACCCCGCAGGCGCTCTACGAAGGCTTCCTGCACCATGCTCCCCATAAAGGAGAAGAGCTTCCGCCGGGACGGCAGGGCAAACTTCTCATGGTGTTTGTACAGGAAGAAGACCTCCTCGACAGAGTTTTGCAGGTATTCAGCAGTATCAGCAGCCAGACGACCATGATCCTGGAGGCCGAATCGCCGGGGGCGCGCCTGCGTCAGATGCCGCTTTTCGCTTCTTTCTGGAATATGGAAAATCACCGGTTCAACCGCCTGGTCGTCTCGATCGTATCCGCACAGATGGTCAACGAGACCGTGCGCCGCCTTGAACAGGCGGTAGGTGATTACCGCCGGAAACCCGGCGTATTGATCGCCGTCCAGGATCTCTTCTACCTGGGGGGCACCCTCCTGCCATGAAGATCGTGCTCTACCTCCGTGACCTGGTGGAAGCACAGCCCCTGCTCCTCTTCGGGTTGCTGGCGATACTCGGCTTCTATTTCGGGCGCATGGCGCGCGGACTGCGCCTGCCGTCGCTGATCGGGTTCATGCTTCTGGGCGTCGTGCTGGGCCCGTCGGCGCTCCATATCCTGCGCCACGAACACCTCGCAGAACTCGACTTCATGACCGAGATGGCATTGGGCTTCGTCGCCTTCAGCATCGGCGCGGAACTCAATCTCGGCGAAATCCGTAAGCTCGGTACGGGTATCGTTTGGATAATCCTGGCGGAATCGTTCGGCGCTTTCCTGGTAGTGACCCTCGGGGTCTATTACGTGACCGGCAGCTGGCCGACGGCCATTCTCTTCGGCGCGGTAGCGCCGGCCAGCGCACCGGCCGGTACGGTGGCGGTAATCCAGGAATACCGCGCGCGCGGAAGTCTCACCAAGGCCCTCTACGCCGTGGTGGGATTCGACGACGGGCTGGCAATCATCATCTTCGGTTTTGCGGCGGCCCTGTCCAAGTCGCTCCTGATGGAAACCATCGGCGTGCCCGGCCACAGTGGCGGAATCCTTCCGGCCATGAGTAAACCCCTGGGGGAACTGCTCCTCAGCCTCCTGATCGGAACATTACTGGGGATGATCTTCTGCTGGCTGACGCGCCGCCTGGAGGCCCCGCGCGACATGCTGATCATAACCTTCGGAACCATCCTGATCGCCACCGGACTGGCCACCCGTTACCATTTCTCCCTGATCCTGACCAACATGATGATCGGTATGGTGCTGGTCAACACCCAGCCGCCCAACTTCGTCAGGCGCGTGACCGCACCCCTGCTGGACCTGATGCCATTGATGTTCCTGCTGTTTTTCAGCCTCGCCGGCGCACATCTCGATTTGCGCGAACTGCCCCGGCTCGGCTTGGTGGGGGCGGTCTACATCGTCTCGCGCTCCGGCGGACTGCTCGGCGGGGCCTGGCTGGGCGCGGTCATCGGGCGCATGGAAGACAAGATCCGCCGTTACCTGGGACTGGGCATCCTTTCACAGGCGGGGGTGGCGGTAGCGCTCTCTCTGATAATCCACCACGACATGTCCCTCTTGGCGAAAAAACCCGCCGTGGCCGCCGCCTGCCGCGCCTTCGCAACGGCGCATCCCGGTGTACCGCGGCTCCACTACGATCCCATTTACATGGCCACGGCCCTGATAACCACCATCACCGCCACCTGTATCGTCTTTGAGATAATCGGCCCGATCCTGACGCGTATCGCCCTGATTCGCTCCGGCGAAGCCGATCCGGAAATCGTGCGGGCGGAACAGCGGCGCGGCAAGGTCGAGCTTTCCGAGGAAATCCGCCCGCCGCAGTGAAAGGAGCCCTCGCATCCACCTTGACCGGCAAGCCGCGCGATGATGTATTGTTAGTGCATGCAAGAAGTTTCCGATCTAGGATAGATGCCGTTTTCCATAACGCGGCGGCGAAAGGTCGGACGGTGAAAACGACTCATGCAGCCGAGACAGTGACAACGAAAGGCGAGGTGCAAGAACCGATGAAGCCGGTGATCAATCACATGATTCAGCTCCAGGAACTCTACGAGGCCCGTGCCCAGCAGGAGGCGGCCGCCGCCAGTCACCTGGCCGAGCTGGATGCCGCCATCAAAACCATGCTCGCCGAATTGCCGGCGGACCTGCGTGCCCGCTTCGTCCGGCTGCAGAAAAAGGCCCACCTGGCGATCGCCCCCGTGGCCGACGGCGTCTGCTCGGCCTGCGGAATGAAACTTCCCGTCAGTCTCGTTCATGCCGTGCGCGCCGCCGAACAGATCATCACCTGTCCGAACTGCGCCCGTATCCTTTACGCCCTGCCGGAAAGCTCGCCGCGCAGTCTCGGCCGCCGTAAACGCCGCACCGAACAGATCAAGGTCGGCATTGCTCGTTTCTCGGCGCCCGAACTGATGATACCGCATCTTGAAAGCGATACGCGTGACGACGTCGTGCGCGAACTTTGCGGCAAGGTCGAGGCGGAGGGCTTCGTCGAGGGCGGAGAACAGCTCGCCGAACGCGCCATTCAGAGGGAAATGATCATCAGCACGGCCGTCGATCACGGGTTGGCATTCCCGCACGTGCGCGGGGTGGAGGGCGGCGGACTCGTTCTGACTTTGGGCATCAGGCGCAAGGGATTTCATTTCGGGCCGGGACGCAATCTCACACGCATCGTCTTCTTCATCGTCATCCCCACCGCCGCCAGCGCCTTCTACCTGCGCCTGCTTTCCGGGTTGACGCGTTCCTTCCGCCAGAAGACCGCCCGCGACAAACTGCTGGCCTGTGACACCCCGGAGAAACTGTGGAAGGCCCTCCTCGCGGCAACGCGTACGACCATCCCCTGACCGTCAGCCGTCCTTTTCCAGCAGTCCCGGCGGAGCCTCCCGCGCGCTTTCGATCGTGCCGTCGCTGTAAAGCACGAAATAATGTCCCATGTGGGGCGCCGGCACATCCGGCGACATCGCGCTGATCTCCGTCAGCAGCCACTTCCGCCTCCCGCGCGCCAGCCGCGCTCCGTTCATTTCCACATTCCACACATAGCTCAGTCCACGGCGCCTGACGGCGGCCGGTGTTCCCGGGCACACGGCCAGGTCGGGATCAAACCCACGCCTGGCAAGAAAGACACGAAGGCTCCCATCGTCGTTGAAGGCATCCTCAGGGTAGAACGCCAAATCGGGCAACCGGCCCTTTTCGGCCTCGTATAGTTCCAGGGCGGCATATATCTGTTCAAGGTGCCTCCGGCACTCCCGCCGCGCAAGACGCTCGGCCGCCAGGGAACGCAGCCCCCAAGCGAGTGCGCCAAAAAGCAGTGCCGCCAGCAACAGGCGTACGAGCACTCCGCCGCGCCGCATACGGGCGGCACCCCACTCCGCCTCTCCGGCCATGGTCATCTGCCGCCTCCTTCGTGGGTGACAAGATCCCGCCGGAGGCGCCGCGCGAGCGGGCCGGGCCACTCCGAGGCCGGGGCCGACTCGCGGATACACGCAGCCAGCGCCGTGCGGCATGAACTCATATCACCGTCGAGATTCCAGCGCAGGGCCGCCGCCAGGCAGGCGTCGTTACGGAACGGCCGGGGGAAACGATCCAATCCCGCCAGCAATTCGGCCGGATCCAGGTCACCGGCCACGCAGCGGATGCAAAGGTCCAAGTCCTCATCTCCGCCCGGATGGGAGATCAGCATCTGCAGGGCCGCCTGCCGGTCCCCCTCCAGCAATGCCAGCACCAGATATTCCCATTCCGCCATCGCGGCGACTATGCGCGGGGAAAAGGGCGATGAGGCGACCCCGGCATAAATCGCCATGGCCTCGCGGCGATGCCCGAGCATGACTTGCGCCCGCGCCGTATCCAGGGCCGCCACCGCAGCCACCCGCAGGTCACCCGCCGCCCGGCTGCGCCGCATGGCAGCCGCCCCGTGCGCGGCAGCACGCGCCCAGTCGCCGCCCTGCATGGCACGCCGCGCCTGCCGCAGTTCGTCCCATTCCAGGTCACCGACACCTTTCTCGCGCCTGCCGTTGCTCACCTCGGCGATGACCCGCTCGGCATCGCGCAACAACGCCCGCGTCACCAGGGCATCACAACGGGCATTCAACAGTTGCTCGCGCGAATAGACGTTCACAGCCAGGCCAACCGCCGCCGCCAGCGCCCCTGCCAGCAGCCGCTGGCGATGGCGCCGAACCAGATAGCTCAAGTGATCCACCGGGGTGAAATGGTGTGCCCGGACGCGCTTTCCCGCCAAGCCCCTCTCCAAATCCCGTGCAAAGGCTTCGGCATCCGGATACCGGTCGGCGGGATCTTTCTCCAGGGCCTTGAGA
>JAOZMZ010000084.1 GCA_029934055.1 Kiritimatiellia bacterium
GGCGGGCAGAGGGCTGTTCAGTGGGGATCGAGGAGAACAAGAGCAGAGAAGGGGGGCAGGATGCCGTCGGCGGGAGGTTCGCCGATGAGGGGCTTGCCGGAGAGGATGTTTCCCGCGCCGATACGGCGCGGCTGGTCTCCGAGATTGAGGATGCAGTTGAGGCGGTGTCGCGCGACGGTGCGGGTGAAGGCGAGGATGGAGCGGCGTCCCGGCGGGGCGTCTTCAGCGGGGTCGAGGGGTTGATAGCCGGCGTTGGAGAGCTGCGGGAAGCGTCGGTGAAGGGTGATAAGTGCGTTGTAGAAGGCGAAAAGGTCCCGGCGCTGGGCGGGGTCGCGGGCGAAAATGTTGCCTTCGAATTCGACGCCGTCCTGCCAGGCAACACGGCGGGGGGTCTTGATGCGGCGGCCTTTTTCGCAGGGGCGGATGCGGTCATGTATGGAGGGGCGGTTGAGTGCGCCGAATTCCTGGCCGCACAGGATGTAGGGAAGCGAGCCGGGTGCGAGGAAGACCAGGGCGCTGAGCACGCGGGCGGCTTCGGGTCCGAAGCGGTAGGGGGCGCGGCCCTCGTCGTGGTTCTCGGTGTAGCGGACCAGACGGGATTGCGCGGATTGGCGCTGGAGGAATGCGAGACTTTGATCGAGATGGTCGCGGATGAGGGCGGCGATGCCGCCGCGGCGGTAAAGGGAGAAAGCGGCTTTCCATTCGGGACGCGCGGCGGTGCGGCTGGAAGGGAGGAGGATGGAACGGCCGTCGCGGTCAATCCCGTAGAACAGTTCGAATATTTTGTAGAGCCTGTCGTCGTAGACGGCGTCGAACCCTCTCTTCAGGAGGTCGCGGCGGGCACGGGAGCCGTAGCATTCGGCGATGAAAAGGATCGGTTGCCGGCAGCGGCGGCGCAGGAGGGGGATGGTTTCGTCCCAGAAGGAGAGGTCACTGATGAAGTGGGCCATGTCCATTCTGAATCCGTCCACGCCGTCGGAAGCGCGGCCGGGGTTACCCGGGGATGGGTTGAGCCAAAAGGCGAGGATGGCGCGCATGGCGCGGCGCAGGCGGGGGTTGGAATAATCGAGTTTGGCGGTATCGTGCCAGTCGAAGTCGTAATGGATGCGTCCGGAAGGTGTATGTACGTAGTAATCCGGGTGGCGTGTGATCCAGTGATGATCGAGGCCGGTATGATTCGGCACCATGCCGAGGAGAACATGGAACCCGAGCCGGTGGGCATGGCGGATGAGGGAACGGAATTCGGACATGGTTCCGAATTCGGGGTCGATGGCGCGGAAGTCGCGGACGGCATACGGCGAACCGATGCCTTTGCGGCCGCGGAGGGACATACGGAACGGCGGCATGAAGTGGAGCGTATTCACTCCGAGCGTGCGCAGGAGTTTGAGGTGTCGGCGGACGTAGGCGATGGGGGAAAGGCGGGCATCGGCGGCCGGGGAGGGGGGCTGCAGTGCTTCGAAGACGTTGCGCGGGTCACGCGCGGCCATGGCGCGCCAGTTTATTTCGTAGATGACGGCCCTGTTTCTCCAGTCATTCATCACGGCGGTTCCGGGCGAGATTGATGAAAGACCGCCGGCAGCCGGAAGTCAAGGCGGGGGCGCAGATGGGGAAGAGGCTGGGACGCGTGAAGACGGTTGTGATATGATTGCGTGGTGATGAAGGCGATATTCAGCGGCGAAGCCCGTAGGCTGGAAGAGGCGGCCGCCGGCGGGAGTGTCGTCAGGGGGCTGCCCCCGGTGGTTGGGCCCGCGCCACGGGTGCTGATAGTGGGTTCCATGCCGGGGCGGGTGTCGCTTCGCGAGAGGCAGTATTACGCGCATCCGCGCAACGTGTTCTGGGATATAATGGGGGAAATGTTCGGTGCGGGCCGGCAGGTGGAGTATGCCCGCAGGCTGGAAATGCTGAAGGCAAGGGGTGTGGCCCTGTGGGACGTGGTCGCCGAGTGCCGCCGGGATGGCAGCGCGGACGCGGCCATCAGGCGAGGGGGGATCAGGTTCAACGACCTGGATGCTTTTTGCCGGGTGAATTCTTCGATAAGGGTGGTATGTTTCAACGGTACGACCGCGTTCCGGCTGGCCGAGCGTGAGGCGACCGCGCGGGGCGGCGGGTGGTTGGCGGGGATTGAGTGGGTCGTCTTGCCCTCGACGAGCCCCGCAAACCGCCGACGCGGCCGACGGGAGAGAGTGAGGGAATGGCGGGTCGTGCTGGAGGCGGTGTTGCAAGGGGGCCGCGTGCCGGTGGAAGCGACCGGAGAGCGGCGCCGCGGGGGCGTTGCGAGAGTAATTAAGGAGTTGGAGAAGTGAGGCAGAAGACGGGAGGCGTTCAAATGCGAACGGTGCACAAGTGTTTCCTGGGGGGAATTCTTCTGGCGGCGCTGGCTGCGGGCGGGGCGGCGGCGCAGGAGTCCGGGAGCGACTTGGCGGCTGTGCTGAGTCGCATCCAGGCGCTGAGTCACGGGAGTCCTTCGTCGGCTGAATGGCGGGGGGTGCTTGACCGGCTGGACGAGATAATGTCGGCCGCAGAGAAGGAAGGCCGGGAAAAGACCGTTTTGCGGGCGGGCTTGTTGAAGGCGCGGGTCCTGGGCCGCATGCGGGGTGATTACGAGGCGGCGCTGGATATTCTGGAAGCACTCAAGAAGAAGTATGCCGACGGGCGGATGGCGGAGGCGCGGCGGATATATGTCGAAGAGGCCGAATTGTATTCCCGGATGGGCAACGGCGAGGCGATCCGCGATCTGATATCCGAGTTCCGCGCGAGCAGGTTGTATGACGGAGAACGCTATCCGTACTCCGGGGGAAAAGGGAGGGAGGTTCCCCTGAAGGTCGTGCGTCCATTCGAGCACGGAAGCAGTTCCCTGACGGTGACGGCGATGGAAAAATGCCTGCGGGAATCACGTCTGGCGCCGGGACGTCCGTGTCCGCATTTTCGGGTCGTGGACGACTCGGGGCGGGTGGTCACGGACAGGGACTACGCCGGACGCGTATTGCTGCTGGATTTCTGGTTGGCGAACTGGCCGGCCTGGAGACAGCGGCTGCCATATCAGGTGGAGGTCTACCGGTTGTATCATCGGAGAGGGTTCGACATTCTCGGAATTTGTCTCGATCCGCACGCGGACGCAGCCCGGCGGGTTCTGGAGATGAACGGTGCGGACTGGCCGGAGGTCTACGGGGAACGGGAGTTGCCGGCGCTGTTTGGTGTGTACGGGGAGGCGGTGAACATTCTGGTGGGTGCAGACGGGCGGATCATCGGGCGTGATCTTTCGGGGGCGGACCTGGCCGAAGCGGTGAGAGCGGCGCTGGCGGCGCGGTGAGCACGGGTGCAGGGATGCGGTGGGTTGACCGCCGCACGTCCGGTGGTATGTTGCCTGCATGGAATCCGAAACACAGCGCCGCCTGTGGGTCGCACGGCACGGCGAGCGGATTGACTTTGTTGATCCGGACTGGTCGGCGACGGCCGCAAGGCCCCATGATCCCGAGTTGTCTGCGGAAGGTATGCGCCAGGCGGAGTTGTTGGCTCTAGCGTTGAGGGAGGCTGCTCCGGCCCACATTTTTTGTTCGCCGTGTTTGCGCGCCTTGCAGACGGCGCGTCCGGTTGCGCGGCTGTTCGGCTTGGAGATAAAGGTCGAGGACGCTTTCTGTGAGTGGCTGAATCCGGCCTGGTTTTCATCGGCGCCGCAGTGGCTGGATGAGGACACCCGCAGGCGGATGTTCCCGGAGGTGTCCGCGGAGTATCGGAGCCTGGGGAAGGCCGAATATCCCGAAGAAGAAGAGCAGGCGGCCCTGGATAGGATCGGTGCGGCGATGCGGCGAATTCTGCAGGCGTTCAGCGGCGACATCATCGTGATCGGCCATGGTGTGACGGTGCTGGGGATCGTGAAGGAGCTGACGGGCATTCGTCCGGATTCGGCGTGCGGGCTGGCGTGTCTGAGTGAATTGCACCTGGGTGGTGCGGGGGGCTGGCGGCTTGTCCGTGACTGCGACGTCTCCCATCTCGATCTCGCGGATACGGGGCGGTGGAGATGATGGGGGGAGCGGGCAGAAGGTTGTGGTGGCCGGCCGGGCGGGCGGCGACCATACTGGTATGGGGGGTGATGATGGCTTGGCTGGTCAGGTACGAGGCTTTCCCCCAATTTTTCCTGCATACCCTGCCGGGATATCGGGCGCTGTTCTCGGAGGGGGCGCTGGTTTGCGACAACTGGATGAAGATCACCTTTGAGGGTCATCATATCGGATACACGCACACGTTGGTTGACGTGAAAGACTCCGATCCGACGGAGGAGTATATCATCCGCAACGAGACGCGGTTGATACTGAACGTGATGGGCGAGGAGCAGGATATCCGCATGGCGATGAAGGCGGGGCTGGACGCGCTCTATGCGCTGGAGAGTTTCACCTTCGAGATGAACGCGGGCGGCTATTCCATGCGCATGAGCGGGCGTCGGCAGGAGGGGACCCGTTTTGCGGTGGCGATGAATTCGCCCGCCGGCCTGCAGAAATTCAGCGTGGAGATACCGGAAGACGCGGTCCTGTACGCTTCTTTCAACGAAGGCTCGTTCATGAATCTCAAACCGGGAAGTCATGTGAGCCTGCGAACGTTCGACCCGACGACCATGAGCGTTGCGAAGCTCACCGTGCGGGCGCTGCGGCGGGAGGTGATAAGACACGGTGGCCGGGAGGTGAATGCGTTGGTTCTGGCGACGGAATTCGAGGGGATGGAAGTACTTTCATGGCTGGCGGAGGACGGGCGTCTGTTGCGGCAGGAAACGCCGTTCGGCTGGACACTGGAGGAATGTCCGCCGGCGGAGGCGGTGGCCATAGAGAAGGGCGGCGGTGAAGACATTCTCGGGGCGATGGCCATGCCGTGCCGGGGAGAGATCGTCCGGCCGCGCGCCTGTCGTCTTCTGGAAGTACGCCTGGAAGGATTACGCCTGCCGCCGGAAAGTCTGCGTTCGGCGCGGCAGGATGTACTTGCTGCTGATGCGGGGGGAGTCACCCTGCGGATCCGGCGGCCGGATCCGCCGGCATCGGGAGGGCGCCGGGGAGCGGTGGCGGAGTCCCTGGCGAGATATATTAAGCCGACGGCGTTTATCCAGTCCGATGCGCCGGAGATTGTAAGCACGGCGCGGCGGATCACTGCGGGCAAGGAGGATATCCTCGAGGCGGCACGCGCGCTTCACGTCTGGATCTACAAAAAGGTGCTCAAGAAGTCGGCCAGTGGCTTGCCGTCGGCGCTGGACGTATTGCACACGATGGAGGGCGACTGTAACGAACACAGCTACCTCTTCGTTGCTTTGGCGCGGGCGGCCGGGATAGCGGCCCGTGTCAACATCGGGGTGGTTTACCTTGACGGCGCGTTTTACTATCATGTCTGGCCCTCGGTTTACGCGGGGCGCTGGGTTGATTTTGATCCGACCCTGGGCCAATTCCCGGTGGATGCGACGCACATCATGCTGATGGAGGGCGAGGGCAGGCAGCAGCTTGCCTTGCTGGGGGTGATAGGGAAGGTGAGCGTGCGCGTGTTACGGGCGGAGTATGATGAAACGGCGCGGGCGGGGAGAGAGAAAGGCGGGATTCATGATTGAAATACTGCACCTGAGCAAGCGCTTTGGAGACGTTCTGGCGGTTGACGACTTGAGCCTGGAGGTGGGGCGCGGCGAGCTGTTTTGTTTTCTCGGCCCGAACGGCGCCGGCAAGACGACCACGATCAAGCTGTTGTGCGGTTTGTTGCGGCCGACGGCGGGGACGATAAGACTGGATGGGATGGACATAAGCGAGCATGGCGACCAGGCACACGCGATCACCGGCTACATTCCGGACCAGCCGTTTCTCTACGAGCGGCTTACGCCGGTGGAATTCATCGAGTTTACGGGGCGGTTATACCGGCTGTCGGCGGCGGAGATCCGGCGCCGCCGCGATGAGTATTTCGATATCTTCGGGCTGCAGGATTACCGGGATGTACTTATCAAGGACATGTCCCACGGGTTGCGGCAGCGGCTGATATACGCCGCCACGTTACTGCATCAGCCGCGGGTGATATTCATAGACGAGCCCCTGGTGGGGCTTGATCCGTACAGTATCCGCCTGATCAAGGACCTTCTGCGCACGCGGGCCGCGGAAGGGATGACGATTTTCCTGACGACCCACATTCTCGCCCTGGCCGAGGATATCGGCGAGCGGATCGGGATTATTCACGAAGGACGCCTGCGGGCCGTGGGAACGCTGGACGAATTGCGCGACTTGAGCCGGCTGCCCGACGGGGGCCTCGAGGACGTGTTCCTGGAGTTGACCGGGTCCGGGAATCCGGCTTCGTTGCCGGCGGACGAGCGGGGAGGCTGAAATGCTGGAACTCTTGCTGCTGAAGGACTGGTGGAGCGTGCGCAACGTGCGCAAAGTGCTCCCGCGGCAGTCGCTTTTCAAGCTGGTCTTTATCGCGGCCTTTGTTTTCGGTTTCACGGCGGGCATGTGGGCGCTGTTCCTGGATGGTTTTCGTTTCCTCGAGGAGTTGGGCGGCATGGGGCTGATGATCATTCATCGGCTGTTCGCGCTTTTCTTTTTCGGTCTCGGCCTGATGCTGGTGCTTTCGGGTATGGTGAGCGCCTACAGCACGATCTATCGTTCAGAGGAAACTGAATTTCTGCTGCTGCGGCCGGTGAGCGTGGAGAGCGTCTTGACGTATAAGTTTCTCGAGACGGTTTTGTTGTGTTCATGGGCCTTTTTCTTCATCATTGTTCCTTTTGTGGGGGCCTACGCGTGGCATCAGAAGCTTTCGCTGCTTTTTTCGTTCTGGACGTTTTTCTATTCCGTTCCCTTCGTGATGCTGTGTTCCGGGGTCGGTGTTCTGGTGGTACTGGTCTTCATGCGTTGGCTGCCCGCCGGGCGCTGGGCGTTGCGCCTGGCGGGACTTGCGGCGGCGGCCCTGCTCTGGTGGGGATGGCGGACCTTCTCCGTGGGGTTGCGGATGGACGTGGACACCAACCTTGTGCTGGCGCGGATCATTCCGGGGTTGCGGGCGGCCTCATTCCCGCTTCTGCCCGGCTGGTGGGTTTCGGAAGGAATCATGTCCATGAGCAGGGGGCGCTGGCTGCGCGGTCTCATGTTTTGGGGCGTTCTGGTCTCGAACCTGGCGATGCTGGTGATGATCATGCGGTCGGCGGCGCGGGGGGTGTTTCTCGAGGGCTGGAGGAGATCACTATCTCACGGGCGGCGGAAAGTGAGGCGCGAGATTCTGCTGGGAGGGCTGGACGACGTGCGCATTTTGCCGGTTGATATCCGCGCGATGATACTCAAGGACCTGAGGATTTTCCTGCGCGACCCGGTGCAGTGGGGACAGACACTATTTTTCTTCGGTCTGCTGGCCCTGTATTTCTTGAATTTGCGCAGTCTCCACTATCACGTGTTGCCGGCGGCGTGGCGCAACATGATAGCCTTTCTGAACGTCTTCAGTATCTCAGCGGTGTTGAGTTCTTTCGGCTCGCGTTTCATATATCCGCAACTGAGTCTGGAGGGACACAGTTTCTGGATTCTGGGCCTGGCACCGTCGTCCATGGGGCGCATCCTCGCGGCGAAATTCGTGGCGGCGGCGGCGGCGATGCTGGCGGTGAGCTTGGGACTGATGAGTCTCGCTTTATGGATGCTGCGTATCGCTCCGCCGGAGCGCTGGGTAAGCCTGGGAATGGCGGCGGCGGTTTCCCTCGGGATGGCGGGGCTATCCACCGGGCTGGGAGCGATTTTCATGT
>JAOZMZ010000085.1 GCA_029934055.1 Kiritimatiellia bacterium
CCCTGATCGAGACAATCTCATGTCATTTCACCCACAGATTCTGCGGAAGACCCTTTTTTAACTGACTGCATTATAGCAGTTTAAGGGGAATCGGCTGTCCTATTCGGGGGGCGTGGGACAGCCCAAAAAAAATTGGATTATTTGTTTGACGCGTGGGCGCCGAGTCTTGTAACCTGAAACGTCGCGGCGAAGGTACTATATCAAGGAGGTGCAGGTGAGGTTGGATGTTTTGACCGACGATGGTGGTTCATTACTGATCGGACGCGCCAGTGGCTTTAAGAATTACACTTTTTTGAGAGCGCTTCCGGGCGCGTCTGGCCTAGGTTCCGCACACATTGTTCAGTATGGCTGTGAAGAAACACAGGGATACGCGGCGTCCAGGCGCCGCGTTCTTTGTGTGCGTCCTGTGTGCCTCCGCCAATGGATCAGATCCTTGCGCCTTGCGGTGTCAGTCGATTTCAAACGCAGACGATCATGTGTGAACATGCAATTCTTAAATCGAAAAGCGAGGTGTGATCATGTATCGTAAATGGAACAGGTTTAGAACGTTCAACCGAGTGTTGACGGGTATCCTCTGCGTGTGTTTTGTCGGGATGCAGTTGCCTGCAACGGTATTCGCGGATAGCGGGCGTTACGCGAAGAACATGAACTTCCCGACTGCCTGTACGGAACAGGACAATGTCAATGTGCCCATCTATGGCGGATATGTATCCGACTATGAGATCACGGCGACGATGCCGCAGTACTATCCGCTGCCGCCCTGGAAGCAGGATCTTTGCGTGACGGATTACGAAGGCTGCGATTTGGCATGGGACATGCGGCCGACAGCTCAAATTGCCTATTACGACGCCGCTAACGGCGACCTGAAATTTGCGTGGCAGTCCCCCGGCTTTTTCTGGTACCCGATCGAGACGCCCGCCACCAACGGCGACGTGGGGGAGGATATTTCTGCTATTTCTCTGGCCTATCCCCCGACGGACCGTTATGGTGTCGGCCTGTCCTCGCCGCCGGCCATCGCCTACTACGATGCTTCGAACCACCGACTGATGTATGTCATCAGAGATCACTGGGGCAATTGGGGCACGCCTGAGGTGGTGGATTCGGCGGGTGATGTCGGTCAGTATGTGTCGCTCAGGATCAGCAGGGACAGAAAACACCACATTGTCTACTACGATGCAAGCAATCAGGATCTGAAATACGTCTTCAAAGCGGACCCTGAGACGGCGGGCGGCTGGTCAAGCCCCGTGGTTTTGGATGCCGCCGGCGACGTGGGGCGGTATTGCCGCTTGGCGATCGGCGCGGACGGCAAGCTCCACGTGGTCTACTACGACGCGAGCAACCACGATCTCAAATACGTTTGCAACGACGGCAGTGGGTGGTCAACGCCCGTCACCCTGGATGCCAATGGCGATGTGGGGCAATATGCTTCGATCACGGTTACCTATGAAAGCCAGGAGGGGAAGACCGGCGGGGCGTACGAAGGGATCTATCCCCATGTGGCCTACTACGATGCCTCGAATGGAGACCTGAAGTACATCGCGAAGCGTCGGGTGGGAACCGAGCCAAATGACCCATTGTATCCTGCCTACCAGTCAGCATTGAGAGTGATCGAGGCCCCTGCTGGATGGAGTGGTTGCAGCGATGGAGATGACGAAGTCGTGGTAGCGATAGTTGAAGTCGTGGGTACGGATTATGATCATCCCGATCTGTTCAGCAACATATGGGCGAACCCTGGCGAGATAGCCGGCAATGGGATCGACGATGACGGCAACGGATATGTAGATGACACGCTGGGATGGGATTTCGTTGCCAACTCGAATAACCCGCACGTTCTGGCAATGGGGCATGCCACGTTCGTGGCCGGGATCATTGGCGCAGTGACAGACAACGGCGTTGGCATGGCGGGAATGGGCTACAAGAACAAATTGAAGCTCATGATTCTTCGCGCGGAGACGCACGAGCAGCATGCAGAGGCAGTGCGCTATGCGGCTGATAATGGAGCGAAAGTAATCAGTATAACGCTTCTTTCAACGGTGGAGGACGCGACGCTCAAGTCAGCCATACAGTACGCCTACAATGCAGGTTGCATCATAGTTTCTCCCGTGGGCTGCGTTGGCACTGAAGAGAAAACGTGGCCTGCGGCGTGGCCTGAGGTGCTGGCCGTGGCGGGCCTCGAAGCGAGTGGTGAGAAGTTGGAATACTCCAATTACGGGACTTTTGTGGATGTATGTGCTCCGGCTACGGACATTCTGTCTTTGAAGGCATCCACCTGTGAGCTGATTGGCGAGACGATCGACACCGACTATCTTCTTCACGAAGGCGGCAATTGCTGGGCGGCGGCTTACGTCTCAGGATTGGCGGCATCCATCATCTCATTACATCCTGATTGGACCAGGGATGCGGTTATCAATAAGCTTCTTTCGACTGCCGATAATGTGGACGCGTTGAATCCGGGATATGAAGGGAAGCTGGGAGCGGGCAGGATTAATGTGCGGAAAGCGCTGGACCAGCCCATCCCGGAGGCAACATGGCAGATCCCACAGACCATCGCATCGGCCGGTGACGTGGGTCGGTACGCTTCCATTGAATTCGATCCGGACGGGCATCTTCATCTGGCCTATTACGATGCGTCCAACGGAGACCTGAAGTATATGTACAATGACGGTTACACCTGGTCGGCGCCCGAGACGCTGGATTCCGACGGTGATGTAGGCCGATACGCTTCATTGGGCGTCTCGGCCAAAGGGTATCCGAATATCGCCTATTACGATGCCCTCAACCAGAGGCTGAAATTCATCTGCAAGTCCGAGGACTCGGGCGGCAACTGGGAGACGCCGCAGATTATTGATTCGGGCAACGTCGGCCAACACGCCTCTCTGGTGATGTCCGGGTTTGTGGACAATGTGGATCCGAACGGCACGCAGCTTTATAACGACGGCAACGTGGTGATCGTAGGTATGGATGTGCCCGGATGGGCGCTCGAGCACGGGATGCAGGTTAGTGTAGTCGGCGGCGGCTCAGTCGAGTGCGACTACCTGCGCATTCACAAACGTGTCGCCGATGTGAACGATTTCCCGGAAGTGTTTATTCTTTACGGGAACGGCTATGCTCGCATTATCCCGCAGCCGCCATCTGAAAGAGACGAGCCCGTCTGCTACGGCGCCTCGATGGTCATCGGTCCGGCCGAAGAGGATGAGCTTTATCCGATTATTCCCATCGAGAGCGTGACTATTGATCCCGAACAGATGATCATACACGTCAAATATACGTGCGGTTCCTCGGCGCTGTTGCGGTTGAAGCCCGAGAGGGGGAAGACAACCCTTAGAGTCACCGATATTACTTACGACACGCTCACCCGCCCCTTCACGACCCTCCGCTCAATGTGGGTTACAGACGACAATTGCGACATTGCCAAAGTGGATACTCCGATGGGGACTTACGGCATGGACCCGTACCATGTGGAATGGACGGAACTGGCGAGTGACTGGTGGCAGTTCTATCGCTCCGAATACTCGAGGCACAACACTTCTGCGCCCGATTTCAAAGTTAAGATTCTGGGGCCGACCGGCTATTTCATTACGGCACAGGCTGAGGACTTCAGTTCGGGCACACTCACCACGGCAGCAAGGGACACGGCTTCAGGTGGGCAGACGATCAGGGGGACGGGGCAGGCGACGTACGATCTTCTCTTCGCCGATGACATCCAAGACGCGGTTATTGAGCTGGCATATACCAAGGATATCGGCGACCCCGAGATAGAAGTCTGGTTTGATGGTGTCAAGGAAGGTACATTCACCCCGGGCCACCTGGGATCCCTCGGCACATACTACAAGACGGTTCAGTTGCCGCTGCCGGATATCACGGCCGGTTCTCATTCCCTCCAATTGGTCGTCGTGTCCGATGACGGTAATTTGGAGCTGGACTATTTCTCCATTCACAGCGAGGTACCCGATCCGGAGCCGTTGCTGGATTTCGGATATATCTGGAACGCAGGGCGTTGGTGGACCACGGACAGCACCGAGCCGCTCCAGTACGAAGTGGACCGGGTGAACATGGAGCAGGATCACATGTGTGTGACCAACGAATGGCCGCATGCAATCAAGGTGGTTTACAATAAGGCCAACGGGGACTCGCACAGCGATGACCAGTACGGCGCCTTCGGCGTGCAGATAGCGCCTACCGATTTCAGTGCGTACGACTACCTGTCCTTCTGGGTCTACAATGAGGGCGGGCCTTTGCGCTTCAGAATCAGGCTGGAAGACACGGACGGCGGCGCTTGGGAATCGAATTGGGGAGGTATGGAGCCCGAGATGAAGACGCCGAAGGCCGATTGGGAAAACCTGGTCGTCGATCTGACCCGGACTTTTTGCGCTACCGGCATTGATATGACTTCCATCAATAACATTCTTTTTATCGTTGACCCTGGCGATGCAACCTCTACCGGTACGTTCTGGATTGATGACGTCACACTGCTCAGCGCGCCCGACGAAGCGCCGGTCGAGACCTTTGAGGCCGATCATTATGGGTGGATGATCGGATCGAATGGTGTTTTCACCATCGAGCGTACGTCCCAGGAATTCCATAACGAGGGCCAGGCGGACAGCCTCGGACAGCAGTCGCTCAAGGTTTCATGGGCGGACAAGGGTCTCAATTGGCACAACTTTGTCTATGACTTCAGACATGATTCCAGCAATGCGCCGGTCAACAGGATCGGCAACTACGTGGATCTGACCGCGGACGGCAAGAATGCAATTTCCGCCTGGGTAAAGTCCGATACCCACAATAACTTCAAGATCAGACTGAAGCTCTATGATGAAGTCCCGGGCTGGGATCCGGACACGGGGCTGATCGATCCGGACTATCCGGGGCATTACATCGAACTGGGAGACGCGACCTACACCGGCGCGGGCGAATGGCAGCAGCTATTCTGGATATATGGCGATGACGATGTGGCCAAAGACGCCAAGCAGATGTATTTCTTCCCGTTTCCGCTGGAAGCCGAGCACACCCCGGGCTCGTTCTACCTGGATGACGTCAACCTGGTGGAAATGGGCGAACAGGAGTGGATGCCGGAATTCATTGATTTCCTCAATCAAGTCATCGAACAATACGACACCATCGGTGAAAAACTCGTGCTCCTGGCAGAAGTCGCGGCTGCCGCGGGAGCCTCTTACCTGATCGTTAATGCGCTCAAAGATGTGGTCAAACATTGGCGCGCGCAACGCGAAGAGACGGCGCGTTTCAGGGACTGGTTCCGAGCATTCGCGCGCAAACACCCGCACATTACCTTCTGGGGCGCTGTTCAGGCCTATGCGTCAGCCATGTCGGGCATCTTCTGGCATGTATGGGTGACCGACGGGCCGGTCTGCCTGGCCGCTAAGATCGCATGTACGTTGGGTATGAATCTGATGTCCATGAATGTCGGCAAGGTCTTTATTCCCTATTTCTTCGACAAACTGCTTGACGACAAGACCCTTCCGGAGAATCCCCAGTTTGCCGCCGGCGTACCGGATGGCTACCGCGTGTTCCTGGAAGTACCATTTGGGATATTCCCTGACAAAGGCTTGTCGCCTGAGGAGCGCGTGCAGTTTATTCAACGCAATCTCGACGCAGCGGAAGAAACCGTTCGCAATTGTCTGGCTGCGGAGCCGAATCAGCAGAACCAGGAAGTCTGGCTCGTGGTCGACTCTCCCCCTGACTGCGTCCCGTACGAGCTGGCGCTTGTAGAGAAACTTAGGGCGGACGGTTATGATGTCAACTACCTGCACAGGAATATCGGCTGGTGGAAGAAGCCCGGCGCCCAGATGCACGCGGCCTTGTGGTGGAGAGGCGAGTGGGAAAGGTTGAGTAAGGCTATTCCTCCTGGTCCCAGGTCGAAGGGCATGAAGGGAAGCGGGGATACGGGTCCCTTCCAGGTGGGCTCCGACAAGCGATTCGACATCTGCCACTACAAGGGCGTGGAGTACCGGAGTGGAGTGGTGCCGTTTGATACGTCCGGACACATTGCCATCCTGCACATGGACGTAGGCAACTGGCTCAAACCGACGGGAGGAAGTGTGGGCCCTCTGGTGAAACTCGCCGCCAAACTCTACGATCCATCCAATCTCGGAGAGGACGGCAAGCGCATCTATCGGATGCTCCAGGCGGTGATGGTGCCCATGGATCAGGCGGAGTTGCCCTCCTCTTTTGCACGCATCATGGCCCGCGAGCAGAACCGCATGATCTATACCGTCCGCGCCTTCTGGAATCTTTTCGGCTATGGGGCCAATTACGGCAAGTCGATGGTAGACATAGATGATCTCAACGAGATATTCGGCATTGTCGCCGACTCGCAGATGAGCCATGACATTGTCGAAAGCGCTCTTCTGAACTGCGCCACGGTTATCGACGTCTCGATTTACGACGACAGCGATCCGAATCCCGCGAACATGATGAGCAAAGATTTCAGGTGGGGCAATGGAGACTGGCGTAACATCGTGTCCGCTCTGGGCCTGGTATACAAGAACCTGAACAAGATCCCTACCGAGGCGTACGGCTGGATAAAGAATCCGCTGACCCCCGGATACAGAATGCTGATTCTGGAGAACATTCGCTCACGACTGGCGGATCCCGCGCTTCTGGGATTGATGAGTTTCGCCGCGGCATCGCAGATTTTCCCCGACGTGCTCCAAGGTACGACTCCGGAGTTGGCCTGGAGCGCGCTCATTGCCGCTATGGTGTCCATTGTGGCCATTCCGAAGCTGTCGTCTGTACGCACGAAGAAAGACTTGGCGCTCGCGCTTCATGACACGATTATCACGACGGAGACCCTGCTGCCTAATGCCGTAAATTCAACGTACAATTTGATCCTGCAGATCTTCAGCGCGATTACGATGAAGGATGTGGAGTGGAACCCCACAGCGTCGCTGGGAGCGGAACTCTCGATGATACAAGCGGTGAAGGCCTATTGGAAGCCCATGGCGCTTGGATGGGGATACATCATCGGCTCCGCGCTCACAGGTCACGAGATGAGTGCATTGGAGTGGATCCCCGTGCAAAGCTTTGCTGTGGGGGGGCCGTTCTTCGGCTGGCTCTACAGTCACGACCTGCCCGCCAAGGTGGAGATCCTCAAGGGATCGCTGCGCGAGTATAAGCGCTGGATACCCGAGATGATTGACAAGGGAATCGCCCGGTTCGTACCTCCCGAGGAACGGGATGAACGCGGGAACCCGAAAGAAGAAGAACGTGTGCCCCTGAACATGGAGCCGGAATGGCTGAATGAAATGATCCGCATGTCCTATGATTTTGAAAAAGGTGGCTTCGATCTGCTCTGGGGCGACGACCAGCTCAAGATAGCATCCCTGGTCTACAAGATGTCTGACGACCAGACCAAGCTTCTTATTGACAGCGTGTATGCGGAACCCACGATTGAGGCCGTCACCGGCGGTGTGCTTTCCGCACCGGAAGCCCTGCGCCTTCTGATTCTGCACGCATATGACGTGAATCGGGACATTCTGGTGGCCGGCAGCGAGATCGGCATTGCCAACATGTTCGTGGACGCAGCGGACAAGCCCGCCAAGGTGGCGCTGGACTCCCTCGTCGCGGAGGGCTACCTGAGCGAACTCGGGTCTTCAGGAGATTATTACTACTATCAGATCCTAACCCCGATGGTGGATGCGGCTTTTACGATTACCGAGGAGGGCACGCCGGGCACGCTGCTGGTGAGT
>JAOZMZ010000035.1 GCA_029934055.1 Kiritimatiellia bacterium
CGGGTCAGGGCGGGGGTGAGCGTGGTGGCCCGGTTAAGGCCGGGGATGAAGGAAAGTTGAGAGATATGAGATGGCGGAAGACCATACCGTTCGGTTGCACGTTGGCTGCCTTGGTGGCCGGGCTCTTCAGTATTTTGAAGAGCGCCGACGGTGAATTCATGGCGGCGGCGCAGTTTATCATGTTGTCGATGGTCCTGGACGGGCTCGACGGCAACCTGGCGCGTTGGCTGCGGGGAACCAGTCGTTTCGGGGCGGAACTGGATACTTTCGTGGACATTTGCAGTTTCGGCGTGGCGCCTGCGGTGATGGTCTATGAAGGTATTTTCCGTAACATGCACTTCTGGTCGCTGGCGATGCCCTCTTTGATTCTTGTGTCCGGGGCGGTGAGACTGGCGCGTTTTCGGGTGGTGGACCCTTATCGCGGCCAGCGGGGTTACTTGGGCCTGCCGATAACGGTGAGCGCGGGCTGGATGGCGATGTTTGTTTTCATATGGGCGTCCGGGGTTCTTGACGAGGAAGTGTTTTCGCTGGTACGCGGACCGTGGGCGGCGTTCGTCTGGGGCAGCACGCTGGCCATGCTTGGGCTGCAGGTGTCACACGTAAGGTATGCCAAGCTCACTAAGGAGATCGGTTTCTTCGCAATATGCGTATTTTTCGTGCTGTTCCTTTTCATGCGGACGGATGTTGCCGTGGTGGCGGCCTTGGCCATAAGTGCGGCGGGGTTTATCTACGCGTTCGTGACGCCCTTTTTTCCGAAACATCCGATCGCCGGGGAAGAAGAGGAACCGGTCTCGGTACATCCTTCATGAGGGCTGTGAGCGGCGGCTTGTGTTTTGCGGGGGGGGCGGATATGATATCTCCCGTTATCTTGTCTGCCAGATGAGGAGAATGGTGATGTATGTGACGCTGGTTTACGTGCATGTCCATCCTGAGCGGGTGGAGCAGTTCATCGAGGCGACGCGGGCGAACCATGAAGCCTCGGTGAAGGAGCCGGGCAACCGTCGTTTCGATGTTCTTCAGTCGGTTGATGATCCGGCGCGTTTCGTGCTGTATGAGGCTTACGAGGATAAGGAGGCGGCCCTGGCTCATAAACAGACTGAGCACTATCTGGAGTGGAGGGAGACCGTGGCGGACTGGATGGCGGAGGGCCGCCGCGGGGTCAGCTACCGCGGACTTTTTCCTGCGTGAATCGGCCGCCGAGGGATTCTTTTCGGTTTGATGCGGTCAGCCGGGGAGGAACGCAGGGGGGGCCGGCTGGGGATCGGAGGGGTACAAAACTGTTGCCGGGGTGGATGTTTTTTTTGTATGAAATGCCGATCGTGTCGTCGCGGACGTATTCAGAAACAGGTGATGAATTCGGCCTGACTGGAAGGATGAGGATATGAAAGATATTCCGATCGAGAACGTGCGCAACTTTGTACTACTGGGGCATACCGGCAGTGGCAAGACGTTGTTGACCGATGCTTTGCTTTACCGGCTGGGAATGAACACGCGGATGGGGTCGCCCGATGACGGCACGAGCATGAGCGACTGGACCGATGAAGAGAAGGAGCGGCGCATCTCCATTTGGGCCAAACCGTTCGACGGAGTCTACAAGAGTGATTCCGAGACGACGCGGATGGTCTTTATCGACACGCCGGGCTATGCCGATTTCTACGGGCAGATGGTAGCGGCCTCGGCGGTGGCGGACGCTGCCCTGATAGTCATAGATGCGACTTCCGGCATCCAGGTGGGGACGAACCGCGCATGGCGCCGTTGCGAGGATTTGGAGCTGCCGCGTGGAATCGTTATCACGGGGATTGACAAGGACAACGCCGATTATGCCGGAACACTGGCGAAGGTACGGGAGATTTGGGGCAAGCGGTGCGTGCCGGTGGTTTTGCCGAAGGCGGACGGGTCGGGTGTTGTGGAAGTAATCGGGGGTGACGCAGCGGGAACCGTTCCGGAGGGAGGGGCGGAGGAATTTCAGAACGCGTTGATCGAGGCGGCTGCGGAGACGGATGACGCCCTGATAGAGAAGTATCTCGGAGGCGAGTCCTTGTCCGCGGATGAGGTCGGAGCGGGCCTGCGGGGGGCCGTTCGCAGCCGGAGTCTGGTTCCGGTATGGGCGTGTGCGACCCGGAATGAGGTGGGTGTTGAAAATCTTCTTGAAGGAATCAGGCGGCTGTTCCCATCGCCGGCGGAAGCGGCCAAGCGGGATGCTGACGGGGAAGAGGTGGATGCATCCACCGGGGCGCCATTCATCGGGCTGGTTTGGAAGAGCATGAACGATCCGTACGTCGGACAGCTGACCTTCGTGAGAGTGTACGGGGGAACGCTGAAGGCCGATAGTGAGGTTGTCAACGTCAACGAGAAACAGAAGGAGAGGATCGGGACGCTTTACTTCGTGAGGGGCAAGGGGCAGGAAGATGTTTCCGAGGCGCACGCCGGCGATATCGTGGCGATTGCCAAGTTGAAGCATACGGCGATCAATGACACCTTGGCGGCTGCCGGCGTAGAGCGGCGCATGCCGGAGATCAGATTCCCGAGTCCGGTTATGTCTTTTGCGATTTCGCCGAAGACGCAGGGTGACGAAGACAAGCTCGGCGGCGGTCTGCAACGCATCGCCGAAGAAGATCCGACTCTGCGGGTCGAACGAAATACCGAGACCAAGCAGCTCATACTGTCCGGCATGGGGGATGTCCACCTCGATGTGGCGGTGAAGCGCCTGAAGGAGCGCAGCGGGGTGGACGTCGTACTGGATACGCCGAAGGTGCCGTACAAGGAGACGGTGACGACCTTGGGCGAGGGGCATTACAAGCACAAGAAGCAGACCGGCGGCAGAGGCCAGTACGGAGAAGTCTATTTGAAGGTGGAGCCGCGGGATCCCGGAGATGAAGAGTGGTTTGTGAACAACATAGTCGGGGGGGCTATTCCGAGTGGATTCATTCCGGCGGTTCAGAAGGGCCTCATGGAGGGAATGAGTGCCGGGGCGATGGCCGGCTATCCGGTGACCAACGTGAAGGTCACGGTGTACGACGGATCGTATCATGAGGTGGATTCTTCGGAGATCGCGTTCAAGATTGCGGCGGCACGTGCTTTCAGGGATGGAATGAGCAAGGCCAAGCCGGTGATCCTGGAGCCGATCATGAAAGTCAAGGTGATGATTCCCGAACAGTTCATGGGAGACGTGACCGGCGACCTCAATCATCGCCGGGGGCGAATTCTCGGGATGGGCGCTGAGGAAGGCCTCCAGGTGATTCATGCGGAGGTTCCGCAGGCGGAGATGTTCCAGTACTCTTCCCAGTTGCGGAGCATTACGGGGGGCCGTGGTACGTTCGAAATGGAGTTTGCGCGCTATGAGACCGTGCCGAGTAACATTGCACAGAAGATCATCGCGGCGGCGGAGAAGGAGCGCAGTACGGAGGACTGAACGGGAAGAGGACGGTTACAGTCGGGCTGGAATACAAGCCGCCAATGAGAGGATCGGCAGCACATGAGTGGTCATAGTAAGTGGTCTACCATCAAGCACAAGAAAGCGGCGACAGATGCCCGCCGTGGCAAGCTTTTCAGCAAACTCGCGAGGGAAATCATGGTGGCGGCGCGTGACGGCGGCGGAGACCCGGCGGCCAACATCACTTTGAGGGCGATTATTCAAAAGGCACGAGCCGCCAACATGCCGATGGACAATATTGAGCGGGCCATCAAGAAGGGCACCGGCGAGAGCGGCGGCGCGGCCCTGGAGGAAATTTTTTACGAGGGATATGTCCCCGGCGGCGTGGCCGTCATAGTCCAGGCGCTGAGCGACAACCGTAATCGTACGACGGCGGAAGTACGCCACGTCTTCAACCGGTTCAACGCGAGTCTTTCCGGTCAGGGCAGCGTTATGCGGAGTTTCCAACGCAAGGGGCATATCATCGTGCGGACGAGCGAGGCCGACGAGGACCGCCTGCTGGAACTGGTGTTGGAGGCGGGTGCCGAGGATTTTCGGCGCGGGGGTGAGCACTACGAAATCACGACCGATCCGGCTGATTTCTCCAAGGTGGTGGAGGCCCTCAATGCCGCGGGGATACCGATGGTGGGCTGCGAGATCACTCTGATGCCCGAGACGGTGGTGCCGGTTACGGACGTTGAAAAGGCGGCGGCACTGCTGAAGTTCATCGAGATGCTGGAAGAGCTGGACGACGTGCAGAATGTCTATGCCAATTTCGACATAGATGACAGTCTTCTGGCGCAGTTGAGCGGTGGAGACTGATGCTTGGCAGTCTCGCCGACGGGGCTTTTGCGGGAAGAAGGATGGGGGGCGGCAGAGCGGGCGCCGGGTGGTGAGATGACTGCGTGATGAAAAGGCTTCCGATGGGCAAGGCCGATAACAAGGCTGGGGTGCGTTCGGTGATGGGGGTGGATACGTCTTTGCGGGCTTCCGGAGTGGGGATTGTAGAGTTGAGCCGGAATGGGGGAATGCGGGCGGTGCATTACGAGGTGATCCGTAATCCATCCGGTTGGCGTCACGCGCAGTGCCTGGCGCATATAGAGGATCGTCTCGCAGCGATCGTGGACGAGTTCAGGCCCGGGGAGGCGGCTATAGAAGGTATTTTCTATTGCCGGAACGTGCGCACGGCGCTGGTTCTGGGAGAAGCACGCGGTGTAGTGCTGGCGGTGTGCGAGCGAAGCGGGATTCCGGTCTACGAATATTCCCCGCGGCGGGTGAAACAGGCGCTGGTGGGGACCGGCGCCGCCCACAAGCAACAGGTAGGCCGAATGGTGGGCTCGATCCTGGGCTTGGAAGAGCTACCGGCCGAAGACGCAACCGACGCGTTGGCGATAGCCATTTGCCACATGCACGGACGCAGGGGGATCAGTATCGCGGGGCCTTCACGCATCTGAGCGCTGAGGCGGCGAAGGCGCCTTCCGGGTAGTGGCTGCGTGATGACGCCAGGCGGCGTTGATGAACAGGAAGGCAGCCAGCAGACTGAGGCTCCAGTACATTTCCTGGAGTTCCTCGCCCTGGGAACGGATGATTTGCAAGAGGTGGCCGCTGAAGGGCGGCGGGTTCATTCTGCGGATATAATCGCCGAGAGTGCCGATGAGTTCCGGGATGATGAAGGCGGGAACCAGCGCCGGGGGGGAAATGAAGCGGCGCATCCCGCTCTGTGAGCGTCGCATGCCGCGTAAGAAGATCACCGGGGTGACGATACCGAATAGTTCCACGGCCAGCGTGAAGATGCCCTTGGGATGTATATATTTCAGATGAAGATTGTGCATGTTGAACTCTTGCTGTTCGTTGATTTTCTCGATCTTTTCCGGTGTTTTGAATCCGAAGATGCGCTGGCCCCAACTGACTTCCTCGCCGGCACACACCAGGGCGAAGATGAAGAGGAACAGCATGTATGCGCGTGCGAGGCGACTCATGCTGCGATGATGTTTTTTCAGTGTGAGGAAGCCGATGATGGTAGCTGCGGCAAAACCGAGGAAGGTTATCCATTCGATGATATGATCTTCTCCCTGAAGATAGCGGGCGTGAAAGGCCGGCCAGAGAACGTAGATCGTCCAGTAGGCGACGAACATCAATATGAGAATGGTGTAGAACAAGAGCGTTGCAGTACGGGTCTTCATTTCATCGGGACTCCGTTATTGGATGTGCATCGGCAGTAAAAATAATTCAAGCGTTGTCTGATGACAACATCGGCTTTGTGGAGGCTAACGGTAAGGAGCTGGAATGGAATTGCGGTGTCATTTGAGGCGGGCCGCCTGACAGACGGTTATGGCGGCGACGCCGACGATATCTTCAGCCGAACATCCGCGGGAGAGATCGTTTACCGGATGGGCCAGCCCCTGGATGATCGGTCCATAAGCGCGGGCGCCGGCGAGTCGTTCGGTGAGCTTGTAGCAAATGTTTCCGGACTGGAGATCCGGAAAGATGAGGACGTTGGCGCGGCCCGCCAGTTCGCTGTCGGGACACTTCTTGGCGGCCACGTCGGGAACGATCGCTGCATCGGCCTGGATTTCGCCGTCGCAGATGATGCCGTTGTTTTCACGAGTGAAACGTTCGCGGGCCGCGAGGGTGGCCCGGGCCACTTTATTGACGAGGGGGTGGCGTGCACTGCCATGGGTTGAGAAGGAAAGGAATGCCACGCGGGCGGTTCTGCCGGTGAGAGCGGTGAAGGTTTCGGCGGTGGCGGCGGCTATGTCCACGAGTTGTTGGGGACCGGGATCGGGGTTCACGCCGCAGTCGGCATAGGCGAGGATATCTTCGCCTCCCGGAGTCGGGCGGGTGAGGTCCATCATGAAGCAACTGCTGGCGATGCGGTAGCCGGGGGCTGTTCCGATACAGCGGAAGGCGGCGCGGAGCATATCCGGGGTGGAGGCGATACTGCCGGCGACCATACCCTGGGCCATTCCTTGGCGGACCATCATGTTACCGAAGTAGAGGCGGTTTTTCATGATCTGACGGGCCTGATCGAGGGAGAGTCCTTTGTGGGAGCGAAGGCGGTGGAATTCTTCCGCGAAGTTCTCGGCGTATTCGGAGTTTTGGAAGTCCACGATTTGGACATCTGTTTGTGCGAGCGATACGCCGGCGGCATCGGAGGCCTTCGCCAGTTCGTCCGGTGTGGCTAGGACGATCACCCCGGCGATACCGCGCCGGACGATTTCACGCGCGGCGCGGATGACGCGGGGGTCTTGGCCTTCGGCCAGGACGATGACGGCTTCGACTTCGCGTGCGCGTGGGATGAGGATATCGAGCAGGCTCACGAATTGTTCCCTCCGGGACTTGCTTGCGGGCGGGATGGATCCGCCGAGGAAGTGAGAATCCGGGCGGTTTCCCTCGCGATCATGAGTTCTTCGTTGGTAGGCATGACGATGGCCTTGAGGGTGCTGCGTTCATCGCTGATCACGGCGGGTTGGCCGGAGACGTTGTTCTTTCCCTCGTCGAGGTGGCATCCGAGCACCCCCAGTTGGGAGACGACGCGGGCGCGGATATAGGCGGAATTCTCGCCGATGCCGCCGGTAAAGACCACGGCGTGGGCTCCATGCAGAATGGTGTAGTAGGAGCCGATGTAAGAGACGAGGCGGTGGACGAACATCCAAAGGGCGCGCGAGGCCTGCTGATTTCCCTTTTCCGCGGCGGCTATGATGTCGCGCATGTCGCTGCTGCCGATACCGGCGACGCCGAGCAGGCCGCTTTTCTTGTTGAGAAGATGATCGATCTCGTCGGCGGACATACCTTGGCGGACGAGATAGAGGACCACGGCGGGGTCGATATCACCGCAGCGGGTGCCCATGACCAGGCCGGGCAAGGGAGTCATACCCATACTGGTATCGGCGACCTTGCCGCGGTCAACCGCGGTGATGCTGGAGCCGTTGCCGAGATGGCAGGTTATCAGTCGCAACTCGCTGATGTCCTTGCCGAGGAAGCGGGCCGTCGCATAGGCGACGTACTTATGAGAAGTCCCGTGGAAGCCGTATTTCCTGATACCGTAGCGCTCATAATAGTTGTATGGTATCGCGTAGAGATAGGATGCCGGCGGCATGGAGTGGTGGAAGGCGGTGTCGAAAACGGCGACGTTGGGAACGCCGGGGAACACGCGTTCGCAGGCTTCGATGCCGCTGAGATTGGGTGGGTTGTGGAGAGGGGCGAGGATTGCATATTCGCGGATGATGCGCTTGACCTCGTCATCAACGGTGATCGAGTCGTGGAACTTTTCTCCGCCGTGGACGACGCGGTGACCGATGGCTTCGACGGCCGCGAGCGATTCGATCACGCCGCAGTCGGGATCCACCAGCTTTCCGCAGATCAGGCGCAGGGCGCCGTCATGATCGGAGACCGGGGCTTCCTCGACAAGCTGGCGCTCGTCGTGCCGGAAATACTTCAGGCGGGTGCCTTCCAGGCCGATACGCTCGACGATTCCGCGGGCGAGCATGATTTCGCCCTCCATTGAGAAGAGCATGAACTTGAGGGAAGAACTGCCGGCGTTGACGACCAGCACCTTGCGTGGGGCGGCCGGTGTTGTTTTGTTTTCGGTTTTCACGTTGTCTTGCCCGATTTTTCTGAAACTATCCCACTCGATTCTGGGTCGGCAAACGAAAGCAGTCTTTTTATTGTCAACCGGCTATCGTATCAAGCAAAAACACGACGGCGGCATTCAGCAGATGCGGGGGAGCTGGTCGCCGCTGAGCAAATCAAGCACGCGCTCGGAGCCGATGACGCTGCGCAGGATGACGCGTCCATCTCCATCGGTCACTGTTCCAATGTGCTGCGCAGCGGCGGATTCAGGGCGGCGGTGCATTATTTCGAGGGCGCGGTCCGCATCGTCCGCATCAAGGACGGCGAGAAGGCGTCCCTCATTGGCTATGTAAAGGGGATCCAGCCCGAGCAGTTCACAGGCCGCCGACACTTGAGGCCCGACGGGTATGCGGGATTCGTCGAGGGCGATGTTCAGGTGGGCGTCCCTGGAGATTTCGATTGCAGCGCTGGCGAGGCCGCCGCGGGTGAGGTCGCGCATGCAATGCAGGCGGATGCCGTCCTCGAGGAGGGCCTGTACCAGCCCGGCCAGGGGAGCGCAATCGCTTTGCAGGGAGGTTTCCAGGGCGATGCCTTCACGGGCCGCCATTACGGCGATGCCGTGGCGTCCGATGTCGCCGCTGACGATAACCGCGTCGCCCGGTCTCATCGAGGAGGGGCCGATTTCCAGATCGTGTTCGAGCAGGCCGACGCCGGCGGTGTTGATGAAGATGCCGTCGCACTTTCCGTGCTCGACGACCTTCGTGTCGCCGGTAACGATACGGACGGCTGCGGCCGCGGCGGCCTGCTGCATCGAGGAGACGATTTTTTCGAGGGTCTCCATGGGGAGTCCTTCCTCGAGGATGAACCCGGCGGTGAGATAGAGCGGGCGGGCGCCGGCGACGGCGAGGTCGTTCACGGTACCATTGACGGCGAGGGTGCCTATATCTCCACCGGGGAAGAACAGGGGCGACACGACATACGAGTCGGTTGTCAGGGCGAGGCGGCCCGGTGGTAGCGACAGCACGGCGCTGTCGTTGAGAGGGGGCGGCCGATCGCCTCCGAAGGCCACCAGGAAGACTTCCTCTATGAGGCGCCGCATGAGAGATCCGCCGCTGCCGTGTGCCATGCGCACGTGGGAGTGCTGTTCATCCGGAATGGGGCAGTTCATGTTGAATACACGATCATTTTCCATAGTGGTGCATGTATAGCGTGCATTTGCCCGGGTTTACAACGGGAAAGAATTGCGGGGCCGATGACAGCGCCGCTGTACCGTTTTTCGGTCGGGTTCCGTTGGCGGCGGTTATCAGCGCATGCGGTGGATGAGGACGGCGCCGACGGCGAGGAAGATCAGGTTCGGTGACCAGGCGGCGACCCAGGCGGGAAGAATTTCTTTTTTCCCGAGGATGAGCCCGAGATTGATGAACAGATAAAGAAGGAAAAAGAGCAGCAGACACATGGCGACGCCTACGAGTGCGCCGCGACGTCCGGTCTGGGTGCCGAACGGTATTCCGAGCAGGGTGACCACCAGACAGGTCCAGGGCATTGCCAGACGCTGGTGCATATCGACCCGTACCCGCGCGATGGTACGGGGCGAGAGGTGGCTATGCGTGCTGATATAATGAGCCATGTCGCGTGCCGAGAGGAATTGCGGATCACGGACTTCGTTGAGGAACTGGATGGGGGTTTCCGTGTACTCGCGCATTTCACGGCCGCGTTCCCGGTAGGGCGGCCCGGTCGGGCGGCCGGCGTGATCGTATTTCTGTATGGTAAGGTCACGGAACCACCAGCGGCCATCGAGCCAGAGCCCTTCGGAGGCCTGGATACGGCTTTCGTCGGAGCCGTCCGGGCGCTGCTGGACGACCTCCACGTTACGGATATCAAAGGTGCGGGTGTCGAAGGTTCCGATGAGCCAGGTGCGTCCGGTCTGCTGGCTCTTGTAGGCCACGTTGTGGGCCAGGTAGACATCCATGCGGCCCTTGTGTCTTTGAGAGCGGATGAACTGGTGGCACCAGTAGGCCGACCAGGGGGCGATGGTCTCGTTGACGGCGGAAACCAGCAGAGAGGCGAGCACGCCGGTTACGGCGATGGGGATCATCAGCCGATAGATGCTCACGCCGCTGGCGCGCATGGCGGTCAGTTCGTTGTTGCGGGTGAGGTTGGAAAGGCTGTAGAGCACGGCCAGCATGAGTGAGACGGGGACAATGTAGATCAGCACCGAGGGCATGAGGAAGGCGTAGAAACGCACGACTTCGTGCAGCGGCGTATGGGCGTGGATAAAGTCCGGCAGGTTGTCGAACAGATCGTAGACCACGTAGACCATGGAGAAGGCCGCCAGGCAGTAGCCCAGAGGATGCAAGAAGGATGATAGGATGTAGCGATCTATGAGCTTCATGGCAGCAAACGATAACGCGGCCACAGATGGTATACAAGGCCGCGGATTCCGATAGGGATGGTGGACGGCGGGGGAGGCTTCGGCGGGATTCGGCTTATCAGCGCAGGGTATAGATGCCGCGCTCCACGCGGGAGAAGCGGTCATCGGAATTGAGGATATCGAGCACGAATCCGGCGCCTTTACGGGAGCCCGGCACCAGGCGTTCATTCAGAGCGGCGGTTATTTTCCGAAAATGTTGCGGTGTACCGGCCGTGGTGAGAATTTCCGCTACGATGCTGGCCATGTTGGCCTCGTGCACGAAGCGACCGTCGGTCAGGGCGGCGACGCCGGAGATGTAATGCAGGAGCGCACCGACCGCGGCGGCGAGTTCTTCGGGAGATTTCAGCGGGGCCGGTTCGGTCATGGCGGCGATGGTTTCTTCGACTGAGCAGGGGTGGGGCACGGCGTGGAGCGCGGCTCTGATCTGGCTGGTGAGCTGCGAAAGGGTGGCGGGGCTCAGGAGGCTGAAGACTCCGTTGAAATAGGTGACATCCCGGGGACTGAGCGCGGCCAGGAGGAAGAGAACGTTGCAGGGATTGTAGTTATCGAAAAGTGATTGGTCACAAGCCGCCGCCAGCTGCCGGCAGGTGGATGTGCGGTTGAGCTCGTGGAGGCGGGCCTTGAAGTAGCGGTATACCGGTTCGAGGCAGGCGCGTCCCAGGCGGGAGGAGAGTTTGGACAGCGCGGCATCTTCAACCTGGCGGATGCGTTCGCGGGTCTTGTTGCGTGGATCGCCGATTGCCTGGAGTGTCGTCAGGCGGCGGGGCGAGTCCATGTCGCGCGTGGTGAGGCGGAAGCGGGTGGCGATGACATCCAGCTCGTCTTCATCGAGGAATGTCATCAGGATTTCATGGAATCCGGAGAAGGTCAGCACGCCGTTTTCCAATGCATTGCAAAGGCGGGTGTATTCATGTCTCTTGCGGAGTGAGACCTTACCTACGCTGCGCCAGCGGGTGAGCTCGGCGTCCGAGATGGCGAGAATTTCCCCGACCGTGTGGCAACCGTGTTCCGGGGCCCGGTTGGTGATACGGGCCGGCAGGCCGGCTTCCTTAACGGGCCAGGAAGCGATTACGTGGCCGGGAACCGGGCCCGCGCGGAAAACCGCACGTTGGTGTGCGGTGACTGGAGAAGGTTGTGCCGCCGGGCCGCCGCTTTTTTCCGTGTTGTTGTAGTAACCGTTCACGGTTGCATCTCGCTGCCTGTTAATTCATTTTCGTTTATTGATACGGCACGCTCTCCGATTTGTCAAGAAATACAGCCGGCATTAGCTGCATAAATATTATACGTGATGAGGGGGAGGGCGGGGTGTGTGAGGTAGGCGCAGGGGTGTGCGGGACAGGTTCAAGAGGTGTGGGGATAGGATGTTGACGAATGTGGCGGGCTGGAGTAGTGTACGCAGTCTTGCGGATGAGGGAGAGAGTATGCGTGCCGTCGGCGCGCAGGGGTCGGCGGGGAAGAATCTATGGATTGAGTAGACGGTAGGTCCGCAACAGTAGACAGGAAAGGAGACGGAAATGGCAGTACGAATAGGGATCAACGGGTTCGGAAGGATCGGTCGCGTGGTTTTTCGGCTCATGCACGCTGATCCTGGTTTTGAGGTAGTGGGCATAAACGACATAACCGACGCCGCAACACTGGCCCACCTTCTGAAATACGATTCCGTGCACGGGCGTTTTTCCGGTGAGGTATCGGTGAAGGACGGCAACCTCGTTGTGGACGGTCGGGAGATCCCGGTGAGTGCTGAGCGGGATCCGTCCAAGCTGCCCTGGAAGGATCTGGGGGCCGAAATCGTGCTCGAGAGCACGGGCGTATTTCGGACACGGGACAAGATTTCTTTGCACCTGGAGGCGGGTGCCAAGCGGGTGTTGTTGAGTGTGCCTGCCAAGGGTCCGGAAGACGTTGACGCCACCGTGGTTTTGGGGGTCAACGACGAGGATCTGACGCCGGACAAGAAGATAATTTCCAACGCCTCATGTACCACGAACTGTCTGGCGCCGCTTGCCAAGGCGGTCAACGACGCGATCGGGATCGAGAGCGGTTTGATGACCACTATCCACAGTTATACCAATGATCAGCGGCTGCTGGATCTGCCGCACAAAGATTTGCGGCGGGCGCGTTCGGCGGCGATAAACATCATCCCGACGAGTACCGGCGCGGCCAAGGCGATCGGCCTGGTGATTCCCTCGCTTTCCGGAAAGATGAACGGTATTGCGGTGAGGGTTCCGACGCCGGACGGATCGCTGGTGGATCTGGTATGCACGTTGAAGCGGGATAGTTCCGTGGAAGAGATCAACGCCGCGCTCAAGGCGGCCGCCGAAGGTCCCATGAAGGGGATTCTCCAGTATTCCACGGATCCGCTGGTCAGTACGGATATCGTCGGCAATCCGCACAGCAGTATTTTTGATTCGCTGAGCACGATGATGATCGGCAAGCGGCAGGTGAAGCTGGTTTCGTGGTATGACAACGAATATGGTTATTCCTGTCGTTGTGTCGATTTGTTCAAGCGGATGGCGGAACTGGGCTGAGGTCCGGGAGAGGCCGCCGGGAGGCGCTTGGTTGATGAACAAGAAAACCGTACGGGATGTTGCTTTGGATGGACGTCGTGTCCTGATGCGGGTGGATTTCAACGTTCCGCTGAAGGACGGTGCGGTGGCTGATGATACACGTATCACCGCGGCCAAGCCCACGATCGACTATGTGCTTGATCGGGGAGCCTCGTTGGTGTTGATGAGTCATCTCGGCCGGCCGAAGGGGAAGCGTCTCGAGGAGTTCAGTCTGCGGCCGGTGGCGGTGCGCTTGCGCGAGTTGCTGGGGCGCGAGGTAGTCTTCGCCGAGGACTGCGTGGGCAGCGAGGTGGAGCAAGCCGCGGCGGCGTTGAAGCCCGGCGGGGTGCTTCTGCTGGAGAATCTTCGTTTCCATCCGGAGGAGGAGGGCAAGGTCAAGACGCCGGAGGACGCCGGTGAGAAGGCCAAGGCGGCGGCGCGGTCGGAAATGCGTCAGAGGCAGGAAGAATTCGCCCGCAAGTTGGCCGGGTTGGGGGATGTGTACGTCAACGATGCCTTCGGCACGGCGCACAGGGCGCATGCCTCGGTGGCGGTGGTTCCGCGTTTTTGCCGGGAACGGGTTGCGGGTTTCCTGATGGAGAAGGAGATCGAATACCTCGGCGGTGCGCTGGCCGATCCGAAACGTCCTTTTGTGGCGATTATCGGCGGGGCGAAGATCAGCGGCAAGATAGACGTATTGACGAACCTCCTGGGGAAGGTGGACGCATTGCTGATAGGCGGCGGGATGGCGTATACGTTCTATCGGGCGCGGGGTCTGGCGACCGGGAAATCGCTGGTGGAGGAAGACAAGATCGAGTTGGCGGGTCGGATCATGGAGGAGGCCGCGGCCAAGGGGGTCAAGCTGCTCTTGCCGGTTGACAACGTGGTGGCGGACAAGTTCGATGCCGCTGCGGAGACGCGCGTAGTGGGTGAGGACGGGATCGAGGAGGGCTGGATGGCGTTGGATATCGGCCCGCGCACCAGCGAGATGTATGCGCGTGAGATAGTGAGTGCCGGGACGGTGGTTTGGAATGGTCCGCTGGGATGTTTCGAGATGGAGCCGTTTGCGGCGGGGACGCGTAAGGTGGCTGAAGCGCTGGCCGCGGCGGACTGTGTGAGCATCATCGGTGGAGGTGACAGTGCCAGTGCGGTCAAGAAGTTCGGTTTGGCCGACAAGATGACCCATGTGAGCACCGGCGGCGGGGCCAGCCTCGAGTTCCTGGAGGGCAAGGAGCTGCCGGGGGTCCAGGCCCTTGACGACAAGGACGAGCGCGCGGCGTAGAACAGAGGCCGAATAAGAAAGCGGATGGTGAACTGAGATGAGAAAACCGATTGTCGCTGGTAATTGGAAGATGAACAAGACCGTCGCCGAGGCGGTTGATTTGGTTGCCGGGCTCAAGCGCGGGCTTGGAGAAATCGGGGAAGTAGACGTGGTGTTGTGTCCGCCGTTCACGGCGCTCAAGGCGGTGGGGGAGGAAATCAGCGGCACGCAGATTGATTTGGGGGCCCAGAACATGCACTGGGAAAAGAGCGGTGCGTATACCGGCGAGATAGCCGCCGAGATGCTGCGGGAGCTTTACTGTCACTATGTCATTCTCGGGCACAGTGAACGGCGGCAGTACTTTCATGAGACGGACGAGATCGTCAACCGCAAGGTTCACGCGGCGCTTGAGTCGTACTTGCGACCGATCGTGTGTGTGGGTGAATCCCTCGAGGAACGTGAGGCCGGCCGGGAGAAAGAAGTAGTCGAGAAGCAGCTGCGCGGCAGCCTGGCGGGGATAGAGAAGGGGCGCTGGATAGACGTCATCATCGCCTATGAGCCGGTTTGGGCGATTGGCACGGGGCGGACGGCTACGCCGCAGCAGGCACAGGAGATGCACGCCTTCATCCGCGGTGTTCTGCGGGAGATGGTGGATGCGGGCGTGGCGGCGGCGGTACGGATTCAGTACGGGGGCAGTATCAAGCCGGAGAACGCGGCCGAGCTTTTCGGCCAAGCGGACATTGACGGTGGGCTGGTCGGCGGGGCGAGCCTTAAGGCGGTCTCCTTCGTAGAGATCGTGAAGGCGGCGTTGCGGCCTGCCGCGGGAGGGGCGGTGTGATGATTATACTGCGTTCCATTCTGATGGCCGTCGAAGTGATCTGCAGCGTGTTGCTGATAGCCGTAATTCTTCTGCAGAAGTCCAAGAGTGAAGGGCTCGGCCTGGCGTTCGGAGCCGGAGTGGGCGAGTCCCTGTTCGGGTCGCGCGCGGGCAATGTGCTCACGCGCATTACGGTGGTTTTGAGCACTGTGTTTCTGCTGAACACGTTGGGGTTGGCGGTGATATTTTCCGGTGCGCGGGCGCGTTCGCTGATGCACCGTTATGCCGCTCCCCAGGCGCGTCCGGCGGGGGTGCCGCCGCCGACCGGCACTCGGCCGGTGAAGGAGCCCGGCGGTGTACCCACATTGCCGGGGGCGGACATCGGTGGGGAGGCCGCGCCGGCGGCGCAGCCGGCTCAAACGGAATCCGGGTCGGCCGCAGGACCGGCGTCCGGCGGCGGGGCAAAGCAGCCCTGAGGGCGGCCATGAAGGCGCCCGCGACCCAATGGTGGCGGTTGGTTGCGCCGGCGGGGTTATTGCTGTGTGGTCTGACCTGCACCGGATGCGGGGGAACCCGGCGGCTGGATACGGGTGCGGCCAGCGGTGAGATGGTCATGTACGGGGCGACCGCGCGTATCCGTGGATTCGATCCCGTCAAGGCCGGGGACGTGGCCTCGGCGATGGCAATTTCGAAGATCTACGAGGGGCTGCTGCAGTACTCGTATCTTGTACGGCCGTATCGGGTGGAGCCGCTGCTTGCGGATGGGATGCCGGAGGTTTCCGCGGACGGTTTGGTTTACACCTTCCACATCCGGCCCGGAATCTATTTCCAGGACGACCCGTGTTTCACGAATACGGCCGGCCGGGGGCGGGAGCTGACGGCGGCGGATTTCGTATATTCCATAAAGCGGGTGGCGGATGCCAAGAACGCCTCGACGGGGTATTGGGCTTTTCGCAACCGCATCGTTGGACTCGACGAGTTCCGCAAGGCGTCGCAGGGGCAGGAATCCACCGATTATGATCTGCCGGTGGAAGGGCTCCGGGCTCTTGACCGTTATACGTTGCAGATCAAGCTGGTGGAACCCTATCCCCAACTGCTGTGGGTGTTGACCATGCAATATGCTTTCGCCGTGCCCCGCGAGGCGGTGGAGTATTACGGCGAATCGTTCCTGAATCATCCGGTGGGAACCGGTCCGTACGTGCTGAAGGCATGGCGGCGGAACTACCGGGTGGAATTCGAGCGCAACCCGAAGTGGTCCGAAACGGGGCGCAAGGAGACTTATCCGCGGGAGGGGGCCGCGGGTGACGCCGCGGCCGGACTGCTGGAGGATGCCGGCCGCCCGGTTCCGTTCATAGATCGGATCGTCCAATTCGTGGTTTCCGACGATTCCACGCGCTGGTTGATGTTCCTTACGGGGGAGTTCAGCACTTCGGGGATAAGCCGGGACAACTGGGATGCGGTGATAACGGAGTCGCGCAAGTTGGATCGAAAACTGGAGGAGATGGGGATCGTATTGGCTAAGACGCCGACCCTTTCGATCTATTATTTGGGTTTCAACATGGATGATCCGGTGGTCGGCGGCAACCGCAAGTTACGCCAGGCGATGACGTGTGCCTTCAACACCGAGGAATGGATCCATTTTTACAACGACCGCATCAAGCGTCCCACCGGGCCCATCCCGCCGGGGGTCGCCGGTTACGAGGAGCGGCCGGCTCTTTTTCCGTACGATCTGGAAAGGGCGCGGCGGCTGCTGGCGGAAGCGGGCTATCCCGGGGGGCGGGATCCGCGTACCGGAAGACGTCTTGAGCTGACACTCGATCTCGGCCAGGCGCAGAGTCCCGAGATGCGGCAGTCGACGGAACTCTTTGCTGATTTCATGACGCGGATTGGGATCGTCATAAAGCCGAGTTATAACAACTGGCCCACATTTCTCGGGAAGCTGGAGCGGCGTCAGGTACAGATGTACCGTTTGGGGTGGGTGGCCGACTATCCGGATGCGGAAAATTTTCTGCAGTTGTTCTACGGGCCCAACAGCTCCCCGGGACCGAACCATTCGAATTACTCCAATCCCGAGTTTGACCGGCTTTACGAGCGTGCGCGGGTCATGCCGGATTGCCCCGAGCGCACGCGGCTTTATGCCCGCATGGCCCGGATGATCGAAGAAGACTGTCCGTGGATATTCACGTCGATACCCTTGGACTATGTCTTGCGGCACTCATGGCTCAGGAATTACAAGCCGCATGATTTTCCCTATGGAATGGTCAAGTACCTGCGCATAGACGCCGCGGCGCGGCGCGCCTGGAAGATGCGATTCGGAGGGTGAAGAGGATGTGGGGCTACGTTGTACGCAGGACATTGCAGATGATCCCGACGGTGCTGGGGGTCATTCTGATAACCTTCGTGCTGTTCAATGTTGTGGGGGGCAGTCCGGCGGCCATGACACTCGGCCGACACGTTTCTCCGCGGATGCTGGAAGAATTCGACGAGCTGCGCGGGTTCAACAAGCCGCTGATCTTCGGCTGGTGGACGGGGACGCGGGCCTGGGACGCGGCGGCGTTCAGGCGCGGGGGCATGCACTGGCCGGGTGCAGCGGCGGCGGACGGCGGGGGGCAGAGGATGGCGCCGGGGGAATACGAATTGCGGACGGCTTTCGAGCTGTTGCCGGAGACGGTCTACCGTTGGGATATCAGCTTCATGGAGGGTGGCGGGGCCGAGGTGGAATTTTTCTGCCGGGGCGACGTCGTCCCGGCGGGACGGACGTCCGAATGGCGGCGGGTGGATGGTGAATGGCGCCGGGTGCTGTGGCGCGGGGGGCGCAGCGCAGGGCGGGCCAAGGTGACGGTGAGGGTGGGTGCCGAGCCGGCCGGTGTGCTGGCAGGCTTGCGGGTGCGCAAGGCGTCGGTAATGATTCGTGACATCAGGCTGGCGCGCCGGATGGAACACCCTTGGGATTCGCAGTTTATTTTCTACCTGCGCCAGCTCTTTCCGCTCGAATTGGTCCACGGGGCGGGCGGCGGGTGGCGGCTGGCATGGAAGGGAGTGGATTTCGGCGTTTCCTATGCGACCAATCAGCGCGTGAGCCGGATGTTGCGGGACGGAATCATTCCTTCGCTCACGCTGACGGTACCGATTTTCTTCATCGGGCTGATGAGCGGAATCAGCCTCGCACTGGTCTGCGCATATTTCCGGGACACCTGGATCGACCGATTTTTCGTCGTCTTTTCGGTGGCGTTGATGAGCATCAATTATCTGGTATGGATCGTGGCGGGGCAGTACCTGTTGGGGTACCGGCTCGGCTGGTTTCCGGTATGGGGCTATGAATCGTGGCGTTACCTGCTGCTGCCGGTTCTGGTGGGGGTAATTTCCGGGCTGGGGGTGGACATTCGGTTCTATCGTACGATCATGCTTGATGAGATGTACAAGGACTACGTGCGCACGGCGCTTGCCAAGGGCGTGGGCGGCGCCGGGATCCTCTTCAGGCACGTACTCAAGAACGCGATGATACCGGTGGTGACCAACACTGTAATCGCCATACCTTTTCTTTACACCGGCAGTCTCCTGCTGGAGAGTTTTTTCGGGATTCCGGGTTTGGGCTACATCGGGGTCAACGCGGTCAATTCTTCCGACGTGGACGTCTTGAGGGCGGTGGTTTTCATCGGGGCGGTGTTGTACGTCGTGGCGAATCTCCTGACGGATATCTGTTATGCGCTGGTGGACCCAAGGGTGAAAATCAGATGAATACCGAGAGCGTCGAAAGCCTTCCGGAGAGCATGACGCTGTGGCAAGACGCCTGGCGGCGCTTGCGGCGCCGGCGTCTGGCGATGGTCTGCCTGGCCGTGGTCGGCCTGTACACGCTGGCGGCGATGTACGGTGAATGCGTTTACTGGTGGTATCGGCTGCATGATGAGACACCGCCTTACAAGCGGGTCAATCTCGCCGAGCAGTATCAGCCGCCCAGTTTTCTGCGGTCGCCGTTCGGCGGGAGGGAGACCGGGCGGATGAGTTCCCTGGAGCGTTTTCTTCACGGGCTGAAGGCCCTGGGCCATCATCCATTGGGAACGGACGGCTTGGGCCGGGACGTGCTCCAGAGGGTCATCCAGGGTACCCGCATCGCCTACCAGGTGGGGATCGTGACTTCGCTGATAGCGATACCCATAGGGGTGGTGTTGGGGTGTCTGGCAGGGTATTTCGGCGGGCGGGTGGATGATTTCATAGTGTGGTTGTATTCGACTTTTGCGTGTATTCCGGGGCTGTTGTTCATCCTGGCGATTGCGATGGTGGTGGGCAAGGGGTTGCTGGGGGTCTATCTCGGCATCGGGCTGACCATGTGGGTGGGATTGTGCCGTCTGATACGCGGCGAGGTCATCAAGCACAAGGAGCGGCCTTACGTCACGGCGGCGCGGGCGCTCGGGCTGGGGCATTTCCGCATAATTTTCCGGCACATTCTGCCGAACGTATTTCACGTGGTGATCGTAACCTTCACCCTGCGGTTTCCGTATGCGATCGGGACGGAGGTCATCATGAGTTTCCTGGGAATCGGCGTGCAGGGCGAACCCTCCTGGGGGATTATGATAAGCAACGCGCGCCTGCGGCTTTGGCACGGGGTATGGTGGGAGATGGCCGCGGCGACGGCGGCGATTTTCGGAATCGTACTGGCCTTCAATCTGCTCGGCGATGCCCTGCGGGATGCTCTTGATCCGCGCCTGAGGACGGGCCGTTGAATGAACGGAGATGTGGGAAAATGGCTTTGAGCGAGGAATTGCTGCGCGTCGAAGATCTGCGGGTGTATTTTTCGACCGAGCGGGGCCTGGTGCGCGCCGTTGACGGTGTCGGCTTCGTATTGCCGAAGGGGGCCACGTATGCGCTCGTGGGGGAAAGCGGTTGTGGAAAGAGCGTGACCGCCCTGGCGCTGGCGCGGCTGGTGGACGAACCGCCGGGCTACTATGCCGGCGGGCGGGTGTTGCTGCGCGGTCGCAACGTCCTCGAGATGGAGGAGGGCGAATTGCGCCGCCTGCGGGGCAACGAGATATCGTATGTATTCCAGGAGCCGGCGGTTTCGTTGAATCCGGTTTTTCGGATCGGATACCAGCTGGCCGAAGCCATACGTCTTCACCGCAGGGGGGTGAACGTGAGGGAAGAGGTGCTGGCGCTGCTGAAGATGGTGGGGCTGCCGGATGCGGAGTCGAAAATGAAAGAGTACCCGCATCGTCTCAGCGGGGGGATGCAGCAACGGGTGATGATTGCGATGGCGCTGGCCTGTCGTCCGGCGGTTCTGGTCGCCGACGAGCCGACCACGGCGCTGGACGTGACCATCCAGGCCCAGATTCTCGAATTGCTGGCGCGCCTCCAGCGCGAGCTGGGAATGGCCGTATTGCTGATAACCCACAACCTTGGGCTGGTGGCCGACCTGGCGGAACGCCTGCTGGTGATGTACGCGGGCCGGATCGTCGAAGCGGGACCCACGCTGGATTTGTTGCGGGGGCCGCGCCATCCATATACCCGCGGGCTGCTCGCGGCGGTACCGCGGCTGAGAAGCGTGGGGGGCGAGGTGCGCGGTATTCGCGGCAGCGTGCCCAATCCGTTGCGTCTGCCGGAGGGATGCAAGTTTCATCCGCGCTGCCCGTTTGCCTCCGATATATGCCGCCGTGTCGAACCGGAGGATGAATGGGATGGTGAACGCGTGGTACGTTGTCATCGCTGGCGTGAGATATGAAGACTGAGGATCAAAGAGTTGCTGTGCGGCCGCTGCTGGAGGCACACGACCTGCGTGTCTATTTCGGTGGGGGGAAAGCGCCGCTCAAGGCGGTTGACGGGGTATCGCTGGCGATAGCCCGCGGCGAGACGGTGGGCCTGGTCGGCGAGAGTGGATGCGGGAAGACGACGCTGGGTCGGGCGTTGATGCGCCTGGAAGACAGCACGGGCGGGCGGATCGTTTTCGACGGGGTCGACATGACGGGAGCCGCCGGCAGGCGTCTGCGCACTTTCCGGCGGCGGGTGCAGATGATTTTTCAGGATCCGCACGGCGCCTTGAATCCGCGCATGAGCGTGGGGGCGGCGCTGGACGAGGTTCTGGCCGTGGCGCGCGGCCTTCCGGCGCGGGAACGGCGCCGCCGGACGGTCGAGTTGCTGGAGGCGGTTGGATTGGAGGGGGCATATGCCGGTCGTTATCCGCACGAGTTCAGCGGTGGGCAGCGGCAGCGGATCGTGATTGCACGGGCCCTGGCGGTTGAGCCGGAGGTGCTTATTGCAGACGAACCTGTTTCCGCTCTGGACGTCTCGGTCCAGGTACAGATTCTGAATCTGTTGCGGGAACTGAGGCGGCGCTTCAACCTGGCGATGTTGTTCATCGCTCATGACCTGGCGGTGGTGCGCTATATGTGTGAAAGAATCATGGTGATGTACTACGGCAGGATCGTTGAGGAGGGCCCTGCGGAGGCGGTGTACTCCGCGCCGGAGCACCCGTACACGCGGGCGTTGCTTTCGGCCGTTCCGGATTTGGATGCCTCGCTGGAAGGACGGCGCAGAAACAGGATTATTCTGAAAGGCGAGGTGCCCACCCTCGGCGAGCGGATCACGGGATGTCCTTTTCATCCGCGTTGTCCGTGGCGTCGCGCGCGTTGTGTGGAGGAAGAGCCCGCGTTGAGGGAAAGATCGGCGGGACGGCGGGTGGCCTGCCATTTTGCCGGCGAGTTGGGAGACGACGCGGAACCTGAAAGAGAGGTGAAATAAATGACGACGACGATTCCGGAAGGCGATCTGGTGCGACTGGCGCGGGAGAAGTTGCGGGATATTCTCGAGAAGCACGACCTGATGGGCGAGAAGGTCAGCGTCCGGGTGGGGGTCCTGACGCCGGAGGAGGCGATCGGCAGGCCGTTGCGGCGGGATTTTCCCATCGTGCGCGGAGTTGAAAAGCTGATCGAAGCCCGTTTCCGGGGTGCGCGCGGTCATGCCTTTACCGATGCGCCGGCGGAGTTTGTCGGGCCGGTGGAGGCCGTCCTGCAGGGGGACATGGACCGCACGCGGGACCGTGCGGTTTTCGTGGCCGTTCTGAACGCGGTCATGCGCAGCATGGGGATGGTCGCGGGCACGGTGCATTGCCGCGACGAGGAGCCGGAGGAATGTGCCGTGGAGATCGCCGGGCGTCTTTATGACCGGGGCGTGAGGCGGGTCGCCCTGGTGGGATTGAACCCGGCCATCGCCGAGGCGCTTTCGCGGACTTTCGGGGCGGAGAATGTGGCGATCACGGATTTGAACCCGGACAACATCGGCGGTTCACGTTTCGGGGTGACCATCCGTGACGGCGCGAGCGAACAGGAAGCGGTCATCGCGCAATCCGACCTGCTGCTGGTGACCGGGACGACGCTGGTCAACGGCACGCTGGAAGGGATCCGGCGCATCGCGCGGGAACACGACCGCCCGCTGGTGCTCTACGGTGTAACATGCGCGGGGATCGCCGAGCTCTTCGGGCTTGAGCGTATCTGTCCTTACGGGCACGACGAATGAGGCTCTGCCGGCGGCCCTGCGGCGTGACGCCGGGCGCCATTCTTGACGGCGATTGACGCGGCGGTTACTGTTCTTGTTGAGGAGCGTCCAGCGAGAGGTGATTTTCGTGTGAGAAACAGGCGGGCAACGCGGCATTCCGGCGGTCGGGGAAGTGGTTTCACCCTGATCGAGTTGCTTACGGTCATCGCCGTGATCGCCATTCTGGTGGGCCTGGTGATGGGTTTGGCCGGGTTCGCGGCTCGCAAGGCGGACTACACGAAGGCCACGGCCGACCTGGAAAAGATCAAGGACGCCCTCGAGGAATATCGGATCGAATATGGACGGTATCCCCAGCAGACTACGGCGGATGACAGCACGATCCTCAGTTCAAACCTCTGGCGCCGGCCCCAGGCGGACGGCCTGGAACCGTTCCTGGTGATGAAGGGTTGGACGGATACCAATACTTCTTACCGGATCATGGACCCATGGGGGCGTGACTACCGGTACTATTACGATGGCGACGGGAACCCGTACTATGCCCCGCACAACAATTCGAGGTTCGGATATGACTTGTGGTCGGAAGGACCCAACGGGACCAACAGCGACGATGATATTGCCAATTGGAAAGGGGATTTTTGAAGCCGACCAGACAAGTGGGGCGACCGCAGGATTTCTTTCGGGGACGCAGCGCATGCCTGGGGATCGGCCGACGTGAAGAAAGAAAGGCGGGCACCGTGGCACCGGAAAGAAGATACAAGGGATTCACGTTGATCGAGTTGCTGGTGGTTGTCGGTATAATCGCCATGCTGGCGGGAATCATTCTGCCGGCGGTCACCGGGGCTTTGCGTCGGGCGGATATCAGCCGCGCGGAACATGAAATGAGCCAGATCCGGAACGGGATCAAGGCCTACTACGGGGAGTATGGCCGCTTTCCGGTCCCCGAGGCGCAGGGGACGGCCGACCTGACTTACGCGGGAAAATCCGAGGCACGCCACCAGGCCGCGGTAATGAACATTCTGCGCGCCAAGGACAGCACCAACAACCCCAAGGGATTTGTCTTCGTGGAGATTCCGGAAGATTCCAGGGAGGGGACCGACCACAACGGCAACACTTATACGGCGTCTGACGGATATTTTCTCGATCCCTGGGGCAATCCCTACATCATTGCCATGGACTGCAACTATGACGGGCGCCTGCAGGTCAGCGGCGCCGGGAATCCGGCCGATGCGATAGTCAAGGGTCTGTCGGTGGCGGGAGACGGAATATTTGACGGGTTGACCGTGGGGGTCATGTCGTATGGGGCCAACCCGGGTCGCACCAATTCCTTCATGACCACCTGGTGAGTGCGGGCGGCGGCGGAGGTTGGTTAATGGTTTATTGGTTAATCGTTGATTGGGGCTTGTCCCGACAAAGTAGGGATGTAGCTGTCACGTCCTGATTTCCGTTTGACACTTTTGCCCTCTGACTTCTGTTCTGTTCCTTGGGTCCCAGGGGGGCGGAGCGCCGTAGGCGCGAAGCCTCCCTGGGACGGCGCCCGCCAACCCCGCCCCAGCATGTACCTCGGAGGGCACCCCGTACCCCAAGCTCAAATGCGGACGGCGATCGT
>JAOZMZ010000086.1 GCA_029934055.1 Kiritimatiellia bacterium
CTCGGCGGAGAGAACACGACGCGGGCTGCTTCCAAGAGTGCGGCGACGCCCGCGGCTAGACGAAAAGCCGCAGTGTGAGTTTACGACAGCGCCTGTGCAAGCGGCAAGCGGCATGCCACAGCGGTCTGCCGGGCCGGATGCACGGGCGGCTAGGGCACGCAGAGCCGATAGAATCCGCGCTCCAGGGAAGAGATTGTATCAGTGACCGTGATCGTCGCATTGTAGTCCATGCCGGTGGGTGACAGGCGGTCCTCCCATGATCCCGTGTCCAGATCCTGTGAAAGCTGTATCCGGTAGGTGACGCCGGAACGACCATCCCACCATAACACGGCGGAATCCGGCTGCGAGGTGATACCGCGGACCCGCAAGCAGGAATTGGAGTCGAAAGGATCGGTGTTGGTGCGGGACTCCTGAAGATTGCTGAAGCTGTCGCCGTCGGGATCATCACCAGCGTCGGAGGGGTCGAAAGGATCGAGACCATAGGTGTTCTCGTAGGAATCGCTCATCCCGTCGTTGTCGTCGTCGGCATCCTCGCCGTCGGGCATAGCGTCCCGGTCGTTATCGCAGACCGCCTGCAGGGCGTCGGCATACACCGTGAGGGGAGTCCCGGTGGCGAGGTCGACCTGGAGGTAGAGGTTGAGCCATGAAGATTCGTCGTGGTTGCTCCAGGCATAGGGAAATACGAGCCGGTGCCAGGCTCCGTCGGGCGGACAGGAGGTGGTGGCCAGGATATCCCAAGTGGTTTCTGCGCTTTGCATGATGAGGCGATAGGAGGCCCACGGGACGTTGGTGGGAACCAGGGCGTGGAGGTAGACCGCGTTATAGTTCGACCAGGAACGGGCATCCTGCAGGGCACTCAGGTCCATCATGACGTTGGTTCCATAGGGCGGTGAAGTGTCGTCGTAATAGATCCGGACAGCCGCCCGGCCGTGCCAGGCGAAGCTGGTGTCCACCGCGACGTGGAACGGTGGCGGGCCGCCGGTCCAGCCCTCCATGGAACAGTTCCAACTGTAGACATAGCCGGCCAGGTCGTCGGCGTGGAGGAAATAACGCCGGCCGTTCTTCATGGAGTTGAGACGGTCGTAGTATTCGCTGAGAACATCGGCGTTTGAGGTGACGGTCCAGTTGATCCAATCGTTCTGCGCCTCGGATTCCTGCTTGTAGTGGTTGAACCAGTTGATGCCTTTCAGCAACGGAAAGTGGTCGGCGATATCCAGGGCGTTGGAATCGTCGCCGTAGACGTTGTAGACCTGTTCAAGCCAGCGCTGCTTGATGACCAGCTCGTCATTTGTGTAGTTGGGGTAACCGGCCGGGGGGGTGGGATCGGAGGGACGGTAGTAGGCCGAGGTCTCGGGGATCATCATGGGTTTGTTGTGGCCCTCGGCATATTCGGCGTAGAAGTCGGGATTCCAGGTGTCGTCGCCGTTGTAGCCGGAGTAGTTGCCCGTGATCTGGTCGAAGAGCTTCCGTTCCTCGGGCCAGGCGTTGTAGTACCACGGGTAGTACGAGCCCCAGTGGTAGATCGTCATTCCGACCCAGTCGACGTAGCGGTCGCCGGGATAGAACGGGGCATAAGGATCGTCCTTGGCGCTGACGTCATCGTTGAGTATGCCGTCACCATTACTGTCGAGCAGGTACCAGTCGGCCCGCGTGCCGTAGTTGTTGGCCAGGTAGTTACTCATGGTGATGTTTTCGAAATCTCCGTAAGGGTAGCTGCCGGCGACGTTGGGAGCCCATAGCATGGCCGTATTGGTCGCCGTCTGGTGGATGGTGTCCGCCAGCAGGCGGAACTTGTTTCGGTAGGTGTGCGGCTTCATTTTCCAGTCGTACCAGTCGCCGTTCATCTCGTGGGCGAAGCGGATGATGATCGGGACGCCCTGGCCGTTCCAGTAGGCGCACCAGCCGGCGAAATTCTGGCAGTCGTTGCTGGAGATGTTTTCGATGCCGCCGGCGCTGTTATGGGGTTCCAGGGTCAGGAGGTAGATTCCGCCGACATCCCGGACGGAGCCCAAGCGGGGATCCAGGCTGCTGTAGGAGCTTTGGGGGAAGTCTATGAAATCGACAAAGACCGCGTGATCCCACTCGGTATCCTGATTGAACGCCAAGGGGGAGGACTGCTCCCAGTCCAGGTTGACCCCGGTCAGCACGCCTTCGTCCGGTTCGAGGAGCACGGGACGGTTGGTGTCTACCGTAACGAGGGAGAGGGAGTCGAGTTTGAAGGCGGCCGAGTTGCTCTGCCCGAAGGCCGCCACCACGCAGCGCACCGTACTGGCGCCGGCCGGGGCGGTGGCTTCGACCTCGAAGTAGTCCCAGTCGGTTCCCACGCCGGAGACGAGCGTGGTGGCCGCACTCAGAACAGCGGCCGACGAGTCGAAGAATTCCAGTTCCAGACGCAGCGCGGAGTACTCGTAGTTTGTGTCGGCGCAGAAGAAGCCCCCCAGGACGTAGCGGGTGTGGGGTGCGGCGGCCACGTCCTGGAACCAGCTCCCGGACGAATTGGTGCCGTTCCAGTTATGGATGGAGGCCAGGTAACCGTCGCCGTCGCATGATCCCCACGATTCCCGCGTGGCTTCACCCGATTTCTGCCAGTGCTGCGCTGACGGGTCGGCGTTGGTGTCGCCGCCGGGCGCGTAGAGAAAGCCCGGATTGAGCAGTAGATTGGTTTGTGCCGGTGAGGAGGCCGTCGTAGCCCAGAGTACCCCGGCGAACAACACGATCCGCCGCGGCATCCCGGTCCTGACACCGGCTGTTGCGCCTATGCCCGCTCGATGCATTGCAATCCTGTCCATTCCTACATCTTTAGTGTAGCTCGAGTGGGGGGGACGGTAAATCGCTGTTGCTGCCAAAGACGTAGCCGCAATTGCTGTCGAGGCTTGTGGTGGTCAGGCCACCGCATGGAGGCGGCGGTACTCCCGGGGCGAGAGTCCGTACTGGCGGCGGAAGGCGCGGGAGAAAGACTGGGCCGAGCCGTAGCCCACCTGGTAGGCGATGTCTTCCACCGGCAGATCGCTTTGGGCCAGCAGGCGCGCGGCGCGCTGCATCACTACGCTGGCGCGGTAACGCATGGGCGAGATGCAAGGACTGCTTCCTCACTTATGAAATCTACCAGATTGAAAAGCTAGTTTGAGAATATGATCCTCATGTGAGAGCATCCAGTTACGATTACACTACCTTTTTCGCGCTCAACACAGAGCGATTGTTCTATGCCCTCAATCTCGCCGGCAGAGCAAACGTAGTGCTAGGTAGGACTTTCATTCAATGATCTCGCTCGCAATTTTGCTTCAGAGAAAAAGGAAGGCATCCAGATCTGTACCCGATTACCTAGACGAAAAATCGGCGAAAGCCCCCTGTGTAACCTGGTGAAGCTCAGAGACACAAATCTCTTCTAATTCCTTGGGGGGATTCAAAGTTTCTTGTACATTTGAAGGTAGGTCGTTGCGTTTGCACCAAGTATCAAGGCGGATCACTTTTCTTTGATTGCTACGAGTGCGGAAACTATCAATCAGCTTGAGGGTCTATTCTAAGAAGCAGGTCCAACATAAATGATGTTGATTTTGTGACTCCCTATTCATATTTGAATCAATTGTAGCTAGTGCGGATATATGTAGGCTGGCAGTGATCGGGGGTTGTGCGAAGGTATTAAGCTTGGTCGCCGTATGTCCCCCCTTGGCGAACGATACGAACGATACGTAATTCTCTTATCTGTAAATCAGATCGAACAGTTGGTTTGCTAAGTCATTGTTCAGGCGTTTAAGAATCTTGTATTCATCCAGCGCGGAAGCCTTATCCCCAACTGCCAAATAGACGACCCCCAGCCGAAAGTGGGCCTGTTCATAATCAGGCCTTATGCGGATCGCCTGCTTATAAGCTTCTTTCGCTTCAGCATAGCGCCGAAGTTTCTCATAAACCCCTCCGAGATTGAAGTGCGCCTTCGGATCATCGGGGTTCATACATATTCCCTGCCTGTAAGCCTTTATCGCTTCGTCATAGCGCCCAACTTTGCCATAAATCACCCCTAGATTCCACAGAGCCTGTGCATAGTCAGGCTTTAGGCGGATGGCCTGCTTCAAGTCTCTTATCCCTTCATCATAACGCCCAAGTTTGCCATAAAGCATTCCCCGATTGTTGAGCGCGTCTGCATGGTCAGGCTTTATGCAGATCGCTTGGTAATAGGCTTCTATCGCTTCAGCATAGCATCCAAGTTTGTCATAATTCACTCCCAGATTGTAGTATGCCTCTGCATAATCAGGCCTTAGGCGGACGACCTGCTTGTAAGCTTCTATCGCCTTAGTGTGGTGTCCAAGTTCGCCGTTACAGTAGCCTACGAGAAAAAAGGTATGTGCATCGCGCGGGTTTTTCTTTACCGCCTTTTCAAGATATGAAAGCGCTCGCTCATACGCTCCTGCCAAGAGAAACGTTAATCCCTTGAGGTAAAGCTCTTCCTGCTCTACGACTGTTTCCCATTCAGCAAGTGTCTTTCCTTTTCCCGGCTTGAGCTTGAACACTCTGTCAGAAGGAATGGCAAAGTTAAGATTCTGTCCTTTGATAATCTGAGATCTTACGACACCAATGACTTCTCCTTTCATATTAAGGACTGGGCTACCACTTGAGCCGGGTGATATGGGTGCAGTGAATTGAATAATCTTGCCGAATGTAGGAACCTCCCGAACCGCAGAGACAATGCCATCTGAAACCGTTTGTGCAAATCCCCAAGGGTTACCAATTACCATCACCCTCTCGCCCGCCTTAGGAATGGAAGGACTTAATCGGATAGGATGAACCAATTTTCGTGGAATATTCACGGCGGCGCGAATTAGATCTCCTTCTTTATCCTCGGCTACTATCCCTGTAATGGGATAAGTTTGCCCTTCAGCCGTCCTGATTTCAGCTCGGTATGCGCCTTGGAGTACGTGATGATTCGAAATGATATCGCCATCCTGGCTGACAAAAAAACCGCTACCCAGTCCGCGTTGGTTTCCTTGTTCGTCGTATGTCAGGACAACTACGACAGATGGCTGAACCCTTTTAACAATATCCGGCAGCTTTTCTTCTGCAAAAGACGGGAAAATTACTGTAGATAAGGAGAAGAGAAGAGATACTCTTACTAAGTAGAGGTAGCTATACACCTTCATATCGTGCCTTTCGCTAGTATGCCGCCTCACCCGTTCATGCTCGCACGGTGGTATCTTTCCCGACATTGGCTGGTATGCATGGTATTGGGTATATTCATTCCTTTGATTGAATCATGTTCTCTTATCCGTGATCATATGCAGTCTGGATTCTTTGTCAATTTGTGGGAAAGATGAGCCGGCTTTGATTTTATTCCGGGAGCTGCTGGGGAACCTGGCCGGACCCTTTGAGGATCTGCACCCCGCTTTCGACGGTGACAGTGACGCCGGTGTAAACAATGGGATCCCGGTTCGAGGTACGGCAAACGTAGTAAGGACTACCCGCTGCGGTGAACGTGGTATCGTTGGTTACATCCTGAATCACCGTCAGGGCCGATGAACGCACGGCCAGGCAGGAGAGGAATGCGATGCATGCCGAGACCAGGCCCGGCGCTGGTGAGCGGCGGCATGCCGCTGCCTGCCGCCGGAAAGAACTGATCGGCTCGGTATTCATGTTATGCTCCTTTTCCAGCCGAGTTGTCTCGGCGGAGAGAACACGACGCGGGCTGCTTCCAAGAGTGCGGCGACGCCCGCGGGCGGACCAAAAGCCGCAGAGGGAGTTTACGACAGCGCCTGTGCAAGCGGCAAGCGGCATGTCACAGCGGTCTGCCGGGCCGGATGCACGGACGGCTAGGGCACGTAAAGCCGATAGAAAGCTCGTTGGATGGTGGCCACGGAAGCGGGACGCCTTATGGGATGTCGCCCAAGCAATGAAAGGCTGCATGATTTGGTGGCGTTAGAGGGCGGAGGGGAGCCACACGTGGTAGGTGGAATGTTGTGACGGTGAGTCGTCTGACGGGATGAACGGTATAAATTGTATAAAAAAGTCTATGATTTTGTCTTGAATTTTTTAACTGCATCCTGCATTATCTGTGTAAATTAGGGAGGCAGACTCCATGAATGCAAGGATAATACCGCGCCGCTTGGATCCTGTGTTGATGCAGCGTCTGCGTGAAATTCCGGTTGTCGTTTTGATAGGGCCACGGCAGGTCGGCAAGACGACATTGGCGCTTGAGGTGCAGAGACAACAGGACGCGATTTACCTGGATCTCGAGTCTGAAACAGATCGAGCTCGGTTGACCGAACCGGAACTTTATCTTGCCGACAAGTTGGACCGTCTGGTCATTTTGGACGAGATACATCGGACCCCTCATCTGTTTGCGACTTTGCGTGGCCTGATTGATCGCGCCCGTCATGCGGGACGCCGTTCGGGGCTTTATCTGATTCTGGGATCGGCCTCCATTGAAATGCTCAGACAATCCGGGGAAACGTTGGCCGGACGGGTAAGTTATTTGGAGCTTTGTCCTTTTGATATCTTGGAAGTTGCTGATATGGGTGCGAAGGACCCCGATCGGCTATGGCTTCGCGGAGGATTCCCCGAAAGCCTTTTGGCTGAAAGTGATGCACAGAGTTTGCGTTGGAGGAAGGACTTTATCCGTACCTACCTGGAGCGGGACATTCCTCAGTTTGGCCGGCGCATTCCCGCCGAAACACTGCGTCGTTTTTGGGTAATGCTTGCCCATCATCAGAGTGGCCTGCTGAATATAACTCAGCTGGCGCGCAATCTCGGGGTTGATACCAAGACAGTCTCCTCTTACATTGACCTGCTGACTGATCTATTGCTGGTGCGTCGGCTGCCGGCCTGGTATGCGAATGTTAGGAAGCGCCTGATAAAGTCCCCTAAGATTTTCATACGTGACAGCGGAATCGCCCACGCCTTGCTTTCAATCGGAGATATGGATGCCCTGTTTTCACATCCGGTGGTGGGTGCGAGTTGGGAGGGATTCGTCATTGAGAATTTGCTGATGGTTGCCCCTGAGGGTGTGCAGGGATATTACTATCGAACAAGCGGCGGTGCGGAAATTGATCTACTCTTGCAGTTCCCAGATGGGCGCTTCTGGGCCGTGGATGTTAAGCGCAGCCTGACGCCACGCCCCGAACGGGGGTTCCATTCGGGGTGCACGGACCTGTCTCCGGCTCGTCGCTTTGTGGTCTATCCTGGCGATGAAAGCTATCCCTTGGGCAATGATCTGCAAGTCATTCCCCTGCGGGAGCTTGCAGACCTGCTGAGACGGGAAGCGTGATTCTGGCCGGCATGATTTTGTTTGGACGGCGAACAACATGATCCGCCGCAGCATTCCGGTCCAGACACCGGCTGTTCCGCCTATGCCCGCTCGATGCATTGCAATCCTGTCCATTCCTACATCTTTAGTGTA
>JAOZMZ010000036.1 GCA_029934055.1 Kiritimatiellia bacterium
CGACGAAGCCAAGAGCCTCATGCTCGCCCACTGCTCCAGCATCTCACCACCCGCTCACGCCCGTGCCGTGCGCGACATCATGAAGTCCATCGGCGCCGACCTGATCGCACCGGTCCTCGGTGAAAACGGGCTCGCCGGATGGATTTTCCTCAGCCCTCCCGCCACCGGGCGTGACTGGAATGAGGAAGATCTCCGGGGTATCGTCGCCTTCTGCGGCATCATGGCCGCCCATGCCCACAACTTCGCCACTTCCGCGAGAAATCTGCGCCATCTCGGCCTGCTCGACTCGGTCCTGCGTCTTTCCCCGGTCGGGATCATCGCCGCCGACAGCAACGCCCGTATCCGCTGGATCAATCCCGTGGCCGCCCGCATACTGGAACTCGACCCTGCACTTCTCGAAAACCGCCCGGTTGAAAACCTCGGCGCCCGCGTGGCGGATCTCCTCCGGCGCACAATCGAACAGCAGGCGCCCGAACCACTGCAATGGAAGCTCGGCGAAAAACAATTCCATGCCGAAACGCGCCGTCTCACGGAACACGAGGACTGCACCGGCGCAGTCCTCTTTCTCCGGGAAATCACTGCCCACCCGCCCCCCCAGGCCGCACCGCCCCAGGGCGAACAGCCTCCACCCGACTTCTGGGCCGGACTCGCTGCCAGCATGTCCCACCAGATCCGCAATCCTCTCGTCGCCATAAAAACCTTTTCCCAACTCCTGCGCGAGCGCCATGACGATCCCGAATTCCGCACCGAATTCGGGCGTATCGTCGAACAGGAAATCGAACACCTGGACTCGATCGTCACCAATATCAACAAGCTCGCCCGCCCGCTTCCACGCCACTTCCGGAAAACCGACCTCACCCGCGCGGTGAAACGCGGGCTCAATCTGGCACTCGTACGCCGCCCGGTGAACGGCGTGCGCATCGAAATCGCCCTGCCCGACGACCTGCCCGCGATATCCGCCGACGAAAAGGCTCTTGCGGACTGCTTTGCCGAAATCTTCCTCAATGCCCTCGAGGCCGTCATGGATTCCCCCTCCCCCCATATCCGCGCCGCCGGAAGAGTGACCCGTATGAAGGATACCGTCGGTGCCGAAATCGCCGTGCGCGACAACGGACCCGGCATAGCCCCGGAAATACGCTCGGAGATATTCTCGCCCTTCTGCAGCACGCGTGCCCGCGGCATGGGACTCGGGCTGCCCCTCGCCCGCCGTATCATTCTCGCCCACAAAGGCAATATCAATATCTCATCCGGACGCAGGGGCACCACAGTTACCGTTACTCTGCCATTGCAACATAAACCAGTCGAGGTGACCGATGAAACATCTGCTCATAGTTGACGACGAGCATGGCGCACGTCAGTCGCTCAAGGCCGTGTTCAAGCCGGAATATCGCGTTTCACTCGCGTCCGGAGCCCGCGAAGCCGCCGCATTACTGGCCGCTGAACGCGTGGACGCCGTTCTGCTTGATGTCATAATGCCGGATAAGGACGGCATCGAGTTCCTGCGTGAAATCCGCTCGCGCTACCCCGATCTTCCGGTCGTCATGATCAGTGCAGCCTCTTCCGTTCGGCGTGTCGTCGAGGCCATGCGCGAAGGCGCCTCGGATTACGTCTCCAAACCATTCGATGTCGATGAGGTCCGATTCATCGTCAAGCGGGCCATTGAGAACAGCCGGCTTCAACGTCATCTCGAGGTACTCGAAAGCCAGGTCGCCGGAGCGTTCCCCCTCGAGGAAGTCGTCGGCTCCTCACCGGCCTTCCTCAACACCCTCACCGACGCCCGCAAGGCCGCCGCCACCGACGCCACGATCCTTATCATCGGCGAAAGCGGGACCGGCAAGGAACTCATTGCCCGCCTGATACACAGTCTCAGCCCCCGCCACGAAGAACCCTTTGTGCCCGTCCACTGCGCCGCCATACCAGATACACTTATGGAAAGCGAACTTTTCGGACATGAAAAAGGGGCCTTCACCGGAGCCCAGCAACGAAAACCGGGACGCTTCGACCTCGCCGGCTCCGGGACGATCTTCTTCGACGAAGTCGGTGAAATGTCCCCGTCCACTCAAGTCAAACTTCTCCGCGTCCTCCAGGAACGCGAATTCATGCGTGTCGGCGGGACGAACATCGTGCGTACCAACGCACGCATCCTCGCAGCCACAGCCCGTAACTTGCGTGAAATGGTCAAGGAGGGCACATTCCGCGACGATCTTTATTACCGTCTCAGCGTCGTTCCGGTCTTCCTCCCGCCGCTGCGCGAGCGTCCGGAGGATATCCCGCTGCTGGTAAATCATTTCCTCGAACAGTTCCGCCACAGCACCGGTGCCGCCACCCGCGAGGTCGCTCCGGAAACCCTGGAGCTCCTCCGCAAGTATCCCTGGCCCGGCAATATCCGTGAACTTCGCAACATCATCGAGCGCCTCCTCGTCCTCCACCACGAAGAAGCCGTCATCCGCCCGGAATTCCTGCCAGAAGAATTCCACACCCACGACCTCTTCGGTCCCCTCAAGGCCGGTACTTTCACCCTCGAAGAAGCCGTGAACGAATTCGAACGCCAACTCGTCGAAGACGCCCTGCGCCGCGCCGGTGGCGTCCAGACCCGCGCCGCGGAAATCCTCGGCACGACCCGCCGCATCCTCCGCTACCGTATGGAAAAGCTGAATATTTCTCCGGAAACTTACAAGAACTCCTGAGACTTGCGGCACCCCCAGCCTGGTAGCCGTCTGACCTGCACCAACTACAATCTGTGTGGTATAGGGGCTGCATACCAGATGCATACCGTTACGGTGCCGCCGGAGCAAAAAAAACGTTTTTCCTTCCCGTAAACCGTTGACACTGAATCGTCGCTCGTGCTCTAATGTGCGCCGTAGATTCGGTCGACCGCCGGAGATCAAACCCGGTGAAGACCTGTGGTGAATCAGGGAAGGAATAAGTAGTGACAGCGTCGCCGGAAGGCGCGCTCAAAGGAGGGCACGATGAAGCGCGTACTGTTGATCGTCGGAATTCTCAGCTTGGCTACGGCCACGTTCGTATGGGCGGACCTGCTTAACGGCAGTTTCGAAAACGCCCAGCAAGATACGGCAACCAATACCGAATACTGGGCCCAGGATGTACCTCCCGGCTGGACCTTCGGAGGATACTGGGGTGAAGCCGACGTCCGCGGATGGCGGGCCTACGACGGTACCAATGAGGCCACGCTCCACAACTGGGGCGGCGGGGCTGCCGACAGCGGCTGGTGGCAGACCGTAACCAATACAATCGCCAGCGAGGGTTCAATCTGGATCGCCTCCGCCTGGGCCGTCAGTGACAACGGTAACTGGGGCGGCGGAGTCTATACGGCCAACAACATTGATATCAAGATCGAGTTCTACCAGAACGATCACAGCACGCTGGCGGGCGCGGTCACCAATTCCTACTCTCCTCCGGGCGAGACCTGGACCTATATGTCGGTCACCGGGACTGCTCCCGCAAATTCCTACTACGCGCGTTTCGTGATGGCGGCGGTAGGACAGGGAAGCTCCGGTGCCTTCCAGTTCGACGATGCCTCGCTGACAACCCAGATTCCCGAACCTACGGTCGGCGGGCTGATCGGACTCGGAGCGATCGCGCTGCTTGCGATCCGCCGCAAACGTTCATGACGTACGCGTGACAGGATTCACTGCAAGGGCCCGGTCAAACCGGGCCCTTTCTTTTCCGGGCCGAATCCACATCACACCGCAGCCGCTTCACCGGACTGCCGGACAGCTCGAGAAAGGGCGAAGCAGATGCCGCTGGCCATACCATCTCCCCGCCGCCGCTGGACCCTGTTACTCACTCTGCTTGCCGCGCTTTCCCTGGCGATACAAATTGCTTGTCTGCTCCAGTTACGCGATGACCCAACCATCACCAACCCCATAAGCGACGCCAAGGAATACGAAACTCTCGCCCTCAACATATGCCGCCATGCCCCCGCGCAACACCTTCCCTACTTTCGGCCGCCGCTGTATCCCCTCTTCCTGGCGACGATCATGAACGCCTGCGGGCTGGATATCTTTCCCGCCCGCATAGCCCAAGCCGGCCTCGGTTCACTCTCTTGCGTGCTGACCGCTCTTCTCGGAGCGCGACTGTTTTCCCGCCGCATCGGCTTCACGGCCGGACTCCTGCTCGCCCTCTACGGTCCGTTTGTCTTCTTCAACCTGCGTCTCTTCCCGCTCTGCCTCGCCATCCCGGCGGAATTGCTGGCCCTGCTCATGATCGTACCAGGTAACGTCGAAAGCCCCGGACCCGGCAGATGGTTCACGGCCGGTCTCTTCTCCGGCGCAGCCGTCCTGGCACTGCCCAACATGGCGGTGACGCTGCCGGTACTATTGGCCGCCGCGCTTTTCCCGGTTCCTCACGACAATTGCGCAGCCCGTCCCGTTCGCCGGGCGGTTCTGCTCCTCCTGGGTTTCGCCCTGATCATTCTCCCGGTGACCGCCAGAAATCTTCGTCTCACCGGGGCACTGGTTCCGGTCAGTGCAAACGGTGGAATCAATCTCTACATCGCCAACAACCCGGACTGGCGCCATACCCTCTCCATAAGACCGGGTCCCGACTGGGAATACCTTCAGAAAATTCCGCGCCGTTACGGGATTTGTTCCCGGGCGGGGGCCGACCGCTGGTTCTACAACGCGGCCCTCTCCTTCATGGTTGCTCATCCCCTGGAATTCATCCGTGGCCTTATCACGAAAGCGAGCTATCTGATCACCGCCCGCGAACTCCCCCGTACTTTCGATATTTATATCCACAGAGACTATGCAGCCATTCTTCGAATACTGGTATGGAAAACACGCTTTCTGGCGTTTCCTTTCGGCCTGGCTGCACCACTTGCCGTCCTGGGCATGATCACCGCCCGCAAACGGCGGAATACATATCTCATCAACTGGTATATCGCCGCCTACCTCGCTTCGCTGGTCATCTTCTTCCCATGTGCCCGTTACCGTCTCCCCGTTATTCCCCTGCTCCTGATCTACGCAGCGCAAGCAATATTCGCGCTGCTGCACCGCAGCCGTCAGTCATCCCGTCCCCTAATGGCTCCCCTCATCGCGCTAGCCGTCGTATTCCTGATCGTGAATATCCCTCAACAAACCCCTTTCGATGCTTTCAATGCACGGGCCGAGATGCATCTCCTCCTGGGCCTGCGTGCCGTCGAGGCCGGTGACTACGCCCGGGCCGAATCAGAGTACACCCACTCCCTGCAATGCGAACCCCACTTTGCGCGTGCATACAACGCACGCGGTCTTCTTCGTCTGCAGCACAAAGACCTTCCCGGAGCAGTCCGTGCCTTCCAATCCGCAGTAGCCTGCCGGCCGAACTTCGCCGCTGCCCATCTGAACCTCGGTTCTGCCTTGCTCGCTTCCGGGAAAACCGAGGCCGCCGCGAGCCACTTCCGTACGGCCCGTACTCTACAACCCTTCCTCGCCCAGGCATGGGACATGGAAGGAATCGCCGCCATAGCCGCCTCGCATCTTTGGGAAGCGCTCCACCTTTTCTTCGCGGCCGTCCAGGCCGACCGTTGTCGTCTGGAGAGCTATGACCACATCCTTTGGATCCTCTCGACCCATCCGGACCAGGCTCTCCACAACAGAACGGTGGCTTCGCACATCGCCGCCCAACTGCGTCGCTTGCCGGGCGCCGCCTCCCACCCCCTCACGCTCGATGTCCTCGCGGCATATCTTGCCGATATCGGCGAATACCGCAATGCGGCCGCATTGGCCCGGCGGGCCTTGATGCTTGCCGACCACGGTCACTACGATCCGGCCTGGAAACGCAATCTCTCCCGTCGCCTGGAAATTTATCTCCACGGGGAATCCTTCCGCAATGAATCTCTTCCACCAGCCCAATTCGATCAACCGCTCCAAACTGACGGCCCGAATCCCAAAGACCTTTCTCCCTGAGACTCAGCCGGGATTCCGCGCAAGGGGAGGATCCTCCGGGCTTGTATTGCCGCGCGGCTGCTTGTAGCCTGCCAATTGCATCCGGCCGGCGTCGCCAAGAAGCGCCGGCAGAGTTGACAGGAGACGGCATAACATGAAAGTCTACACCGCCCGCCGAGCTGGCGCATACAAACCTTTGAAGCTGATCTTGCTCACTGTGGCGATCCTCGCCGCCCGCAACGCCGCCGCCTTGCAGCAACCCGATTCTTCCGACAACGACTTCCTCGACATGCTCGAACACAAGGCCTGCGATTATTTCATCCATGAGTGCGGGACGAACGGTCTCGTCCAGGACCGCAGCTCCGACACATCCCTTACCTCGGCTTCCGCCGCCGGATTTCAACTCTCAGCCTTCTGTGCCGCCGCAGAACGCGGCTGGATCACCCGATCCGACGCCGCAGAAAAAGTGCTTCTCCTGCTCAAAACTTATGCCCGCCTGCCGTGCTTTCACGGAATCTTCGCACACTATTACGATATACCCTCCGAAAAGGTTGTGCCTCTGGCGTCTCCCGCTGATGACGGCGCCGACCTCTATGAGACCGCCTACCTGATGGCGGGCGTGCTTACCTGCCGCGCCTATTTCAATCGCGACGATCCCACTGAAGAAAATATCCGCCAACTGGCCACGCGTCTTTACAACGATGTGGAATGGGACTGGATGCTTCAGGATGCAGAAGGCAATCGGCGTAACACGCTTGCCAGATACTGGTCACCCCACAACGGATTCCAACGCGCCCGGCGCCTGCGTGCCGATATAGACCTGAGCTCAATGCTTGTCTACATTCTCGCCTTGGGTTCACCGAGCCATCCCATACCACCACAATGCTGGAGCCAGGGATGGACGCGCGACTACCAGTGGATGGGAACACCGCCCTCCCGTTTCATCGCATGCCCTCCCCTTTACGCCCACCAGTACCCCCACATATGGATCAATTTGCGCGGCATGAAGGACCGCCATGCAGATTATTTTCACAATTCCATACGTGCCACCCGCGCCAACCGCCGCTATTGCCTGGAACAACTCTACCCCGGAAAAAATATCTGGGGATTGACCAGTTGCGACGGCCCATCGGGTTATTCCATCTACGGCTACCCCCCCAAGCTGGGTGAAACCGACCGCGAAGCCGTCATCGCCCCAACGGCGGCAGCAGGATCCCTCATCTTCACTCCCTACGCGGCTCTCAGCACCCTGCGGGTCATGTACCGCGACTACCGGAAAAAACTCTGGGGACGCTACGGATTCCACGATGCCTTCAGTCCCCGACTTGACTGGTACGACGCCGACTACCTCGCCGTAGACCAAGGGCCCATCGCACTGATGGCCGAAAATTTCCGTTCGGGGCTCATTCAGAGCTGCTTCATGCGTAACGAATGCGTCCGCACGGCGCTTGACCTGGCCGGCTTCGTCGGCGTCGTTGACGATTTCGAGAATGCACCCGACGTATCCCCCTATGCCCTCTGGCAACCTTCCACGGCTTTCAGCATACGACTTGATTCACGCCTGAAACGTGCGGGCCGCCATTCGTTGAAGATTGAATCCAAGACACCATTCAACGGCACCGACGCGATCACAGCTTTTCCGCAGCGGCACGACTTCAGTCCCTATTCATACGTTTCGCTCTGGATCCACGGTACCGACCGGCTCACCGTCACCATACGCGACCGCCGGAACAATCACTCAACCCTCATGGAGGTCGGCCGGGTAAGTGAAAACACCGGCTGGCAGCATGTATATTATGCCCTGCCCACGGACTCACCCCTGGATCTGGCCACCATTGAAAAGATCTCCTTCTCGCCTCCGGCCGATGCACATCTGCCCTCAACATCCTTCAATCTCGACGAGATAATCCTTGTCAACCGACTGGACACCCAACCGCCGGAAATGGTGACCGGACTTCACGCCGTTCCCTCCCGCATGCCGGGTGAAGTGATGATCTCTTGGGATCCGGCACCCGACGACGAACCCGGCGGGATACCATTCCGCTACGACTTGCGTTTTTCATACCGCCCCATCCGCAGCGAAAATGATTTCGCCAGGGCCCTGCCGGTACTGCCCGCCCCGGACGGATACCTGTCGGGTGCGTCCACCAACATTCATTTCGGCGGCCTGCGGCCCGGCATAACCTGTCACTTCGCCATCCGGGCTGAAGATACTTCCCGTAATCTTTCGCCGGTTTCACCGGACGTCGCCCTGACCCTGCCGCGCACCCCACCACCCCCAGTCTTCATGGTGGACGATTTCGATTCCCCCGCGGAGCTTTCCCCCGTGGCATGGACGCCCTCCTCTCCAAGCCTGCACCTGAGCCGTAGCGATGAAAATGCGCTTCAGGGGGCCCGTTCACTGAAGATTACCTTCACCAAGAAATCATCGCAGGACCGTTGGCTTCACTTCCGTGGCGACCTCGATTTCCGCGACCTCACACAGTACCGCTATCTCACGCTTTGGGTATACGGAAAAACAACGCTGTTATTGAAGCTCTCCGGCGGTGAATCCCGCCGTTTCGAAGTCGGCACGGCTTCCTCTGCCCTCGAAGACGGCTGGGCTCCCATAATCTTCGATCTCGGAAAAGTGCCCCGCAACGAGCGCCGGTCCATATCCAGTATCCTTTTCTTCCCGCGTCCCGGTGAAACGAACTGTTCCGGAACCATCTTTATCGATTCGTTAAAGCTCAGCAACGAACGTTCTCCCTGAACTGCGGCCGTATCTAATGCGTTGCCTGCCGGAAGACGGGCTCTTATGATAGCCTGACGGAAACGAGTTCAGGTCGTCGCTGGAGGAAGGCGAAATGCGTAATTTCGCGATCATCGGTACCGGCGCGGTGGGCGGTTTCTATGGAGCCCGTCTGCAGCATTCCGGCAGGGAAGTCCATTTTCTCCTGCACAGCGACTATGATCATGTACGCCGGCACGGACTGAAGATCACCTCTCCGGAAGGCGATTTCCACCTTCGCAAAGTCAATGCCTACAAGTCGGCGGATGCAATGCCTCCCTGTGATGTCGTCTGCCTCACCCTCAAGACCACCGCCAACCACCTGCTCCCCGAAATTCTGCCCCCGGTCACGGCACCCAACGGCGTAGTACTTGTGATGCAAAACGGCCTCGGCATCGAAAAAGACGTCGCGGCCGTGGTCGGTCCCGAGCGCGTCATGAGCGCCCTGTGTTTCCTATGCGCCATGAAGACCGGGCCGGGCGAAATTCATCACTTGGATTACGGCGCGATCCGTCTGGCGGACTATTCACCCTACGGAACCCCCATGGGCGTCACCCAGCGCATGCGGGAAATCAGCGAAGATTTCCGCCAGGCCGGTATCAGGGTGGAACTTGTCGACGACTTTCTTCTGGCGCGCTGGCAGAAATTGGTATGGAACATCCCCTTCAACGCCCTCTGTACGATCCTCAACGTCGCCACCGATAAACTCATGGCCGACGAAGAAGCCACCGCCCTGGTCGAGTCTATCATGCAGGAAGTCGTTGCCCTTGCCGAGGCCGACGGCAGAATCATCAGCGAGGATTTTGTCCGCGAAATGATCTACGATACCCGCAAGATGATCCCCTACAGCCCGAGCATGAAGGTAGATCACGAAAAAAGGCGCCCGATGGAAATTGATGCCATCTACGGACGCCCTCTTCAGGTTGCTGAACAGAAAAATGTAAGTGTGCCCGCTATCGAAATGCTTTATCGCCTGATTGCCTTCATCGGAAGAATGGATGCCGTCGAGGCCGACAGCCGCAAACAGCAGATCATCACCGATGATCCCTGATGATGCGCACGATCCTCTCGGCCGCATGCCCGTCCCATAACGGCGGTACAGTTCCGTGCCGGAAGTCACCGGCCATGATTTCCTCCCATGCGGAAAGTATCCTTGCCGGATCCCGTCCGACTACCCGGTTGGTGCCCAGTTCCACCGTCACCGGCCGCTCCGTGTTTTCCCGCAGGGTCAGGCAGGGTATTCCCATATAGGTGGTCTCTTCCTGGATACCGCCCGAGTCGGTCATCACCAAGCGCGCCGATTTCATCAGCCGTACAAAATCGAAATAGCCGAGCGGCTCACAAATCAGCATGTTCGGCATGCCGGCCACCCGTTGCGCAAGGTTCCACTCCTCCAGCCGTCGGCGTGTGCGTGGATGGGCCGGAAAAACCACTATGGCCCTGCGTTGGATCGTCTCCAGCACGTCGAGCAGGCCTGCAAATACCTCCCGGGAATCCACGTTCGCCGGACGGTGTAGAGTCAACACGACGTAATCCTTCCCATCAAGATCCAGCCGCCGAACGATATCCGAAGCCGCGATCCCTTCCGCCGCCCCGACCAGGGAATCTATCATTACGTTGCCTGCGAGGTGAATCTTCTCGGATGCAATACCCTCCTGGCGCAGATTGCTCACCGCACTTTCTTCCGTGCAGAACAGCAGGTCGCTGATGGCGTCGGTCAGCACCCGGTTGATTTCTTCCGGCATTGTACGGTCGAAGCTCCGCAACCCGGCCTCGACGTGGATCAACTCCACGCCCGCCTTCACCGCCACGAGTCCGCAGGCAATGGTGCTGTTCACATCGCCGACCACCAGAACAGCGTCGGGCGCGATTCGCTCCAGGACCGGCTCGAAAGATTTCATTATCTCCGCCGTCTGTGATGCATGTGAACCACTCCCCACGCCGAGGTTGATTTCCGGGGACGGGATCGAAAGCTCACGAAAAAACCGCCCGCTCATCTCGTCGTCGTAGTGCTGGCCGGTATGCACCAGCACGGCCTCGACACCCCCCACGACCCCACAAGCTTTCAACAGCGGCGCAATCTTCAGGAAATTGGGTCTTGCCCCGGCAACCATCAGGATTCTGAGTGATGCATGCATACGATTATCCCATCTCCACCAGACTCTCCAACAACCCACGGTACCTATCCGCAAGCCGGTCGTAATCGTGCCAACGTTCGACCGCCGCCCTCCCCGAGCGCCCCAGACGGCGCGCGAGTTCACGATCATTCCGCAAGGTATCTACCGCTTCCACCAAAGCCGCGGCGTCACCGGGTGGAATACAAAGCCCCGCGTCTGCGGACCTGACCCACTCGGCGGCTTCTCCCTCGACACCCAGAATGATCGGCCGTTCCATAGCCGCCGCCTCGAACATTTTGGAAGGCAACACCGTTCTGAAAAGCGGACGGTCAATCAAATGTACCAGGCAAGCATCCACCTCAGCCAGCAGTTCCGGAACCTTTTCGCGGGCAACACGGCCCAGAAAACGCACATTATCCAGCCCCGCCTGCTGCGCACGTTTCATCAACTCCTCCCGCCGGGCACCTTCTCCGGCAATCAGAAACAGCACGTCAGGGTCACCGCGTGAACGCAGCTTCTCAGCCGCATCCAGCACCACATCAAGGCCACATGCCATTCCCACTGTGCCGACGTATGCGCATACGAAACGCCTCCGGCTTGTTGAGCCTGCACCGACCGCAGCAAGTGAGAATCTTGACGTGTCCACGCCGTTGGGAATGACCTCGATCTTGCCCGGCTCTGCACCATGTTCTACCAGCCTGCGGCGATAACCCTCGCCGACCGTCACGATCCGGTCGGCCGCTGCATACAGGCCACGCTCCCACCTTTCGAGGATCCTGAGCACCCTCCTGCCGCGCACCGCTCCCACCGCGGCGATTGATTCCGGCCAGATATCCCGTATCTCCAGGACAAACGGTATACCCCTGAGCCGTGTCACAACACTCCCCGCCACTCCGCTGAAAAACTGTGGTGAAGTCGCCACGATGACATCCGGCCGCGGAAGGCGCAGCCCCGTCGGCACTGCACTGAACATGTAGGACAAATAGTTGAGCGACCTCCGAAAAACCCCACGGTTTGGCGCGATATACGTCCATACCCTGATTACCTCAACACCCTCCATTTCCTCCCGCGTGATCAGCCGATTGCGATAACCAGGATATATCCGCCCCGCCGGTACGTTTGGTTCACAGGTAAGCACACTCACCTTGTCCCCCGCACGGGCCCAACGCCGTGTCATCTCATACACCCGCGCTGCCGGAGCATTGCCCTCGGGAGGAAAATAGTGACTCAAAAACAAGATGTTCATCATCCGCCCGCCGACTCAAAAACGATACGACATACAACCTGACCCTGGTCACTCTGAAAATGATAGGCAACGCACCTGTTCGCACGCTGCCGGCCGAACCCCTCGGAATACCGCGCCTCCTCAATGGACAAGCGTCCGTTTCCTTCAAACTCAATCCGCATGCCCGTAGCGTCACACTCCACCAGACAGACGGCCTTGCCTTCGCAACGCAAGCTGCAATCCGGATGAAAATGCAGGCGAGCAACACAAGCCAGTCCACGCGGTGCTTCGACCTCGTCTCTCAGAACAAGGCTCTCGCCCTGCCGGTACTCGAATTCCCGCCTGTGAAAAGCCCGCAACGGACGGAAGGCATAGCCGTCGTGCACGGCCAGCAGCCGGAACCCGCGGCGCATGAGACGCCAACTCGGCCGCGAAACATTCGGCCGGCGTCCTGCGCGGAAAGCCCCCCAGAGTTCGGCCTGGCTGTGTCCGCCGACCGTAACGGTGTTGTGCGCCTCCGTACTGCGCTCATAACGACGTTCCGCCGTATCTTCATACGTGGAAATCCCACTATCCACGATCACCCGGCGTCCTCCCAAGGACAATTCGAAGGAGAAAACATCCGCATGTCCGTGTCCCAGATTCCAGTCAGGACCCATCTTACCCGCATCGCATATTACGTATTCCTCGCCCCCCCTACTCCTGTATCCGTAATATCCCGCCGAAGGCAAAGCCAGCGGGCCCTGCAGCACGCCGCCGGGCGGGGCTACGCCCGCAATCCCATCCAAATATCTGCGCAGCGAGGCCGCCGACGGCTGCTCACCAAGGGCCGTATCATTGAACTGTGCCGGCTGGCCGTCGGGATGTGTCAGACATTCGAGGGCCGCAGTCATGATCCGCAGGGCCGCATCAAGTCCTTCGACTATATCCACCCCCGCGCATGCGGCCAGCAGCTCCAGGCCCAGCAACAACCGCGCCTGGTACATCGGACTCCTTTCAATATGAACCCCGTCAGCCAAAACCTGCTCGCTCATCTGCTTCCGCAGGAGTCGGGAACCGACTCGCATCCAACGCTCGGCATGTGGTGAACGGAAACACGAACCCAGCATGGTCAGCGCCATGGCGTTCTCCAGGAGATGATTTCCCATCAAATGATATTCCAAGTGGTCGAGAAGCCAGTCACCCTGGCGCGCCAACCATAACCATAGACGCGAACGGAATGCGTCGTCCTCCTCAGTGGCCGCACGCTCCCTTCCGAAAAAATAGGCGCACCAGTTCATCGTCCGCAGACTCAGGGGATAGGGATCCCATCCCCCCGGATGCGGCTCTTGTTCCTGCGCCTTGATCCACTCCAGCACCAGCTGACGTGCCTGTGCGAAAGAAAGACTCCAGACATATTCGAAATATTGAAGATTGTATATCCACAAAAGCGATTCGCTGACCGTCGCCCAGTCGCGCGGAAGGCCGACGACCCGTTCCCTGCCGAGAAACTCGAATCTCCCCTCGAGAACATCCTCGGCCCGAAAAGATTTCACCGGTGGAGACCTCAGCTCCCTATGCGGCCAACGACATGGCGGACAGACCTCCTCAATGCCGCCCGCACGAAGATATCTACGCGAGGGTACGCGGCGGCGTCCCGCCTGTCTCAACCGCGCCGAGATTTGACGGATACGCAGATGCCTTATCGTGCGCGCGTAGACTCCAGGTGATACTCCCATCGCTTACTTACGCCCGTCGCAGGTTACTATTGCGTCGCGCTCTCCCCCAAGGTCACCATGCGCCCGGTCCTGAGCGACTCGAGAACCGCCATGGTCACCCGGCTGACGTGGATCAAGTCTGCAAAGGATATCGGCGGCCTTCCCCCTGTGCGGATACACTCCAGGAACTGTTGCACGGCGTTATGATGCCCCTTGTCCTGGCCGCGACTCCGATGCACCACCCCCCCGCTTATCCGCGTGGAGCGAAAATCATCGTTCACGCCGGTGAGATCGCCGCAAAACACCTCCACCAGTTCCTTGCCGATTTCACGTGATCCACAAGTGATATAGCTGATGGAGGACAACGAACCATCAGCATGCTGTAGCAGAATCCCCGCCGAATAATCACGGCTGTCCTCGCCCTCAACCACCGTTCTCGTCGCCGCGACCCGCGTCACCCGCGCCCCGGTGACAAACAGACAGAAATCAACGAAATGACACGCCTCTCCGACTATACGTCCACCCCCCTCCTCGGGGTCCAGCACCCAGTCGTCGGGATCTGCCCGCCCGGCACTCACCCGGTAATTGATGAACATCGGTCCACTTTGCGTGCGCAATTTTTCCTTGAGTAAAAGGGCGTGCGAGGAAAAACGGCGGTTGTATCCCACCATCAGCAGCGGCCACATGCCCCCCTCCCGTCCCGACGCATCAATCCCCATCCCGGCAGGACCGCGTCCGAGATCCGCGTACAGTTTTTCGAGGCGATCAAGCTCATGCGGATCCAGCGCCAAGGGTTTCTCAACATACACGTGTTTGCCGGCCCGCAGGGCCTCACCCGCCAACAAGGCATGGCTGTCATGACGCGTCGCGATGAAGACGGCTTTTACCGCATCGTCTTCGAGCAATTGACGATAATCGGAAGTAGCATAGGAAAAACCGTGTTTGCCGGCCCCTACAACCGCACTCCGTCCCCGTGCGGAACACAGCCCGACCAACCGCACCCCCGCGATCCTGCTGATGGCCGGAATCAAGACTCCCTCCGCAAAACGCCCGGCGCCGATGACGCCCACTCCCAGTTCGGTCGCCGGTGAAAGCGGCGCGATCTCAACCTTGCGTTCGGCTATCGGCGCCTCCGTCCCCTCCTGTTCATATTCGATAACCACCGCCATTGGTTTCTTCCTGCCTTCACTCGCAGAGGTCGCAAGCAGGTCCCGGTAGATTTCAAGGGCACGATCAATGGGAAAACGGTCGCTGATCAGAGCGGCGGGACGCACCCCCCCGGATGCCACCAGCTCCAGAAAAGCCCCCATGTTACGACGCTCGGTCCAACGCACGTATCCGTAAGGATAGTCAAGACCATGCTCTTCGTAGGAGGGATCATAACGCCCCGGCCCCGTCGAACGGCTCAAACGCAGCTCAAGTTCCTTACGATAGAACACATCCCTGGGCACCTTCATGCCGATTTGCCCCACGGCAACCACACGTCCCCGTTGCCGTACGATTTCTCCCGACCACTCAAGCGGTTCATCCGACGGTGTCGCGGCAGTGATAACGACGGCATCCACCCCATGGCCTCCCGTAAAACCACGCGCGGCGCCCAGCAATTCGTCCCCGCGCACCACCTGCTCAACACCCAATTCCCTCGCCCGCGCACACCTCTCCGGATCAATGTCACAACCAATCACCCGGCAGCCGGCCGCTTTGAGGATCTCCGCCGTAAGCATCCCCAACACACCCAGTCCGATCACGGCGACCGACTCGCCGATGTGTACCTCCGCCTGACGCACTCCCTGCATGGCGATCGCCCCCAGCCCGCCGAACGCGGCCTCTTCCATGCTTACGCCCTCCGGCATGCGTACACACAGATTCTCAGGGACATAATTGAATTCCGCATGCGTCGCATAACCGCTGCCGGAACACGCCACGCGATCCCCCGGAGAAAAGCCCTGTGCCCGCCGGCCGACCTCCACCACCGTCCCTGAGCACGAGTAACCGAGAGGTATCGGTGTATCCAGCTTGGAAAACACCTTGTTGAGAGTCTGCGAAAGCCCCTCTGTCTTGATCTTACGCAGTACCGTATGTACCAGATCCGGACGCGCCAGGGCCTTGCCCAAGAGTGAGCGCCGCGCCAGCTCGGTTACCATCTTCTCGGTACCCGTGGAAACCACGCTCACGCTGGTACGCACGATCAGTCCATGTGCGCCCGGCGCAGGTACAGGAACATCCGCCAACCATATCTCGCCCCGCCGATAGGACTGCAATAGCTGCTTCATCTACACCTCCTCCTCATACCCACAAACTAGGCGTCCCCGCCTGCGCTTTCAAGCATCGGAACCCAACGGTTCAGGGCGCACCGCCTTGCGCGCCGCACACAAAATGTTCGCCCGGGCCCACGCCAGCAGCCGGGTCGCATTCACTACACGCTCGTAGAGCGCCATCATCATGAAAAGCAACCGCGATCTCCGCCCGTAAGACGGTTCCTTCTCGATCATCTTGTACTCCACGATCTCCATTCCCGCCCGTCCAAGCCTTCGTCGGCAGCAACGCAGACTGTTGCACCGGTAAAAAGTCGCATAGGTCCGTACTCCGCGGCTTTCGCCGTCCCGCGCCCAACTCGATATCCACTCCGGCATGATCCGTGCCCCCATGGATACGTAGTGCCACACGTTCGGAGTGCGGAAAAGAAAAACACCGCCGGGCTTGAGCACGCGCCCGATTTCCAGAAATATGCGCTCCGGATCGGCGAGGTGCTCAACCACGTAGTCGGCTACTACCGCATCGAAACATTCATTCCGGAACGGAAACACATCCCCGCCATAGACCAGGGCCTCATCCAGCCAATGATTACCCCGAACGCTGTCATCTATGTCGAGCCCCGTCAGCCGGGCGGCCCAGCCGGCGAGAAATTCACTCGTCCGCCCTCCTGGACCCGGACCGAGTTCAAGCACTTCGGATCCTTCGGGGATGTATTTGCGACAAAGCCGATGGAACTCCTCGGTACCATCAATCCATCCCGGTCGGCGGCGATACCAGCGCTCGACCAGCCGTTCATGCCAACCGGTAAGTTCACCGCACATCGTCCACGCCCCGATCTGCGTCGCCTGCCTTCACCGCGTACACATACAGCGAATACGGCATTTTCGGCTCATCAGGATCGAAATGTGCCATCCAAACACCCATCGCAAAAAGAAACCCCGCCGCCATATGGTGACCCGTGCGCTGGAGGGCTATCATGCGGCTGTTGAAAAACTGACGGATCGGACCGCCCAGCCCCTTCACCATATCAATCCTGAATCCCAGCGGTTCCAGCAGCTCACGATACGCCTTCAGTGTATACCCGGGACGCACATGTCCCCCATTCTCTTCCTTATCCAGGACTGTACCTCTGTTGAAAGGATGATCGGCGTTCGGACAACATAGATGCAGCACGCCACCCGGTTTGAGAATCCTGTAAAAACTCGCACACACCCTGTGATCATCACGAATGTGCTCAAGCACCTCGCTGCATATGACCTCGTCGAACTCCAGCCCCAATTCATCAATCTCGTACAGGTTCCTCACCTGAAACGACATCTCGTCTTCCGGAATGCCCAAAAATCCGTTGAACAGCCTCCGGCAGCCGTCCACCTCTTCCGGCTTGATACTGACCGCCACGACTCGATTGCCGCGCAACCAGCTCTGGTAAGACAACATTCCATTGCCGCATCCCGCATCAAGAACCCGGCGGCGACGGCGGTCATCGCTTCCGAACCAGCGCGGCAATTCCCGCCAGCGCTGGCGCGCATGCAGGTTCATTCCCGGGAAAAACAGCCACTTGAGCCGTACCCTGAGCATGCTCCTGTACTCAGGTGACATACCGTCTTTCCATTCTCTTGGCCCAGATGTGAATCTCGTGGGCCAGACGCAAAAGGCAGTACACCAACCCGGCACGCCCATCCAGAAATCCGCCGCGCAGGATATAGGTATACACAAAACGTACCAGGGGACGCGCCGGAACACGGGCGGCAACGATTTTCAACGCCCGCCGTCTGACTATGGGATCCCGTGCCAGGAGATCCACCACCTTCCAGTGCTCACCTGCAAGTCGTTCCAGGAGCTCTACCTCGCGACTGGAATACTCGTTATGCCGTGCTATCCATTCCGCTATGCCCTTGCTCATGCCGTAGTGGTCATAGGGCTCAGAGATATATCCCAGCGGGCCATCCGTCACCTCCCGCTGGCCATGGCCCTCGGCTCGAAAGCGTACCCGTCCGCTTTTCAACAGACGCAATTGCCAGGAAGGATACAGTGAAGAATGCCGGATCCACGTGCCCATGAACATATAGCGGTTGCACAGGTAGTAGCCGACCATCCGGCCCGGGCTTTTTACGGCGGACATGATCGCTGCGGCGCACTTCGCGGTTATGCGTTCATCAGCATCCAGAAACAGTATCCATTCGTTGCGGATATCACCATGATCCAGCGCCCAGTTACGCTGGTCGCCGAAATCCGTAAAATCCCTTACGAGAATCCTTACGTCACCGCGCACCCGGCGCGCTTCGTCGAGCGTACCGTCATTGCTGCCGGAATCGAGTATCAACACATCATCGGCCCAGGCGACGCTTTCCAGGCAGGCAGCGATATTTCGCTCCTCGTCGCGTGTCAAAACAATCACCGTCAGGGGGAACCGCCCCTCGCCGCCCACGTTGTTCATGCGTCCACCTCCACTCCGGCCGCACGCATGGTCTCGATCAGGTGCGCCGCCGCGCGCTCGGGATGAAAGCGCCTCTGATAACAATCGCGTGCTTTCCTGCGCATCATCCGCCGTTCATCCGCCGACTTCGTAGACCAGGCGCTCAACACGCCGGCGAAAGCCGACTCATCGTCCTCAGTGGCGATGCCGGCGCCGTCTTCTTCGATTTCTCTCCAGATATTCACCCGCCGTGTTATCAATACCGGCACGCCGCACGCCAGCGATTCAACGACCGCAATTCCAAAATTCTCCTGGTGACTCGGCAGGACGAATGCCTCGGCCACACCGAAAGCCCCCCATTTCAAGGCCCCCCTCAACATGCCCGTCCAGGTAACGTGCTCTGCAATTCCCAACTCGCGAGACAGCCCCTCAAGCTCGCTGCGCCACCCCATGGAGTCCGGTCCCGCCATGATCAGATGATGCTCACCGGCACTATCGCCGAACACCTGCGCAAACGCCTTCAAGAGTATATCACATCCCTTCTTGACGTGGATACGACTCAAAAAGAGCAGGCAACGCTTGCCACGGCAGGCCGGAAAGGCGGCCAGAAACTTCTCGATATCCCGGCTTCTGTCAATGCCCGGATCGGCCACACAATACGGTACCACGTAGCCGCGCGCCGGAAACGGGGCGAAGGCCTCTCGCGCCAGGCGTTCCTCCTCGCGGCAGGTAAAGAACACCCCTGCGGATCCCGCCAGAAGACGCCGGTCGAACAGTCTCCAGGAAACAGCCTTGATCATCCCGCGTACCGGAAAAAGACTCTTCAACGCCGGATCCAGAAGCCCATGTGTATAGATGAAGTAAGGAACACCCTGCTTCCTCAGGATCCGCCCCGCGTTATGGTCGGGATAAAGCCACAATCCGTGAATCACCGCCACCTGGTACTCGCCGGCATGTGCGTGCAGCCACCGGCCGAAGCGAAACGTCAGCCGGTAACGCGTATACGCCGGTCCCAAGGCATGTACTTCCACTTCCGGCGAACTCTCAAGCCATTGCGAGCCGGGCTCGTCGGCACAAATCACCGTACAATCATGCCCGCGCCGTTGCAGCTGGCCGCAGGCCTGGTGAATGGATTCGATCGGCCCGCCCCCCCGCGGATCACAAGAGTTGATGACGTGCAGGATACGCATCAGATCTCCTTTCTCCTCCAGCGGGCAAGGTCGTCCGATAGAATGTTCTCCAGGCGCTCCGCCATGTGCACTCCGGAATATTCCTCTCCCAAACGCCTGGATACGGCGCCCATGCGTTCGCGCAATCCGGCATCGGCTATCAAGGTTTCCATTTTCTCAGCCAACATTTCAACATCATCGGGTAGCACTGCAAAGCCGTTTTCCCCCTCTTGCAACAGGTCCTGCGTCGCACCCGCACCCGTGCTGGCGATCAGCGGCAGCCCCGCGGCACACGCCTCGTTGAGGACTACACCCCAGCCGTCGTACCGCGTCGGGAAAACAAATATGTCTGCCGCCGCGTAGTAGGCCGGCAGATCACGGTTGGAGACCGAACCCGCGAAGTATACCCTGGCCCGTTCTTCCCCCCGCAAGCGCCCCTCGAGGGCCCTCCGCTCAGGGCCCTCGCCCACCAGTACCAATCCTGCATCGCTGCGGCGGCGCACGATCTTTCTGAATGCCTGCAGTAATGTATCCACCCCCTTCCTTTTCACCAGCTGCCCGACATACAAGCACAGAACACCCCGCCCTATCCCACACCTCCTGCGCAGACGCTCGCCCAGCGCTCCCGCCGTAGCGCCGGCAAACCGCGCGGCGTCGCACGAATACGGCAGGACTGCAATTCTTTCCCGCGCGCATCCCATCCGCGAATAGTAGTCAGCGGCCGCACTGCCGATCGCCAACAGGCGCGGAACTCGTCCAACCAGCCGGCGCAAAATCCATCGCCGCACGGTAAGTAACGTCCGGAAACGTACCGCGATACTCCGCGTCCAGTGCGGACGGTAATCCTCCGGCCACGGCCGCTCGAGCCATACCGCCCAGTAGCTTCCCCTGGCATGCAGTCGTCCGGCCAGCCGCATGAACGTCAGACTGGTATACTGGCCCGACAATATGTAGGCATCCTGATCTCCCTTTTCCACTTCGCGCACGACCGCCGGGTGGTAACGGAAAGCGTCCGCCCATATGGCCGGCCCCACGCCTGCGGCAATGCTGCAATCACAGCCGGCCGGCAAACGCATCGCCTCCCCCCGGTGCTCACCCCGCATGAATCTCACGCTCAATTCAATTCCCGGCCGCTGCGCCGTCTTCCTGAAAAAGTCCAATTGATAGGGACTTGGCGTGTTACTCCATATCCAAACCTTCATCAGACCGCCTCCACCCCTCACCCTCAATAACGGCACACACCCGCCTGGCGTACTTATCCAGCGTGTACTGCCTGATCCGTTCCAGCGCCGCCGCACTCATGCGCGGGAGTTTGTCGCGCGAACCTTCCAGTTCACCAAGTCGTTGGGCCAGTCCTTCCACGTCTCTGGCCGGAACGATGAATCCTTCAATCCCGTCCCGCACGATCGAACCGGCGTTGGGAGTGGTTATCACCGGAAGGCCGGCCGCCAATGCCTCATAGCAGACATTCGCCGAGCCTTCAGCGAGTGTCGGCAGGACGAATACGTCGGCCCAGCGATATGCGGCCTCCATCCCTTTTGGATCCACATGCCCCTCCAACCGCATGTATTTTCCCAGAATCCCAATCGCCTTGCGCGAAACATGTATCGCGCCGACAGCCCGCACACTGTATCCTCCACCCAACCGTTCGAGCGCCGCCGCCAGATACTGAATGCCCTTGCGCAACTCCACCCTCCCTGCGAACAGAACCTTTAACGGTCCGGTGGACGCGCCCCGCGGCCTCTCCATGATACGCGCCGGGTCCATCCCGTAGGGCACCACCACGCATTTCTCCCGCGGTCCGCCGTCTCGTGCGACACTCTCGGCGACAAACTCCGAACCACAGATAATGGCATCTGCCAGCTTCCATTCCTCCCGTTCGCGCTCGGCCAGCGCCCGCCAGCACGTTGTCCGGACCCCATCGCGTTCCCATCCAGGCCAAAGCTCGGATTCACGCCGCAACAATTCCTCCTCAACTGCCCATGGGACAGATATCTGGTCCAGTATTATGCGCATTCCACTGCGGCGCGCCTTGAGGAATATCTCCAAGCCGGTGGAACTGAAGGCATACACCGTATTCGCCGAACCCCAGTCCGCGGCCGCTACCATGCTTGCAAAACGCCTGTTGTCCCGCAATATCGCCGCCATAGTGGCGGCGTGCCCCCTGACTATCCTGCGCCACAACACACGTCGCAGACCGAAACCCCAAAACTCATGAATATGCTTTCGATCCACTCCCGGGATGATCCGACGCAGGCCCAGACTACGCGCCATCCCCAGCACCGAGGCTCGTACTCCACGCTCCCCCTCCTCTCCGGCGGCCATGCCCAAATCGGTGTAAAATGCCTCCAGGAGCCCATGCTCTTCCAGTGCCCGCGGCACCAGATAGCCACGCCGGCCTCCCAGCATCGCTACCAGTACCCGCGGACCCCCGACCATCGAATCTTGAGCCCCTTGCATCCTAAACCACTCTTCCATTTCCAGCGGGTTCCCGGCCCTCCACAGGCGGCAGGGCCCCGTTCTCATCCGGCTCCGCCTCCCGCCGCCGTCCGGTGATAAGCCGCCAGATCACGTAAGTTGGCACCGCCAGGAAGAGCAGGCGGTACAGCCACGCCGTGACAACACCCTGCGAAGGCACAAATATCGAAACCGCACAGGCCTCCAGATAAATGATGCTCCATACCCCGTGCAGGATCACCGACCGTTTCCATAATTCAGCGTAGATCCTGCCGACGAGATAGCAGACAACCAGCCCCAACAAACCGAATTCCAGGTAGGAATCCGCCACCATTCCCGCCGCCGATCCGGCCTGCGGCAGCCGTCCCACCGATGACAGCCAGCTCTCGTCATCCATCCCGCCACTCCCGGAACGCGTCAGCATCCACCCCATCCCCGTGGCCTCGTATTTACGCGGCCATAACTGCCGCGGTATCGGCCGCACCAACAACTGCACCAGGTAGCGCCGACCCCAGAAATGATGATGGGCATCCCGCGAGGTCAAAATCAGGCCCCACGAGTAGGGAGTGGTGTGTCCCATGTTGGCCTCCCGCGGGCTGATCCACTGCAAGTAGGCTTCACGGTCGAAATTGAAATCAGACCCCAGATAAATGTTCTGGCGCTGTGAGACCACAAAGAGCGCCAGCAAACCCGCCACCCCCACTCCACCCAGCGCCAGATGCAATGAAGGCCGCCGCGCACGGGAAATGAACCATCCGAAAAACAGCGCTACCACCGCCAGGAAAAGCGGCCCGCGGCGCGCCCCCAATACTCCATGGATCAAATGCGGGCTTATGAAAACGATCACTATCAGAAAGTCACGCAGGCCGGCCTTCCGCTCGTGACGCGACATCAGATAAAGCATCGCCGCCGGAATCGTCAGCAACGGCGCACTCGACAAGTATCCACTCACCGCACCGAGATATGCCTTGGGCGTAGCGTAAACGTGCCCCAGCCCGCCTTTCAACCACACGTTGCCGAAATAGACCGCCAATCCGAACAGGCCCAGCGCCCAACCGGTCGTCCGCATCCGTCGCAACATCACCGGCGTGAGAAGCTCCTGCGCCCTGCGCCGCAATACTTCCGGCGAAATCCGAAAATGCAGCACACCCAACACAAAGGCGCTCACGCCCAGCAGATTCACCAGCTGGGCATAACTTACATCGGGCTCATCCGGGAAACACTCCACTATCAACTCGTGGTAATACAGCACCGCCGGATAGAAAAAATACACGTATCCCAACATCGGCCCTAAATACATCATCGGGTGCAATGGATCATGGCTGCGTGCATAAGCCGCCGCCATACCCACACCGATCACAATTCCGGTGAGCCATATCGTCGTTTCCAGCGACACTCTTCACCTCCTCAAGCAGCCTGCAGCCAACCGGCTCCCTTCCCTCTCCCGTGCTCCGCCGCTCCTTCCCATCGTGCATGCGCCCGGCTCGCATTTCCAAACCTTGGGAAACATTCCGCCTCCGGATCGGCTATTCCCCTGCCTCCCTCTGCAAAACTTCCAACCATTGCAAACATTGCGCGGAGGAATTTCTCTGCCTGGCGGAACCTCGCAAAGGAAGAATGATGAAGGCTGCATTCCGTCATCACGAACAACAACTATCAACCAATCAACCATCAACCATTAACCTCCCCCTCCGTGTTCTCCGTGGTAAAAAATGATCTCTCGCAAAGAGCGCAAATCTCGCAAAGAAAAAACGGTTAAATCAGAAAGAAGCCGCACCAAGATCCCAAGGCACGCAAAGGAATCTCTCATTTCC
>JAOZMZ010000037.1 GCA_029934055.1 Kiritimatiellia bacterium
GGACAGCGCGGGGATTTCCAATGTCTGGAAGTTTTTCCGTAAAAATTTCCAATGTTTGGAAGTTTTGCGGATACGGTGTGAAGGGGGCTGGGAAAGAAGGCTCGTCGGCCGGTGGTTGCCGTTGGGGCGGCCGGAAAGCGGCGTGCGTGTTTCATGGTTGGGGGATATGAGCGTGCATGCGGAAGAACATGCCGCTGTACGTACTTGTAAAGAAGCTTACCGTCCCAGTGGTTTCGCGGTGGCCGATGGTCGTGCCCCACGGTTGCCAGGGATCAGATTCTAAGCGGTCGGTGAGATAGAGGTCGTAGTCGCGTTCGAGACTGTACGGGAAGAATTCGAGGTTCACGTAGGCTCCGGTGGTGGTGATGGTGTTAAGGGCGAGGACGGAAAGGCTGTTGGTCGGCTGGGTGTCCGCGAGCCATTCATCGTAATTGGAGACGCCGTCACCGTCCTTGTCGCCATTGGGATTGCCGATGAGAGGGTTGCCGAAATTCCGTTTTTCCCAGCCGTCGGGCATGCCGTCGCCGTCGCTGTCGAGGATGACGGGGGCGGAGAATTCGGATGTATCGCCGTCGTTGATATCGCTGGCGGTGGCGGTGATGAAGTTCGGGATCGGATCGGGGAGGGCGATGACGTTGGTGAATCCTCCCCGGCCGTCGCTGTAGGTTTGGACCGCAAAGCGTACCAGAGAGGTTTCGCCTTCGCCGTACCCGGACTGATCGGGCCCGGTGACTGCGAAGAGATCGACCATGTAGAGCCGGTTGGTGCGGCTGGAGAGGTAGCCGATCGTGCGCAGGTTTACGCCGTCGTTGGAAACGGAGGTAATCACGGGGAAGTTCTGGATGTTATTGGCGCCGGTGTCTTCATCGCCGGGATCGTTGGTGGTGACGCCGTCCACGTCGAGGTCGATACCGAGGTCTTCATTGGCGAAGATGCTGTTGCGCAGGATGGTATTGCCGCTGCCGGAAGCGACGCGGACGCCGCATGCGCCGTTGTTGGCGATGATATTCCCGGCGCCGTCGGGCAGTCCGCCGATGATATTGTTCGAGGCGCCGTCGGCGATATGGATGCCGTGGGAGGAGTTTCCGATGGGGATACTACCGCTGATATCCACACCGATGTGGTTGCCGCGGACGATGTTTGAGACGGCGGAAACGCCGTGGATGTAGATTCCTCTGGAACTGTTACCGGCGATGACATTGGCATCGCCGGAATTGGTGCCGCCGATAGTGTTGAGGGGAGCGCTGTTGAGGTTTATGCCATTGAGGTTCGGCAGTGCGCTCGCACCGTAAGCATCCACGCCGATCCAGTTGCCGACGATGGTTGTATGGGTGACGTTTGAACCCTCGAGACGGATGCAGTCGTTGGTATTGGCGGAGATCAGGTTTCCGGGCCCGATGGTGTTGGAGACGCACGATCCCGCCACGTAGATTCCACAATCGCCGTTGCCCCTTGCCGCAGCGCCGGCCGCATCAGTGCCGATCTTGTTATTGTCGATGGCCCCGTCACGGGAGTCGGTGAGGCGTATCCCGCTGGAGCCGTTTTCGCTTATGGCGTTCATGGTGACGATGAATCCGTCATCCTCATCGAGGCAGATACCGGATATGCCATTGCCCCTTGCCGTAGAGCCGTCCGGTCCGAGGCCGATGTAGTTGTTCTTGATGAGTATTCCGGGGGATTCGGAGGCGTCGATGCCGGAGCCCTCGTTGGCGCTGATGACGTTACGCTGGTTGGTGCTGTCGCCGCCGATGACGGTTGCGGCAGTGCGCTGGCAGCGGATGCCGATATCGGCGTTGGGAAGAGCATCCCCGGCCGCATTTATGCCGATAAAGTCGCTGCGGACCACGTTGCCGGTGGAGTCGAAGACATAGATGCCGTAACGGCCGTTGCCGGATATGATGTTACGGGCGGCGGGGCTGTCACCGCCGATGGTGTTGGAACTGGCGTTGAGGTTGATGAAGACGCCGTCCAGTCCGTTGGAGAGGGCGTGGAGTCCGGAGGCGTCGGTGCCGATATAGTTGCCGAAGATCGTGTTGTCGTATGTGTTCACGCTCAGATAAACACCGTACTCACGGTTTCCGGATATGACGTTGTGAGGCAGGGAGGTTATCGCGCCGATGATGTTGCCGCCGCTGTAGGTGATACGGATACCGGTGGTGTTGGGAACGGCGTTTGAGCCGTCCGCGTCGGTGCCGATGTAGTTACCGCGCACCTTGTTGCCCCCGGCATTGCTGGAGGAGATCATGATGCCGATATTGTTGCCGGAGATCAGGTTGCCGGCGCCGGCGGCGATGCCGCCGATGTAATTGGCCGGGGCGGTGACATAGATTCCGTAGACAGTATTGCTGATGGCGTGGGTGCCGGAGGCGTCGGTGCCGATGTAGTTGCCCTGGATGACGGTTCCGGTAGTTTCGACATACTGGATGTATATGCCGTACGAGTTGCCGGAGATGAGGTTGCGGTCCGCGGTGTTGGTTCCGCCGATAGTGTTACCGGGGGCGTGTTGCAGCGTGACGCCGTAGGTGTTGGCGGCGGCGACCGCCCCCGCGGGATCGGTGCCGATATAGTTGCCGCGGATGAGGTTGTCTGTGCTGTTGGAAGACAGCAGGAGGATGCCGTAGGTACTGCCGGCGATGACGTTGCCGCATCCGGAATCCGAGCCACCGATGATGTTACCGGGGGAATCTTCGATGCGGATGCCGTTTTGCGCGTTGCCGAGAACTTCGACGCCGTCGGGCGCATGGCCGATGTAATTGCCGCGGATCAGGGTGCTGGCGGCACCGCTGCCGATGAAGATGCCTCCGGTGCCGTTGGAAGAGATCACGTTACGCTGCAATTCATTCGTGCCGCCGATGAGATTGCCGGAGCCGACGGGCAGATTGATTCCCCAATCTTGATTGGAAAGAATGTAGTTGCCGGCGATCACATTTCCGTCGCCGTGATAGATATGGATGCCGTCTCCGTTGAAGGCGCCGATCCAGATTCCGAGGATCTGGTTGCTGTCGGATGCGATTGAGAGTCCATGGGCGCTGGCCCCCGCCTTGGAGCCGTCGAGGCGGACAATGGGGATATTGGAGTATCCGGGCTGGGTGGTTCCATCGAGGAGGGTGGGCGAGGTGTCTTCGATCGCGGGCAGAATGCCGGTGGGAGTAATCGTATAGGGCGCGGGCAGGTTGAAGGTGATGGTATCGGATCCGGGGTTGGTGTCGGCGGCGTAGATGGCCCATCGCAGGGTTGCACCGGTGGGGCTGTCGCCCGGGCTGGTGACCTGGAATGACGCGGCGTACGGACGGTGCACGGGATAAGCCAGACATGCGAGTATGACTGTAAAGACGACGACGGAGATCCGGCTGGCATGCATTTGTCTACCTCCTTGTTTTCCCCGGCGCTCCCAAGACAATTTGGATATCACAAAAGCGGGTCCGGTGGGAGAAAAAACATGCTTCCGGCGAACGGGTATCAAGACGGCGGATTTCAGCGGCGGCGCTTGAGCGGCGCTCCGTCGCGGCGGAACATGTGGCGTAGTTTGCGGAGGGCGTCGTCCTCGATTTGTTTGATGCGGGCACGGGTCAGGTTGAGCCGGCGGCCGGTCTCCTCAAGGGTGTGTCCCTCGAGAAAACGGAGGTACATAATGTAGCGCATGCGGGGTGGCAGCCGGTCAATGGCATCCCATATTTCGGCTCTCTGGGCGGCGTCGGGGGCATCGGGCGCTTCGCTGTCGCTTATGAATTGATAGAGGTTGGAATCATTTTCATCACCGAAAGCGGCGTCGAGGGAGAGTGCAGGGGCCGGAATCCGTTCCCACTGGCGCAGGAAGGGGCGGATCTTGTGGATGCGTTCGGGCGAGAGACCGCTCACACGGCTGAGTTCCTCGTCGTCGGGTTCGCGGTCGTGCTGTTCTTTCCACTTGTCACTGGCGGTTTTCAGCAGGGACATTTCCCGGGTGGGATGGATGGCGATACTGCCGGCGCGGACATGGTCCCGGAAATAGTTGCGCAGGCGGTTCTGGATGGCTTTCTGGGCATAGGCGTAGAAAGGCGTTCCGCGGGTGAAGTCGAATTTCCGGACGGCGTTGGAAAGGGCTTTGGAGCCTTCCTGCAGGAAATCCGCGAGCCAGACCTGTCCGATCCAGAAGAAGGGTTTGACACAGCTCACGACCAGGCGGCGGTTGGCGATGAAGAGTTCTTCTTCGGCGGCCTCGATCCGGGAGATCAATTTGCGGGCGTCCACGACGGCACGGCGGACTGCGCTGGTGGAACGGTAACGCCGCCGGGCGAGACGGCGGATTCGGTAGGCGCACCAATGGATTTCCTTGAAGAGGGCCAGGGTTTGTTCGGGGCTGAGGATGCCGACCGTGCCGCGTTCTATCAGGAAACGGCCGATGGCCTGCATTTCGTGTTCGGGCTGCAGATAGGTTCTTTTTTGCCGGATCGACTCCGGGCGGTAGTTGGCGCGCCTGTATTCGGGCAGCTCGATTTCCTTGAAAGGTAGCCCTTCGGCCATGGCGCGCAATTCGGTGCGGTATTTCGAGGCTGTCTTGCTGAGGGTCACCTTGGGTTATTTCCTTTCAGGCGGATGGGCTGCGGCGCCGGGGAGGACAGAGGCCGCCTTCTGTCCGGGGATGAACGGGATGCACCCGGTGACGGCCGGGTACGCCGGCCGTGCCGATCAGGGTATTCCTGGAGCGCACCGCCGCCGGCGTGCGCCCCGGTGCACAGCCGTAATTGTGGGCACCAAAGCATATCGGCATCAGAGCAAGTTTGGCGATCGATGCTGGTGGTGTCAACGGATTAGCTTGTACTGCTCGCCGGTCGGAGGGGTCGCCGGCTGAGTTCCCTTTCGACGAATCGTCGAAGGTGCGGCAGGTTGCCGACCCGGGAAAGGCAACGTTGCAGCATCGTGAGGGCAGCCGGGATATATTTCTCGAAGCGCGCGGTTGCGGGGCGGGCGGAAAAGCGGGCGAACGCTCCGAGGGTTTGGATCAGGCGCAAGACGGCGGCCTGCCAGAAGAAATTGGAGATTTGCAGTCCGTATGCCGAACGGCGGCAGTACCGCTCCAGGAGATTTCCCTGGAGCCTTTCAGGGAGCATGACGTAGGGATCGCAGAGCAGGGCGGCCAGATCGTAGGACGGAGGACCGGGACGCATGCCCTGGAAGTCTATGAAGACCGGCTTGCCTTTGACGATGAAAACGTTGTCAGCCTGCAGGTCGCGGTGGATGAGTACGTGGCGGGCGCCGGCGAAGTGCCGCGCCAGGCGGCGTAATTCTTTTTCCAGTGGCAGGACCGTTCTTCTGTCAAGGTGTGCGTAGGCCTTTACGTACCGCTGCAGGAAGAGGTTGCGTTCGTAGCTCCAGGTGCGTGGTCCGAAGGGCGGCATGAGTTTCGGCGGCGGATGTGCGCTGTCTTGTGCAGCAGAGTGAAAGCTGTGGGTTGCATCGAGAACGGTGCGGTAGAGGCGGGCGATCGCGGGCCGGTCTCCCTCGATTTTTCGGACGGCTGCCAGGAGTGACCGCCGGCCGAGGTCTTGGAGAAAGATACGCCGGCGCCGGCGGTCGTGGAGGTGTACTTCGGGAACCGGGACGCCGGCGCCGGCAAGGAAACGGGCACAGTCGGCGTAGAGAAGGTTTTCGCGGCGTGCGGGGTCATAGCGGATGAGGATTTCCGTCGAGACAGGGCCGTGAATGCGCAGGAAACTGCGCCCGGAACCACGCGCCGGCAGGAACTCCACGGCAGCCGATTCAAGAGACAGGCCCAGCTCGCGCAGGCGGGTTCGTTCATACTCGTCCAGCGCATTTTCTGCGGGAAGTGTCAGGCCGGATGTTTCGCGCACTATGCGCATATTCCCGGCGGCGATTGCATCATGCAGGACGGCGTGCGGGCCGAGCGTCACCTTGCCGATGACGACACTGTCCTGGAGCGAGGCCCCCGGGCTGATTTGGGCGTCGCCGTCAACGGCGGCGAAACCGGAGACCTGCACGCCGTTGCGGCGCAGTCGGCGTGCAGCGCGGCGGGCGGCGATGGAGGGGTCTTGGCCGGTGGGTGGGTGAACTGTGCCGGCGGCACAGGACCGGTGAGCCGCCAGATATGCTTCCGGAGAGCCGAGGTCCGCCCAGAAGGCATCGTCCGGGTCGCATCCCGTCAAAGACTCTCCTTTGTGGAGGGCGGCCTCGTAGAGCCCTGCCAGCCCGGCGAAGTGCTCATTTTCCGGTAGGTACTTCTTGAGGAGGACCGGATCAACCAGTTGGAGGCCGCAGAAGGTGTAGGTGCCCGGACGTCCGGGCCTGTGGGAAAAGAGGGTGCGGATACGTCCGGAACGCATTTCGACTGTGCGCGGCCCACTGTGTGAGGTGAGCCAGAGTGTTGCCAGGGGCCGGTGTGCCAGGAAGCTTCCGAGGATGGGAGCCGGATCAAGGGCGGCGGCGATGTCGCCGTTGACGATCCAGAGCGGGTCCGTACCGAGAAACCATTCCGCCCTGCGCAGTGCTCCGGCCGTACCCAGAATACGGGGTTCGAACGAGAGGTTGATGTGAGTGTCGGGAAAATTTGTGCCGGTGATGAAGTTAACGATCGAGTCGGCACGGTGGTGACAGTTGATAAGGATGTCGTTGACGCCCCAATCATGAAGCATATGGATGATTCTTCCGAGGATGGGCTGATTCCAGAACGGCAGGAGCGGCTTGGCGATCATACCGCTGAGGGGGGCCATACGCGTTCCCAATCCGGCGGCGAGTATGACCGCCCGGCGTGGTGAGCGGCGCGGACGTTTCAAGGTGTGCGATTTCATATTCGATCAAGTATTGCGATGCACGCGGCGAACGCGTTTAGAGATTCGGCCGCCCGGGGCGCTCATGCAAGAAAATATGGCTTGGCTTTGATTGCAAAATTTTTCAATATGGCGGTAGTTTGTATTGAAACTTGTTTTTCGGTTCGGTTGTCTCATGGGGCGGAACGGCCTGAGGCGTAGTCAGGATCGGACGGTCTTTTAGTGGTAGAAGTCTGCACCCGAACCGGAAAGGGAGAGGAGAGGAGAACATGCCGAATCTGGCAAAGACGTTGAAGGAAGAAATCCGGCGCCTGGCCCGCAAGGAAGCCAGGGCCTCGATTGCCCAGTTACAGAAAGAGAGACGGGCTCTCAAGAAAACGGTGAGCCTGTTGCGCAAACGTGTTCAGAAGATGGAACGGGACGCCCGCATCATGGCTGCGCGGCTCGAACGCAAAGTTCCCGGCGTGCCGGCTGTGGATTCCGAGAAGGCGGCGGGGGTTCGTGTGACGAGCCGGAACATGCGGGCTTTGCGGCGCAAGCTGGGTTTGACCCAGGTTGAGTTCGCGCGGCTTTTGAACGTCAGCGGACAGGCGGTTTACCAGTGGGAGCGGCGTACGGGAGTGTTGCGACTGCGGACCACCACGCGGGCGGCGTTGGCCCGCGTGCGTGAGATGGGCCGCCGCGAGGCGCGCGCCCTGCTGGCGGACATGGGTGTTGTCAAAGGAGTGCGCGGCCGTCCGAAAAAGTCCGCAGGGAAGCCGACGGCTGGGAGGAAGAGTCCGCGGAAGAAGGCGGCCAAAAAGGCCGGAAGGAAGCGGACGTCTGCGGGAGGGCGCCGTAAGAAGTGAGTTGCGGCGCGGTCGGGTCCCTGGGGTTGTTGAATGCCTTGGGTGTGCTGGGGGGGTAATGGGGGCGGTTTATCCACGGCTTGGATGATCGGGGGCGCAGCACTCGCGGACGAGCGAGATTATTTCGGCGAGGCGCTCGTCGGGGTTCGAGGATTTGAGGCGCGGGAAGCGGCCCCGGCGCATGATGTAGTCGCCGTCACGGGTGAGCATGATTTTTCCATCACGGACAGTGATGGCGTGAATGCCGCACCGGGCGGCCGCAATTCTCAGGCGGGTGAATTGCAGGAGCCTTTTCAGCGGGGGCGGCAGCGGCCCGAAGCGGTCATGAATTTCGTTGGTCAGCTCGGTCACTTCTTCCTCGGTGGCCGTGGCGGCGATGCGTCGGTAGATGGTCAGGCGCAGAGTCTCATCTTCGATGAATTCGTAGGGGATGGCGGCGGCTGCCTGTTGGTCGTCGGGATGGGTGGAACAGTTTATGAAATCCAGGCGGATTTCAACGTTGATGACTGCCGGAAGCGGTTCTCCCTTGAGCTGGGCGATGGTCCTGCGGAGGAGTTGGCAATAGAGGTCGAAGCCGACGGCGGCGATATGGCCGCTTTGTTCCGTGCCGAGGATATTGCCGGCGCCGCGTATTTCGAGATCCTGAAGCGCCAATTTGAATCCGGCCCCCAGCGATGTGTGGCGCTGAAGGGCGCGGATGCGCCGCCGGGCGGCGTCGAATAGGCGGCCGTGGCGCGGGAGGAGGAGATAGGCGTAAGCCTGGCGCTTGTAACGTCCCACGCGGCCGCGCAACTGATAAAGGTCCGCCATTCCGAAACGGTCGGCGTGTTCGATGATGATGGTATTAACGTTGGGGATGTCCACGCCGCTTTCGATGATGGTGGTGCACACCAGTACATCCGTTTGGCCGGAAGCGAAGCGGTGCATGACCTCGGCCAGCTCGGCATCGTTCATGCGCCCGTGGGCGATACTGATACGGGCATGGGGCACGAGGCGCTGTAGACGTCGGGCGGTGCGGGCGATGGTATCGATACGGTTGTGGAGATAGAAAACCTGGCCTTCGCGGTTGAGTTCGTGCAGAACCGCGGCGCGCACGACCTCGTCGTCGTTTTCGGCGACGAGGGTTTCGATCGGCAGGCGTTCACGGGGTGGGGTCTGGATGGTACTGAGGTCACGGGCTCCGGTTAGGCTGAGGTAGAGGGTCCGCGGGATGGGGGTCGCCGTAAGGGTAAGAACGTCCACGAGACGGCGCATTTCCTTGAAGCGTTCCTTATGGGCGACACCGAAACGTTGTTCTTCGTCGATGATTACGAGTTGGAGGGCGTGGAATCGTACATCCGGTTGGATGAGGCGATGGGTGCCGATGATGATATCCACCGCGCCGCCGGCGAGGCGGCGGATGATTTCCTGTTGTTCGGCGGGGGTTCGGAAACGACTGAGCATTTCGATGGATATGGGAAAGGCGGCCATGCGGCGCCGGAAGGTTTCCAGGTGCTGTTGGGCGAGGACGGTGGTGGGGACGAGCACGGCGACCTGTTTGCCGTCCATGACGGCCTTGAAGGCCGCGCGCATGGCCACTTCAGTTTTACCATAGCCGACATCACCGCAGATCAAGCGGTCCATGGGGCGTGGGCTTTCCATGTCGCGCTTGATTTCTGCGACGGCGCGGCGCTGGTCCTCGGTTTCGGGAAATGGGAAGCCGGCTTCGAATTCGCGTTGCCATTCGGTATCGGGTCCGAAGGCATAGCCATGCAGGGTTTCGCGCCGCGCCTGGGTTTCGAGGAGGGAAGCCGCGAGGTCGCGGATAGCCTTGCGGGCGGCCGCTTTTTCACGCAGCCAGCGCCGGCCGCCCAAGCGATGGAGGTCGGGACGGTGTCGGCCGACGCCGACGTAACGGCTGAGCAGATGCACTTGTGAAACCGGCACGTAGAGGCGTGCGCCGGCGTCGTATTCGAGGGCGAGGACTTCCTGGCGTTCTCCCTGGAAGACGACTTCATACAGGCCGAGATACTTACCGATGCCGTGATCGACGTGGACCACCAGATCGCCGGGTTGAAGATCGGTCCAGGCCGAAAGCGGCGTACCGGCGGGGGGGCGTTCCTGCCGGCGGGCGGTGAAGTAAGTGCGGGCGCGGTCGGCCGGGTATCCGTAGATGTCGCTTTCGGTCACTACCAGGAGTCTGTTGTTTTCGTAGGTGAATCCTTCCGAGAGGACAGCGATATGAATGTTGTCGGGGGGTATGCAGAGGGTCTTGCCCCACGATTGGAGGAAACGCTCGCGTCCGCCCTGGGAATCGAAGAAGAGGTGGACTTCCGATCCTTCGCGTGCGAGCGAGTTTACGCGGTCGATGAACTCCCGCCGTTGTTGCATGATGGTATCGAGCGGGATGCCGTGGAGGGATGCGGCCGGAGGGGGGGATTGCACGGCGGCCAGATCCGGCCCGGCGGATGCGGTCATTTCGAGGGAGAGCGTACCGCCGCCCGCGATGCGGGTAAGCCGGCGACGGACGGATTCAAGCGGGATCACCTCGGTCTGACGGACGCTTTCTTCGCGGGCAGCCTCGGCATGGACTTTGATTGCCGAAAAATCGTTCCAGACAATGCCGCAATCCGCAGGAAGGTAAGTGGTGAGGCATGCATGGGTGGCGCGGGTGCCGGTGAGGATGTTTGTGTCCACAGGGAGAAGGACGGTTTTTTCCATCCTTTGGATTGTGAGCTGGCTGACCGGGTCGAAGCTGCGGATTGACTCCAGAAGGTCACCGAAGAATTCGAGACGCAGCGGGTGGGGACTGCCGGGCGGCCAGACATCGAGGATTCCTCCGCGCCGGGAGAGTTGGCCTTCCCGGTTGACTTCGCTTTCGGGAACATAGCCGCTGCGTTCCAGGCGTTGGTTGACATCATCCATACCGATGGTGTCCCCACGCCGCAGGGTGAAGGATGACTTGGTGAATTTTCCGGGCGGCAGGACGGGCTGCATCAGCGCCTGAATACACGTCACCACGAGGGGGCTTGGGGTATTGAGGCAATCGTAGAGGCTTTTCATCCGGGCGCCGAGTCGGTCGGGGTCACCGGCGGGCGGTATCAGAAGAGGAGTTGATTGTCCTGCCGGTTGGAGGGCGAGCATATCGTTGAAGAGAATATCCATTGTGGCCGGGCCGTCCGTGATCCAGAGCCAGGCGTGGGGAAAGTGGCGGACGAGTTCCCAGGCCAGGAAGGCGCGTGCAGCCGACGGCGGCAGGCGGAGACGTGCCTTGCGTGGCCGGCCGTGGAGGGCGTTTTCCAGGCGGTGCCGGTCGGCGGCATTCAGACGGGTTGTAATTTCCACGGGCATGGCACCGGGGAAAAGCTACTGCCGGGAAGGGTCGCCGTCAACGGTGGGGGACCGGTTCCCGCTTGCAGGACGTAGAGGGATGGGATAGGTTTTAAGTTATCCGCAGTAGAACGGTCTTGCGGTTCTGCGGGGATGAGCTATTCCGGTTGGAAAGGGATTTTTTGTGACGGTGGCCGGTGAGTCGAGCAGGCGAGATTTGAAAGGAGAACGAGATGGCGGGAATATTCAAAGCTTACGATATTCGTGGCGTATATGGCGAGACCCTGACGGATGAGACCGCATACAAGATTGGCCGGGCGTTCGTAACATTTTTAAAATGCCGCAAGGTGGTTGTCGGTCGTGACATGCGTTCGCATTCTCCGGCGATTTTCGATGCTTTGGCGCGAGGCTTGACTATTCAAGGGGCCGAGGTGATCGATTTGGGACTGTGTTCGACGCCGATGTCATACTTCGCCAACGGCAAACTTGAGGCCGATGCCAGCATCATGATCACCGCCTCGCACAATACGGCGGAGTGGAACGGGTTCAAAATGTGTCGGGAGCAGGCTATTCCCATCAGCGGGGCGACGGGTATCCAGGATATCGAGCGGATTGTCGAGGGGGAGGAGTTTGATCCGCCGGCGGCTGCACCCGGCAAGATCCGGCAGCACGATATTCTTTCCGAATACGTGACGCACGTGCGCCGTTTTGCGGATCTGAAGCGTCCCCTCCGCTTGGCGGTGGATTACGCCAACGCAATGGGTATCTATGAGGGTAAAGTCCTTGAGGGATTGGTGGATGTGACGCCCCTGTTTGCGACGCTCGACGGCACATTTCCGAATCACGAAGCCAATCCGCTCAAGCCGGAAACGTTTCAGGCTCTGCAGCAGACCGTGCGCAGCGGGGGCTACGATTTCGGCATCGCCTTCGATGGTGACGCCGACCGCGTCGGGTTTGTGGACGAGAAAGGGGATATCGTGCCGATGGACCTTATCACGGCGCTGATTGCGCAGGTGATTCTCAAGAAGGAGAAGGGGCCGATCTACTATGATCTCCGGAGCAGTTGGGCTGTCCGTGAGGTGATCGAAGAGAACGGCGGCACGGCGCTCATGTCGCGAGTCGGTCACGCGTTCATAAAGCAGCAGATGCGTGACAGCGGCGCCCTTTTCGCCGGCGAGCTTTCGGGTCACTACTATTTCCGTGAAAATTATTATACCGAGAGCTCCTCCATGGCGGCGCTCTATGTCGCCAACCTGGTAAGCCGCTCGCAACAGTCGTTGTCGGATCTCGTGCGCCCGCTGCGGCGCTACTATGCCAGTGGCGAGATTAATTCCAAGGTGGAGGATGCCGCGGAGGTGTTCCGGCGTCTGCGGGAAAAATATTCCGACGGGAAAGTGATCGAGCTGGACGGCCTCAGCATTGAATATGCGGACTGGTGGTTCAACGTGCGGCCTTCGAACACCGAGCCGCTGGTGCGTTTGAACCTTGAGGCGCGTACGCGGGAATTGATGGAGAGTAAACGCGACGAGGTTCTGGCGATCATTCGGGAAGGTGCCTGAGGAGCCGTCGCGGGTCAGCGTGCGGCCTGCTTTTCGAGGCGGGCCCACGAGTCGCGCAGGGTTGCGGTGCGGTTGAATACGGGGCGTTCAGGAGAGGAATCGGGGTCCGCGCAGAAGTAGCCGAGACGTTCGAACTGGTAAACCGTGGGGGGGACAGTATTGCGGAGGGAGGGTTCGGCGTAGGCGGTGATGGTGCGCAGAGAGTCCGGATTGAGATAATCCAGGAAAGTTTTGCCGTCTTCGACGTCGAGAGGATCGGGGCGGGTGAAGAGCCGGTCGTAGAGGCGGACTTCGATGGGAACGGCATGCCGGGCCGAAACCCAATGGATGGTCCCGCGGATGCGACGCCCGTCGGGGGCGCTACCGCCGCGGGAGGCGGGGTCGAACGTGCAATGGATTTCGGTTACGTCGCCGCTCTTTGGATCGCGGACGACGTCCGTACAGCGTACGATGCAGGCGTAACGCAGGCGGACTTCCCGTCCGGGTGCCAGGCGGTGGAATTTCTTCGGGGGATCGAGGCGGAAGTCATTTCTTTCTATGAAGAGTTCACGGGAGAAGGGGACCGGGCGCGTGCCGGCGGAGTGGTCTTCGGGATTGTTCACGGCACTGAATTCTTCGACCGCATCCTCGGGATAGTTGTCGATCACCAGGCGCAGGGGCTCGAGCACGGCCAGGCGGCGAGGCGCCCGGCGGTTGAGGTCATCGCGGATGCAATGTTCCAGTAGGGCGATATCGCTCATGCTTTCGACCTTGGTTATGCCGACACGTTCCGCGAAGGCGCGGATGGCTTCGGGCGTGTAACCACGGCGGCGCAGTCCGGCGATGGTGGGCATGCGGGGATCGTCCCAGCCCTTGACGTAACCGCCTTCGACGAGTTCCTGGAGGCGGCGCTTGCTCATGATGGTATAACTCAGATTGAGGCGGGCAAACTCGATCTGGGCGGGATGGTGTATCTGGAGCTGGTCCAGGATCCAGTCGTAGAGAGGGCGGTGGACTTCGAACTCGAGGGTACAGAGGGAGTGGGTGATTCCTTCGATGGAATCTTCGATCGGGTGGGCGAAATCGTAAGTCGGGTATATACACCAGCGGTCTCCGGTGTGAGGGTGAGGGCTGTGGATGATGCGATAGAGGACCGGGTCACGCAGGTGGAGATTGGGTGATGCCATGTCGATCTTCGCGCGCAGGACCATGGCCCCGTCGGGAAATTCACCTGCGCGCATGCGCCGGAAAAGGCGCAGGTTTTCTTGGGGAGGGCGGTTGCGGTAGGGACTTTCGCGACCCGGGCGTTCGGGGACGCCGCGGTACTCCTTCCATTCCTCCGGAGAGAGCTCACAGACGTAGGCCAGGCCGCGCTGGATGAGGGTTTCGGCATAATTATACATCTGTTCGAAATAATCGGAGGCATGATGAAAACGCTGGCCCCAGTCATACCCGAGCCACTTGACGTCGCGTTTGATGGCGGCGATGTATTCCTGTTCCTCGGTGATGGGGTTGGTATCGTCCATCCGCAGGTGGCAGACGCCGTTGAATTCACGGGCGATACCGAAGTTGAGGCAGATGCTTTTTGCGTGACCGATATGGAGATACCCGTTGGGTTCCGGAGGGAATCGCGTGACGACGCGCCCGGCATTGCGGCCGGCGGCCACATCGGCGGCGATACGCCGGCGGATGAAATCGGCCGGCGGCCGTACTTGTGTGCCGTTACGTTCAGCGTTCATCGGCGGTATCCCTCAGAAGATTCCTGTCCGGAAATGCAATGACTGCCGGGGTAATGATTAGACGGGAATGCAGTGGGATGCAAGCTTGGGAAGGTATCCGAGAGATTGAAGGGCGGGGATGATGGGCGGGCACGGTGATGGAAGCGTTTGCCGGTGAGCCGGGCCATGACGCGGGCGGCAAATGCCGGCAGCAGGCCGCTTGCGGCTCCGGCAGAATTTGCGGTCCGCGGCGTAGTGCGCATCGAATCCAGCCTCGCTGTGTGAGATTCTGGCCGGGGAGACTTCTTGCTCGCGGGCGGAGGACTACTCATTATAGGACCGTAAATTGGATCAGAGGGTGGAAGGATGAATGTGACGACGAGATTTGCGCCAAGCCCGACCGGACGGGTGCACATCGGTAACATGCGCGTAGCGATATATAATTGGCTTTTCGCACGGCACGCCGGCGGGAGGTTCTTGTTGCGGATCGAGGATACGGATCGGGAACGTTCCACGCCGGAAGCGGTTCGCGGGCTTCTGGAAGTGATGGAATGGCTTGGGCTTGATTACGACGGGGAGGCTCTTTATCAGTCGCAAAGGGTGGAGGCTCATCTGGAGGCAGCGGAACGTCTCTTACGGTCGGGCAAGGCCTACCGGGTTGACAAGGGGGGAACGGGGCGCGGCGAGGCGGTGGTCTTTCGGATGCCGGGGCGGGCGATAGTATTCAGGGACGAAATCAAGGGTGCGTTGCGCAAGGAAGCTGATGATCTGCCGGACTTCGTGATCGTCAGGTCAGACGGCAGCCCCGTATTTCACCTGGCGAACGTGGTTGACGATGCTTACATGGGGGTTACGCATGTGATTCGGGGTGACGATCACGTGGAAAACACTTTCCGGCACGTGGCCTTGATGGAAGCCTTGGATTTGCCGATTCCCCGATATGCGCACTTGCCGATGATCGTGAACGCACAGGGCAAGCCGTATTCCAAGCGCGACGGCGATGCTTATGCGGCGCAGTTCCGGGAGAAGGGCTATCTTCCGGAGGCCCTCTTCAACTACTTGGTGCTGTTGGGCTGGTCACCGGGGGATGATCGCGAGGTGATGAGCCGGGAAGAAATCGTGCGGCTGTTCGATCTGGATAGGGTACGCTCGGCACCCTCCCAGATGGATCCGCGCAAGTTGTTGTGGATGAATGCGGAATACATGCGGGCCTTGCCGTTGGAACGCTTCATGGAGGGGTGCAGGAAGGAACTGGTCAAGGCCGGATTACTGGAGGGGGTTGAGGAAGATTATTTTCGGCGGGCCATGGATCTGATGCGGGGACGGGTCAAACTATTTAGAGAAGTAGTCGCCGATGCGGCGTTTTTCTTCACTGAAGATTATCACTTTGATTCCAAGGCCGTGCGCAAGCGGCTTTTGAGGGAGGGCGCTTGTGAACATCTGCGATCCGTGGAGGAACGATTTGGACAAGTGGAAACCTTTGCGGCCGGGGTGTTGGAGGATGTGTTGCGGACTCTTGCGGATGAGAAAGGGATCAAGGCGGCGGAGTTGATTCATCCCGTTCGGGTGGCGGTTTCCGGACTGGGGCATGGTCCGGGACTTTTCGAAATGCTCGAGGTTTTGGGACGGCAGCGGGTATTGGAGCGCATACGGCGTGCGCGGCGGACGTATTGTGAAGGGTAAAGCCCGGTGGAACAGAGCCACTGGAGGGAGGAATGATGACAAGAGTTGATACGAGCGCCGGCCGGGGCATTACACTCGCTTGCAAAATTACGATCTGCCGCCTGCTTGGAGTCCCGGTATTTGTGCTCCTGATGCTGTACTACACGATGGGGTTGCAGCGGGGAGAGGCAAACGAGTATCAGCGCGTGGGCGCTCTGTTGCTTTTCGTGGTGGTGGCGCTGACGGATGCCTTGGACGGGTTCGTAGCCCGTTCGCGCGGTGAGATCACTGCCCTCGGCCGTATTCTGGATCCACTGGCTGACAAGGCTTTGCTCATATCGGCGTTGTTGCTGCTGACACGGCCGTCATTGCCGCAGTTGAAGCCTCAATTTCCGGTGGGATTCACCCTGCTGGTAATAAGCCGGGACGTATTCTTGATCGCCGGGGCGGTGGTAATACATGCTCTGGCCGGACGGGTGAGTGTCCGTCCGCGTTTGACGGGCAAGGCGGCGACGGTGTTGCAGATGACAGCCGCGATTTGGGCGCTTGCGGGCGGGCCCCAGAGGCCGTTTCTGTGGTTGGTGTGGTCGGCGGGGGTTTTCGTTGCCATTTCCGCAGTGCAGTACTTGGTGGACGGGATTCGCCAGATGGAGAGTGAGCCGCACGAGAGCGGCTGAGCCGCCTTGAGACTTGAGCGGGGGATAAATGAAGAGGTCAGCAGAAAAGATGCGGAGAGTAGTGGCGATAGTGGGGCGTCCGAATGTCGGAAAATCGGCGTTGTTCAACCGGATCGCCGGGCGCCGGATCGCAATCGTGCACAGCGAAAGCGGGGTGACCCGGGATCGCTTGGCTTGCGAGGTTGAATGGGATGGGCAGGCTTTTGAACTGGTCGATACCGGGGGTATCAGTCTTATGGACGGCAAGGGGGCTCCGGACGAGCTTGCCGGGGCGGTGCAGCGGCAGGTGGAATGCGCCCTGGAGGATGCCTCCGTGATCATCATGGTGGTGGACGTAACCGCTCAGGCTCCTCTGGATGAGGACATTGCGCGCCGCCTGCATGCCGGCGGACGGGCGGTGCTGGTCGCGGCCAACAAGGCGGACAACGATGTGCTTGAAGCGGATGCGGCTGTTTTCAGTTCGCTCGGGTTCGACGTCTATCCGGTCTCGGCTTTGCACAACCGCGGTATCGGGGATTTGATGGAAGCAGTTCTGGCGCGACTTCCGCCGGTAGAGGAGGCGGATGAGCCGAAACCGTTGAAGGTGGTGATATTGGGGCGTCCGAACGTAGGCAAATCCTCCTACATAAACCGCCTTATTCGGTTGGAGCGGGTGGTGGTCTCAGAGGTGCCGGGCACGACGCGGGACAGCGTGGAAATCCCTTTTACCATTGGGGCGGGCGCGCATCGGCGGCATTACCGGCTGGTGGATACGGCAGGAATCCGCCGTCCGGCGCGCGCGCGGCGGGCGGTGGACAAGTTCAGTCTGATTCGGACCGAGGAAAGCGCACGGGCGGCGGATATCGTGGTGTTGATGATAGACGCCGTGGCGGGCCCGGGCCGCCAGGAGAAGAAAATCGGGCGCATGATCCTCGACCTGCGTAAGGGCGGCGTGATAGTCGTCAATAAATGGGATCTGGCGCGGGAGCAGGGGATAAGAATCAAGGAGTATTCCCAAGAACTTCGTAGGGAACTGCCGTTCCTTTCATTTCTGCCGGTGGTTTTCGTCTCGGCGGTGACAGGTTACAACGTACGCCGGAGCGTAGAGGTCATTGATTACGTGGCCGAGCAGGTTGATTCGCGGTTGCCGACGGGGTTGCTCAACCGGGTATTGCATGATGCCGCCGGGCGGGTGCAACCGCCCTTGGTGCGCAATCGTCGTCTCAAAATATACTATGCCGTCCAGACGGGGACGCGTCCGGTTGTGATTCGCCTCTTCGTGAACCATCCTTGGGCGCTGACTGATAATTATCGAGCCTACCTTGAGCGTGAATTGAGGAAGGATTTCGGCTTGGACGGCGCGCCGCTCGTGCTGGAAGCGGTTGCCAGACGCCGCGAATCTTCCGAATAGTCGTATTATATTGGCTGTCAAATCATTGCGTCAAATACTTGACAAACATCGCAGTATAAAAGTGTGGACATATTTTTCGCTAACTTTGGCTTGTATACCACAATATGTGGGTCTATTTTCACTTTTGGAGTGACGGGCAATACAAGATATTGAAGTTATTTACAGGCCTGTTAATAAGTCTCAATGAACGTTGTGGCAAAACGTTACGTAAAAAGGAAGGAGCTAGACAATGGTGGATGCACGCCAGACACTCGATACGGGTCGCAAGCGGGGCGGTGCTACGACGCGGAAGAGGCGGGGCGGGCAGACCCGTCGGGCGGCGGGACGTGATTTGGCGGGTGAAGGCGGGGGACTGAAGATACGCCGGGTATTCAGTACCGCGGGTGTGAATCCTTTTGACAGTGTCGAGTGGGAACGTCGGCGGGCTTTCATAAATGACAGCAAGGGCCGGGCTATTTTCGAGCAGGAAGGCGTGGAGGTGCCACGTTCGTGGTCGATGCTGGCGACGAACATCGTGGCCTCGAAGTATTTCTACGGGGAAGTCGGGACGGATACCCGCGAGTATTCGGTGCGGCAGCTGATACACCGGGTTGCGCGCACGATTGCCGACTGGGGGTTGCGTGACGGGTACTTTGCAAGCGCGGAGGACGGCGAAGCCTTTTACGACGAGCTGGTGTACTTGTGTCTGCATCAGTACGGGGCGTTCAATTCGCCGGTATGGTTCAACTGTGGGTTGTACCATCAGTACGGGGCCGGCAAGGGCAACAACAAGGGGACATATTATTTCGATCGCACGGCGGGGGAAGTCCGCCAGGCACCGACGCAGTATGAGTATCCCCAGTGTTCGGCATGTTTCATCCAGTCGGTGGAGGACACGATGGAAGGAATCATGGACCTGGCGCGTAGCGAGGCTCTTCTGTTCAAGTTCGGCAGTGGGACGGGTACGGACCTGTCGACCTTGCGTAGCTCGCGGGAGAAGTTGAGCGGGGGCGGTGTGCCGAGCGGACCGCTGTCCTTCTTGAAGGTTTACGATGCGATCGCCAGCGTGGTGAAGTCGGGGGGGAAGACGCGTCGTGCGGCGAAAATGAATTCCCTGCAATGCTGGCATCCCGACATCAAGGAATTCATATTGGTGAAGATGCAGGAGGAGAAGAAGGCCTGGGCGCTGATCAGGGAGGGATACGATGGAGATTTCAACGGGGAAGCATATGGGTCCGTGGCCTACCAGAATGAGAATTTGTCGGTACGCCTTACAGATGACTTCATGCGGGCCGTGGAGGAGGGCAAGGAGTGGCGGACGCATTGGGTTACGGATCCTTCGAAGCAGGGTCCGGTCTACCAGGCGCGTGATATGATGCGCTGGATCGCGGAAGGAACGTGGACGTGCGGTGATCCGGGCGTGCAGTATCACGACACCATCAACCGCTGGCACACCTGCCGTGCGAGTGGGCCGATCAACGCCAGCAACCCTTGCAGTGAATACATGTTCTTGGACAATAGTGCCTGCAACCTGGCATCGTTGAACCTGATGAAATTCCTGCAGGAGGACGGCACCTTCGATGTGGAACGGTTCCGGGCGGCGGTGGAGATATTCATAACAGCTCAGGAGATAATCGTTGATAACGCCAGTTATCCGACTCCGAGCATAGCGCGGAACAGTCACTATTTCCGCCCGCTGGGGTTGGGATACGCGAATCTTGGATCGGTGATAATGGCATTGGGGTTGCCTTATGATAGTGATGAGGGGCGGGCCTTTGCGGTCGGCGTGACGGCCTTGATGCACATGCATGCCTACAGGCAGTCGGCGCGCTTGGCGGAGAAGATGGGGGCTTTCGAGGGATACAAGCAGAACCGCGAGTCCATGCTTGAGGTCGTGGAGCGGCATCGTGCGGCATTGGACGAGATTCATGAGAGTTGTCCGGAATACCTACGCGCGGCGGCCCGGGAAAGCATTGATGAGGCTTTGCGCCTTGGCCGGCGGCATGGTTTCCGCAACGCGCAGGTCACTCTGCTGGCGCCGACGGGAACGATTGGATTCATGATGGACTGTGACACAACGGGTGTGGAGCCGGACATAGCGCTGGTGAAATACAAGGCGCTGGCGGGGGGCGGGCTTCTGAAGATCGTCAATCAGACCGTGAGCCCTGCCCTGAAGCGACTGGGCTACTCTCAGGCGGAGATCGGGGCGATTCTGGAATATATCGACCGCAACGATACGATTGAAGGCGCCCCCGGATTGAAGGACGAACATTTGAAGGTGTTCGATTGTGCCTTCAAGCCGAAAAACGGCAAGCGTTTCATCCCTTACATGGCGCACATCGGGATGATGGCGGCGGTGCAACCGTTTCTTTCCGGCGCAATCAGCAAGACGGTGAATATGCCGACTACGGCCTCGGTGGAAGAGATCCGGGATGCGTACATCACGGGGTGGAAACTGGGGCTGAAAGCCCTGGCTATATATCGTGACGGCTGCAAGCGCAGCCAGCCGCTGAATACATCCAAGAAGGAAGGCAAGGCGGCGGCCGGCGGCGGCAACGGATCGAAGACGCGGCCACTGCGCCGTCGCATGCCGGCCACGCGCCGTTCGATCACACATAAATTCGACGTGGCGGGTCATGAGGGTTATCTGACGGTGGGCCTGTACGACGACGGCACTCCGGGGGAGCTTTTCATCACCATGGCCAAAGAGGGCAGCACGATCGGGGGATTGATGGACTCGCTGGGGACGTGTGTCTCGTTGTGTCTCCAGTACGGCGTGCCGTTGAAGACTCTTGTGGACAAGTTCGCGCACACGCGGTTTGAGCCGAGCGGATTCACGAAAAACCAGGATATACCCATGGCGAAATCGCTGACGGACTACATATTCCGTTGGATGGGATTGACCTTCCTCAAGGACGCTGCACACGCGAACGACAAGCCGGAGCTGCCAGCGCTTGAGAAGCCCGTCGCGGGTTCAGCGGTTCCCGGCGGGAGGGCCGGGAACATGCCGGGGGCTGGGGGGGGCTCCGGGATACACGGCAAGTATAGTGATCTGATGCAGGATGCGCCGGTTTGTGATCAATGCGGGGCGATAACGGTACGCAACGGGAGTTGTTATCGCTGCTACAACTGCGGGCATTCAATGGGTTGTTCCTGATGCCCGACAAGAGTGTTCGGCCGGCGGCCGGCGGTGCAGGAAGTGGGCGCGCCGTGAGGTCGCCGGCTTGCTTTCCGTGGGGTGGGGTCTCATATTAGCGGGAGTATCGCCCGCTGGGGACGAAGTCAAGAGCGGTGCGGCGGAGGATCAGCGCTATGGAAGCCTTGAAGAAGTCGGCGAAATTCGGAGGGCCCAAGGGCCCGGTGGTTCTGGTTATAATGGATGGGGTGGGTCTCGGGCGGTATGAGGAAGGCGATATGGTGCGCCAGGCGACCACTCCCCATCTGGACTGGTTGCGCGACAACGTCCCCTGCACGAGTCTCAAAGCGCATGGAACCGCGGTGGGATTACCCAGCGATGCCGACATGGGCAACAGCGAGGTGGGTCACAATGCGATAGGCTGCGGCAGAGTTTTCGATCAGGGGGCGCGTCTGGTCAACCGGGCGATTGAGAGCGGCGACTTGTTTCGCGGAGAAGTCTGGAGGGGACTGGTCGAGAACTGCAGGAAAAATGGGGGAACGCTGCATTTTATCGGGTTGCTGTCGGATGGAAATGTGCATAGTCACACAGATCACCTGAAGGCGCTGATCAGGGAGGCCTGCCGGGCGGGTGTCGGGCGGATTCGGGTGCACGTCCTGCTTGATGGCCGGGATGTCCCCCCCACTTCGGCATTACTGTACGTGGACGATCTCGAGGACTTTCTGGCGGAGATGCGGAACGGGAATTGCGGCGACTGCCGGATTGCCTCGGGGGGTGGGCGGATGAAGATTACCATGGACCGTTATGAGGCCGACTGGGGCATGGTGGAACTCGGCTGGAAAACACACGTCAAGGGGGAGGGGCGCATGTTTCCATCGGCGCGTGAGGCGATTGAAACGTATCGGCGTGAGAATCCCGACGTCATCGACCAGGATATTCCGCCTTTCGTGATCGGTTCCGGCGGGGAGCCGGTGGGGCCCGTGCATGACGGCGACAGTGTGATTTTCTTCAATTTCCGCGGTGATCGCGCCATCGAGATCAGCCGGGCATTTGAAGAGGAAGATTTCAAGCCGTTCCGGCGGGATCCGGAGGTGCGTGTGGAGTATGCGGGGATGATGCAGTATGACGGGGACTTGAGAATCCCACGCAAATATTTGGTTTCTCCTCCGGCGATAGATCGCACGCTGGATGAATATTTGGTGTATTCGGGGGTTTCGCAGTTGGCGATCAGTGAAACGCAGAAATTCGGACACGTAACATACTTTTTCAATGGAAACCGTTCCGGCAAATTCGATGAAAAGCTGGATGACTATGTGGAGGTTCCTTCTGATGCGGTGCCGTTCGAGCAGCGGCCCTGGATGAAGGCGGCCGAGATCACCGATCGGGTGACGGCGGCGATAGAAGGGGGTGGATACCGGTTTATCCGTGTCAATTATGCTAATGGAGACATGGTGGGACACACGGGGGTTGTTGAAGCGGTGGAGATTGCCGTTGAGACGGTTGATCTTTGTCTGGGACGCGTTATGGAGGCCGTGCGCAAGGTGGATGGCATCCTGGTGCTTTCCGCCGACCACGGCAATGCCGATGACATGTACGAGCATGACAAGAAGACGGGAGAGGTCGTCAGGGATGCGTGGACTGGTCTTCCAAAGGCAAAGACCAGCCATTCTCTCAATCCGGTGCCGGCCTGTGTGTATGATCCGGCGGGGTCGGCGCGGGTGCGGTTGAGTGGAAACACGGGGCTGGGAATCGCCAGCCTGGCGGCGACCTGTATCCGTTTGCTAGGGTTTGAACCGCCGGAGGACTATGAGCCGAGTATCATCGAGCTGGGATGAGGGGGGCGAGAAGGATCGTATGGGACCGGATTGAATGTATTGGTCGGAACTTGTTATGCAGGAGACGGCAAGAGCAACGGCGGCCTGCGGATTTGACCAGGAGGTATTGCTGGGTTCCGTCCGGGAGTTGATTGCGGACACGCTCGCACGCACACCCGCCGGCGGGGTTGCAGGTCCGCATATCGGCATGCTGACCGGGGGAAAGATGTTGCGCGGGCGTTTGGTGATCTGGCTGGGCAGCGTTCGGGGAATCGGGGAGGATTACCTGATAACGGCAGCGGCGGCGGTCGAGATGCTGCACGCCGGCAGCCTGCTTCACGACGATCTGATCGACGGTTCGCAGCTGCGGCGGGGGCGTCCGGCCTTGTGGGTGCAGGAAGGGACGGCTGCCGCCGTACTGTTGGGAGACATGCTTTTTTTCCTGGCCTTGGAGAAGATCCGCCAGTTGGGGGACCGGGTGTTGTTGGATGACCTGATGACATTGGCGGGCGAAGCCTGCAGTGCCGAAGCCGAGCAGGAGCTTGTTCTGCGGGGGGGGCGGACGGGCTGGGATGAGTATGTATCATTGGTATCGCGGAAGACGGGTTCGCTCTTTGCTTTTGCGGCTGTGGCCTGTGGAGGCGGTGATGCTGCATTGCGAAGTGCGCTCCGCAGTGCAGGCTATCGTTTGGGCACGGCCTACCAGTTGGCCGACGACTACTGGGATGCACGCGGCGCGGTGGAGGGGGCCGACAAGATTCCCGGAGGAGATGCGCGCCGGAGTCTGCCGAGCATCGCCGCCTTTCCCTTCCCGGAAGGGGCCGCACCCTCGGGCTATATTGAAAAGGTTGCGGCCGAGGCGGGTGCATCGTTGAAGCCTTGGCCGGAGGTGAAGGCTGCATGGGATGGC
>JAOZMZ010000038.1 GCA_029934055.1 Kiritimatiellia bacterium
AACGTCGTCTACATAGACAAGGATACGTTCATGCCCCGTAAGGCTGAGTATTTCGACAAGGCCGGCAAGCTCTATCGCCGCATTGTGGGCTCCAAGGTCGAAAACATCCAAGGTTACCCGACCATCACCGAGTCATACGCCGAAGATCTCAATCGCCACAGCAAGACCGTGAATACGTTCGATAAAATTCAGTACGATATCGGCTTGAACGAGCATATCTTCACCGAACGATTTCTGCGGCGCCCACCCCGGGAGGCGACCAAATGAAGAGCGCCCGCCGTCCAACAGTCTCTCTGAAAAAAGTCTGTCCGCGTAGAGGCCTCCTCGGCGCCGTGCTGGCCGGAACCCTGACGCTCGCATTTCTGTCGGCTACACGTCACCCGGCGTTCGCCGACAATGAACTGACCGCCTTCGCAGAGTACCGCTACGGTGTGCGCACACACCACGACCCTCACGAAAACAGCCGAGTCCTCAACGAAACCCGCTTGCAGATCGATGATATCTGGTACGGTGACGCGGCTACGATCCAACTCAAGGTCGATCTCCTATACGATGACCTGATGGACGACAAGGACGATATCGACCTCGAAAACGGGCACGGCTTCGTGGACCTGCGTATGGCCTACATCCTCTTTTCACCTCTGCCGATCATGGACGTCAAGCTCGGCCGCCAGGTCCTGACCTGGGGCACCGGTGACCTGATATTCATAAACGATTTGTTCCCGAAAGATTGGCAGTCGTTCTTCCTTGGACGCGATGAGGAATACCTCAAGTCGCCTTCCGACGCCATGCTCGTCAGCCTTTTCCCTTCCTTCGCAAACTTTGATATCGCCTATACCCCGCGTTTCGACCCCGATCGCTACATCTGCGGTGAACGAATCTCATACTGGAACGGCCGCGACACGGTCGGCCGCAACTCGGTCCTCAAAGTCGATCGTCCCAATAACTGGTTCGGTGACGATGAAATAGCCTTACGTGTCTATCGAAGTCTGGGTGCCAGTGAGGCGGCACTCTATGCCTACCGTGGCTTCTGGAAGAGTCCTGGCGGGTTTGATCCCGATAGCGGACGCTGGACGTTTCCCCGCCTGAATGTCTTCGGCGCAAGCCTGCGTGGCAACATATTCAGCGGTATCGGTAATATCGAGGCCGGCTATTATGATTCCCAGGAAAATCGCAACGGCGATGATCCCTTCGTGAACAACAGCGAAATGCGGCTCCTCATCGGCTATGAGCGGGAAGTGATCAAGGACTTCACAATCGCCCTGCAGTACTATCTTGAACATATGATGCATTTTCAGGATTACCTCGACGCGATGGACGCCGTCGGCATGGATACCTCCACCGCCCGCGACGAAGACCGTCATACGCTCACTCTGCGTCTCACCCGCCTGCTAATGAATCAGAACCTGATATTGGGATGTTTTACACGCTACTCCCCAACCGACCACGACGCCTACATCAAACCCAGCATTGCCTATAAGATGAACGACAACTGGAAAATATCCGTTGGCGGTAACTTCTTTGTCGGGCGCGATCGCTATACCTTCTTGGATCAGTTCAGGAAAAACAATAATGTCTTCGCGTCCATCCGCTACAGTTTTTGAGACCGGCAAGATGATAACCAAGGAATCAGTCCGATGAAAATATCCATAAATAACATCCTCTCTCCCGTCGACTTTTCAGACTCCTCGCAGTACGCCCTCGAACACGCGGTGGAACTCGCCCGGCTGTGCCATGCCGATATCGAAATACTCCACGTGATGGAACCATCCGCATATGAACTTCCCGAAGGGGTGGAAATCCCCTCTTTTTCAAGCAGGGAAGTGGAAACTCACTACCGCCGTTCGATCACGGAGCGTCTTGAGCACATGGCTGCAACGATTACCAATGATGGTGTCAAAATGTCGATCCACCTGGCCACGGGATTACCATTCGTGCAGATCGTAAAGCGCGCTACCGAGCAATCCTTTGACATGATCGTCATGGGCACCCACGGCAGATCCGGTTTGCTGCATATGCTCCTTGGAAGTGTCACCGAAAAAGTCATCCGCACCGCCCCATGCCCCGTCCTCACCGTCCGCCATCCGGACCACGTAATTGCAATCAAGTAACCCCTGAAATCAAACATCCGGAGACTATTGATGAGTACCAAGGATATCATCGTAATCGGCGGCGGTCCGGCCGGTATCACCCTCGCCAAACGCCTCGGCCGCCATTTTGATATGGCCGTGATCAGGCCCGAACCCCATAGCATGATCTATTGTGCCATGCCCTACGCCATCGAGGGGCTCCTGCCCCCTGAAAAAACCTTCAAGAAGGATGAGCTGGTTACGGCTTCCGGCGCCGAGCTCATAAGGGAACATGTCACATCCATAAATGTGCCGGAAAAATACGTCGTGTTGGAAAGCGGCGGAATCCTCCATTTTCAAAGACTCGTTATTGCCACCGGTGCAATCCCCCTGATACCCCAGGTCCCCGGCGCCCGGCTGGAAGGCGTCATGGGCTTCAAAACCCAGGAGGACATGGAAACCATCATCAATTTATGTCGCAATGGCCTGAGAAATGCGGTCGTCGTCGGGGCGGGTGCCATCGGCGTCGAACTCGTTCAGGCCCTGCGCACACGGAATATCCAGGTGACCCTCGTGGACATGCTGCCCACCATCCTTGGTAATATGCTCGACGAAGATATGACGACTGCACCGACCGAGATCCTCGCACGGGAAGGCATTCAACTGGCCCTTTCGAGACGCGTCTCAGCCCTTGAGGGTTCAAGTCGTGTCTCCCGCGTGCTGCTTGACAACGGGCAGGCGATTGAACTCGAGCCCGACGATTCTGAGCATCCCACCCTTGTGGTCTTCTGCGTTGGCGTGCGACCGGAACTGACATTGCTGAAGGATACCGGTATTGAAGTCGGTCCGACCGGAATACTCGTTGACGGACGCATGCAGACGAATATTCCCTACGTCTACGCCTGCGGCGATTGCGTTCAGTTCAAGAGTGCGCTGACCGGTGAGGTCATATCCGGAAAACTGGCCACCAATGCCGTTCCAATGGCCAAAGTGCTTGCCGCCAATCTGCTTGGAGAGGACCGCGTCTATCCCGGATTCTATAACGGTGCCGCCACCAAAATCGGTGAAGTCTACGTCGGGAGCACCGGACTTACCGTCTCCGCTGCATCGCGCGCCGGATTCAACGTCGTCACCGGAATGGGAAAGTTGTTTACACGCTTCCCTGTAATGCCCGACGTCCGTCCTCTTACCGTCAAACTCGTCGCCGACGCCTCTTCGCGCCGCATTATCGGCGGACAGATCCTCAGCGGAGTACCCGTTACCGCCCAGGTTGACCTCCTGACTCTTGCTATTCAAAAGAAGTGTGTCCTGGAAGATATTCGCGATCTCAGCTACTCCGCACAGCCCTACCAGTCTTTCTTCCCTGCCAACAATGCGATGGTGATGGCCGCCGAGCAGGCTCTGAAGGCCCTACGCACCCAATCAGAACTCTCCGAAAACAATGAACGCGAGCAGACTCCACCATTGACGGTCGGCCAGCCCGACCGGTCATGATCTCCGACCGGGGATGGATCTTGCCCGGACATCTCGCCGGCCTGAACCTCTTCCGTCACACTCCCTGAGCAGGCGAAACGCTCTCTTGTCCCCCGATCGTTGCGGCATACTCCCATTCTTCAAAGTGACGTCGAATTTGCATCCCTTCGGAATCATTATATTATCACCCATGAAAACACAACGAGGGTCCGTATGAACCAATCCCTTCTCAATGCTCTCGAGACCGCCGAGATGAACGCGGAACCGATCGACCGCGAGGCCGCCCTGATGGTACTGCGCTGCCATCGCAACGACCTGCCGCGAGTCATGGCGGCGGCCTCCGCACAGAAACAACGCTTCGGACATGCAGGAGTGGCGCTCTGCTCGATCATCAATGCGCGCAGCGGGGCCTGCCCCGAGAATTGTGCCTTTTGCGCCCAGTCGGCCCACCATAGTTGTACGGTAGAATCCTATCCCCTCATCGGTGCCGGTCGCATTACCGCCGCTCGGGAACTTGCGTCGCGCCGGCCTATTTCACACTTCGGCATTGTCACCAGCGGCCCCGGACTCGACGACGAGGACCTGGATACGATCCTGGAGGCCCTGGGCTCTTCCGGTGGTGGAGCAGCCTGGTGCGCTTCACTCGGCGCCCTTTCCACTCAACAGTTGTTCCGCTTGCGGGAAGCTGGGCTCAGGCGATTCCATCACAATCTCGAAACATCCCGCCGATTCTTTCCGCAAATCTGCACCACCCATACCTTCGATGACCGACTAGCCACTATTCGGGCCGCTCACAGGGTCGGCCTCGAAGTCTGCAGCGGTGGAATTATCGGTATGGGCGAAACCCTTGAGGACCGCGTAGACCTCGCACTCACGCTTGCGCGTGAAAAGGTTGCCTCCATCCCCATAAATTTCCTCATTCCCGTGCCGGGAACACGCCTTGAAAACATGCCGGTATTACCGCCCCTCGACATGATCCGGACAATCGCAATGTTCAGGCTCACCAACCCCTCTGCCGAAATCCGTGTCTGCGCCGGTAGAACACACCTCCGCGACCTGCAATCCTTGATATTTTCCGCCGGCGCTTCCGGGATGATGATCGGAGATCTTCTTACGGTCGCCGGACGTAATCCGGAGGACGATCTACAGATGCTTGCCGACTTGGAACTGCTCGATGAAAACTGATCAAACGCCTCGGGCCCACCTTGCCGAGATCGAGAAGAAGGGACTCCTCCGCAAGCTGCAGGAATTTCCCCAGGCCGGTGCCCGCCTGACTATCGGGGGCCGCCTCTACTTGAATTTTTCATCAAATGATTACCTGGGCCTTGCAGTGCATCCTCACGTAATCGCGGCTTCCGTCAGTGCCGCCAGGAAATACGGTGCCGGCGCGGCGGCTTCCCGCCTGATGACCGGATCGCTGCCTTGCCATACGCAGCTCGAAAAGCGTATGGCCGCCTTGAAAAACTATGATGATGCCCTGCTTTTGGGTAATGGCTACATGGCCAACGCCGCAATCGTAACCACCGCCATCGGCCGCGGAGACTACGTCCTCGCCGATCGCCTTTCCCACGCAAGCCTGCTCGATGCCGCCATCCTCAGCCGCGCCCGTATCCTGCGCTTTCGTCATAACGATTACGAGCACCTTGATACAATCCTAAAAAAGATACCACCCTCCCGCCGACGGCTGGTATTGACCGAATCGGTCTTCAGCATGGACGGCGATCTGGCCCCACTGAAAGAAATCGCCGCCGTGACGTCTGAGCACGGCGCATTGTTGCTCGTGGACGAAGCCCACGCAACCGGCGTCTTCGGCCCGCGGGGCGCCGGACTCGTAACCGAATTGCAGCTTGAAGAATACGTTCATTTTTCCATGGCGACCCTCGGCAAGGCCCTCGGCTCCTACGGCGCCTGCATCACCTGCACGCACGACTGGAAGCAGCTTTTCGTCAACCAGGCCCGTCAATTCATCTACAGTACCGCCCCACCCCCCTCGGCCGCCGCCGCCGCTGTCGCCGCCCTTGATCTGATCGCTTCCGGCCGTGCGTCCGGTGGAGAATTGCTCGCCAATGCCGCCTATTTCCGCGACAGACTCAAGGAAAAGGGTTTCCATACGGGAAATTCCAGCAGCCACATCATTCCGGTCCTGATCGGCGATAATCTCGCCGCAATGAATATCTCCCGCAAACTCTTCGAGCAGGCCATTATCGCCGTTGCCGTGCGCCCCCCAACCGTCCCCGCCGGTACGGCGCGCCTGCGCTTCTCACTCTCCCTCCTTCATTCGCGTGATGAGTTGTCACATACCGTAGATGTACTCGAAAAAGTGGCGGATCAGGAGAAGGGCAAGCTGCTGCGTGACTGAAAACAGGATCATATTCCTGAGTGGATGGGCCAACGGCCGCGAGAGTCTCAAACCCCTGGCGGAATCTCTCTCATTCGATGGAGATTTCATTCTCACCGATCCATTCATGCTGACAGAGAACCCAGGCGCCTCCGACGCCGACCCCGCCTCCACCTTCTACCGCGGCTTGATGGATCTCATGGCCTCAGCCCCTCAAGAGAAATACATACTCGTCGGCTGGTCGATGGGCGCAATGATAGCCCTCGAAGCGGCATACTTTTCAATGGATCAAATTCTTGCGGTCGTCGCCATCAACGCCTGCGCCTGCTTCTGTCGCCGGGAAGACTACCCGCTCGGCGTACCGGAGGATTCGCTTGCAGCCATGATGGACAATATGCACGCTTCTCCCCAGTCGGTACTCCGAGCGTTTTTCCGGCGATCCTCCCTCCCGCACCGTCCCTCTTCCGACTCGATCAATAGACGCGTGAGAACGGCGCTTCGATTCGGCACTGATCCATTGATAGAGGGACTCTGTTACCTGCGTGACTTTGATATCCGTAAGTATGTCCCTGCCATCAAAATTCCCATGTTGGTCATCAACTCATCGTACGACAAGATTGTTTCCCCCGATGCTGGTGCATTCCTCGCCGCCCTGGCCCCGAACGCCGGATCGCTGTTACTGCCCTCCGGCCACGATCTTCCCCTCACCGATCCATCACTCCTCACGCCAGCAATTAGTGAATTCCTCCCTTGAAACGGGGAACCGCCTGCCCATTATCATTCCGGTATGCATGAACATACTATTCCTGACGAATGTGAGAGATCCATGTCAGTTGTCCACCAACACTTCCGGAAAAGCCCGGATCCGGCCTCGAGATTTTCTTCGGCCGCCCGTAATTACTCCTCTTCCGCGGATATCCAGTGGATCACGGCCCGGAAACTTGTGGCTCGTCTTCCCGGTAAGAGTTCCCCGGCCGACATACTTGACCTCGGCTGCGGCACCGGCATCTTGACCCGTATGATGGCTCACCGATACCCAACCGCCCGAATTACCGCCATCGACAGCGCACCCAAAATGATCACTCACGCGAAGCGCGAGGCCCCCGATGGCAGCGTTCATTGGATCACCGCCGACGCGCGATCCTTTCGGCTTCCATTCGCCTTCGACCTCATAGTCAGCAACGCCGCCCTGCATTGGATACTGCCACTGAATACGGTCTTCGAGCGTTGCAAAGAGCATCTAAGTCACGGCGGAAAAATTTGCCTTGCGCTCATGCTTGACGGTACCCTCGACGAGTTGAGGGGACTGCGCGAAAGGATAGCGCCGCATAAGGCCCCCAAGACACGCCTGCCATCCCCGCCGGACGTTCTCGTCGCCGCCCATTCGGCCGGGCTCGCCCTTCATGAATTCGAGGTCGAAACCGTTTCGGTCGTCTATCCGGACTGCCGCACATTCCTGCAATGCCTCCACCGCCAAGGAGTCACCGGGGGCAGTGCGGCGTCCCGTTCCGGCGGACTTAATCGGGGAGAACTCGTTCAACTCGCTTCGGAATACGATCGCAAATACGCCGTACCCAGCGGCGGCGTCATCGCCACGTACCGCGTGATGTTTGCCGAATTTATCAACCCGCCGGCGACCTAGACGACTGACAATGAAAAAATCAATCCCTAAAGGTGTTCTGATCGCCGGAACCGATACGGGCGTAGGGAAAACCCTCATAACCGCCGCTATCGTACGAATGCTGCGTCAGCACCATCTCGATGCCGTCCCTATGAAACCCGTTCAGACGGGCTGCATCAACGCCGACGGCCGTCTTCGGGCCCCCGATATTGATGATGTTCTCAGCGCTACGGGGCTCCATCCCCATTCCAGCGAAATGGATTTAATGTGTCCATTTCGCTTTACCGACGCATGTTCTCCCCATTTGGCGGCTGCCCGGACGTCTACCTACATAGACCTCGGTGATATTCAACGGGCCTTCAACGAACTGCGTAAACATCATGCGATTATTGTGGTCGAGGGTGCCGGCGGACTCATGGTCCCAATCAACGATGAGGCTCTCATACTCGACCTTCCCGTTCTACTTGATATCCCGGTCGTACTCGTGACGCGGGCGGGACTCGGTACCATTAACCATACCATCCTGTCCATCGAGGCCCTTCACGCCCGCCGCATTCCTGTCGTCGGAATGGTATTCAACGATGTCGACGGCACGTCACCCCCTTTTATTACTGAAGACAACCCCTTGATCATTCACAAGAAAACCGGCGTTCCGGTTCTTGCACGTATCCCCTACATGAGGGAACATACCTCGCTCCCGGAACTGGCGGAGCAGGTGACGCAGATCCTGGAGTACGAAACCGTCATGCAGGCCTGGAGACGACTATGGCAATGAACACATCTACGTTGCGCCGAATCGACCAGCAGCACCTCTGGCATCCCTATACCCGATTCTCCGCCTTGCAACGCGCAGATTTCCCTGTGATCGTGCGTGGTAAAGGCGTCTATCTCTACGATACGGATGGGAACCGCTACTTCGATGCGATCTCGTCCTGGTGGTGTTGCAACCTGGGTCATGGACATCCCCGCCTCCTCAGCGCAATGAAGAGGCAAATCCGGACTCTCCAGCAAAGCATCCTTGGGAATCTCTCCCACCCACAGGCTGTTCAGCTCGCAGCCGCGCTGGCAGATCTCATGCCCGGCACCCTCGACCGCGCTCTGTTCGCTTCCGACGGGGCTTCAGCTGTCGAAGCAGCCCTCAAAATAGCTCTCCAATATTGGCACAACATCGGTCGTGGAGAAAAGAAGCTCATCTGCTCATTGGAAAACGCCTACCACGGCGACACCCTCGCTGCCGTGGCCGTGGGCTATATTCCCCGCTTCCACAAGCCCTTCGAGGCTCTGATGCCGAGAGTATTACGGGCAGAATCCCCCTCATGCAGCTCATGCCGCTACGGCACCGATCCATCCCGATGCAATCTGGAGTGTTTTCACTCCATGGAGACCATCCTCAATGAAAATGCTGATACCCTCGCAGCCGTAATCATCGAGCCTCTCTGTCAGGGCGCTGCGGGCATGCGGACCTATACCCCACGCTATCTTCAGCGTCTCTCCCAGGAATGTCAGCGCCGGGACATACTGCTCATCGTGGATGAAATCGCCATGGGATTCGGACGCACCGGACGCATGTTCGCCTTTGAACACGCCGGCATAACCCCCGATATCGTCTGCCTGGGAAAGGCGCTGACGGCCGGCTACCTTCCCATGAGCGCTACCATCGTACGTGAGGAAATCTATCAGTCCTTCCGTGACACTCCAAATGATCATACCTTTTATCACGGTCACACTTTCTCAGGGAATCCCATCGCCGCTGCCACGGCCCTGGCCGCACTTGATGTCTACCGCCGTGAGGATATCGTCGGCCGATCAGCCCGAACCGCCGCGCTGCTCGCCGCCGAGATGGAATCTCTCAGGAACATCGGCCTGGTATCCGACATCCGTTGCCTCGGCATGATCGGCGCCGCAGAACTATCCGAGGCGCTCAGTGATGAGGATATCAGCCAGATCACCCGCCGCATGTGGCACGCGGGTATTCTCATCAGGCCGCTAGGTCGCGTACTCTACTTCATGCCGCCGCTGATTACACCGCCTGCCGTCCTCGGTCGCGCGGTCCGTACCCTGAAAGAAATCCTGCAGACGCTTTGATCCGGCACTGCTCAACCTTGTTGACTCCCGGATGGCGGCATCCGTCGGCGCCTTTCCCGATTTTCTCGCCGTGTATTACGTGCAAAATATGGCCGATGCCGTATATTATCGAAACCATACCGGGATGTATTAGATGAGGGATAGATATGTGGGATTATACCGATAAGGTTAAAGATCACTTCTTGCATCCGCGTAACGTCGGCGAAATTGAAAACCCGGACGGCGTCGGCGAGGTCGGTTCCATGGCTTGCGGCGATGCCCTGAAATTAATGTTCAAACTTGACCATCAGGGCCGCATCACTGATGTCAAGTTCAAGACATTCGGCTGTGCCAGCGCAATCGCCTCCGCATCCGCCCTCACTGAAATGTTGAAGGGCAAGACCATCCAAGAGGCCGAAAAGATTACCAATCGGGATATTGCGGAGTATCTCGGAGGCCTTCCCGACCAAAAAATGCATTGTTCGGTACTCGGCCGCGAAGCCCTTGAGGCCGCCATCGAAAACTATCGTACCGGCGGCACCGCCAAGCATAAGCTCGAAGGGCGTGTGGTCTGTAAATGTTTCGGCGTCACCGAAAATGAAATCGAACGTGTGATCCGCGAAAATAACCTTCACACCGTCGAGGAAGTGACCAACTATACCAAGGCCGGCGGCGGTTGCGGAAGTTGCCGCGACGATATCGCCGCCATTATTGGCCGCGTCCGCCAGGAAATGGCCGCAGAGGAAGCTACAGCAACAGGAGCGGCGAAAAAGATGACCAACATCCAAAAAATAAAGTTGATCGAGGAAACCATCGAAAAGGAGATACGTCCAGCCCTGCGTATGGACGGCGGCGATATCGAATTGATAGACGTGGACGGCAACCGCGTCATTGTGGCCTTTCGGGGTATGTGCGCCGGATGCCCGGTTTCTGCATTCACTATGAAGGACGTCGTTGAGGCCCGCCTGCGTCAGTTCGTCTCGGAGGATCTGATCGTCGAGGAATTGCGCTGATGAAAGTTGTCTACCTCGACAACAACGCCACCACACAGATTGCCCCCGAAGTCAACGAGGCAATGCGGCCATTTCTGGAAACCCTATGGGGAAATCCCTCCAGCATGCATACCTTCGGCGGTCAGGTGAAAAAGTACATCGACCGTGCCAGAGAACAGGTGGCTGAGCTTATCGGCGCCCATCCCGATGAAATCATATTCACCAGTTGCGGTTCCGAAAGCAACAATACGGCTATCAAAGGCTATCTAGCCGCCACCGACGAACCTGGACACATCATAACTTCCTGCGTCGAGCATCCAGCCGTACTTTCCGTCTGCCGTCATCTTCACCAGCATGGATGGGAGCTGACGGAATTGCGCGTAGACGGACGGGGGCAGATCGATCTCGATGAACTGAGGTCTTCCATCAGCGAGAAAACGGCAATGGTCACCACCATGTGGGCCAATAACGAAACCGGCGTGATCTTCCCCATCGACAGAATCGCTCAAATCGTCAAGAGCTCCGGGAAAATATTCCATACGGATGCGGTACAGGCTGTCGGAAAGTTACCGGTCGACGTCGGTAAGGTCCCGGTCGACATGCTCACCCTGTCCGGCCACAAACTCCATGCTCCCAAGGGAATCGGCGCCCTCTATGTCCGCCGCGGGACTCCTCTGACCCCCCTCATCCACGGCGGACATCAGGAACGTGGCAAACGCGCCGGGACGGAAAACGTACCCTACATAGTCGGCCTGGGAGTCGCCTGTGATCTCGCCCGCCGACATATGCAGAAAGAAATATCCGAACTTTCCCGCCTGCGCGACAAGCTGGAGCAGGGCATCTTGTCCAGTTGTCCCGACGTACGAGTCAACGGCGACAGGAAGCACCGCCTTCCAAACACCCTCAATGTCAGCTTCGAGTTCGTCGAAGGAGAAGCCATACTCCTGCTCCTGAATGAGCTCGGCATCTGCGCCTCCTCCGGATCAGCCTGTACCTCCGGGTCCCTTGAGCCGTCCCACGTCATCCGCGCCATGGGTATCCCTTTTACAGCGGCACACGGGTCAATACGATTCAGCCTGAGCCGTTACAATACCGAGCAGGATATCGACTACACTCTCCAGCGTCTGCCGGGCATCATCAAAAGGTTGCGGGAGATCTCGCCCTACATCAGCAACCCGTGATCAATCAAACAGGGGAACGCAGGAGCCGCCTTACTGGTGCGCGGCCGATTCATGATGCAGCACACGATTGCGCCTCAACAGCGCGTGCCCCAGGACCATCAAAAGAATCACGGCTGATAGATTACGCACGAACGCCGGCAGCATCACGCCGGCACCCCCTGCCGGAACGAGTTCATACCCGCTCAGCAGGCAATCCAGCACGATTCCCCAAAAAAGCGCCATTCCGGCCACGGTTAGTATGAAAATGAACATACCCCGCCAGCCCAGAATGTTTCGAAAGGCGGCCAACGCGGCTGCATTCGTCGCCGGCCCGGTCATCAGGAACACAAAGGCGGCACCGGGACTCAACCCCTTGATGATCAAGGCCGCTGCGATCGGAACCGACGCTGTCGCGCATACGTAAATCGGTATTCCGACCGCAATCATCATCAGCATCGGTAATATAGCGCTTCCCATATGTCCTACAAAAAAGTCGTCAGGGACGATCGCGGTGATTAATCCGGCGACCAGCAACCCAATCAACAGTTCCAGGCCCATGTCGGCCGGCAGTGTCAGAAAACCATACCGCAGGGCCATTCTCAGTCCACCCAGCCTTCCCCTCCCCATCTCTCCGGCATGACTGCACTCAGGGCAGGTCTCTCCGGCCTCCACCGGCGGCCGCTTTGCATTGTCGGTCCTCATGATCAACCCGCCGACTATTCCTGTCACGAATGCGGCGATCGGCCGGAATATTGCCAGAAAAGGACCAAGCAATGCATAAGTCACCAGGACACTGTCCACGCCTGTCTGCGGAGTACTCAGCAGGAATGCCGCCAGTGCCTGCCGTCCCGCACCACGCCGTCTCAGTGACGCCGCTACGGGAATCACACTGCATGAACACAGCGGCATCGGCACGCCCCATAATGCCGCCTTGACGACCGGCCGCCAGCCGGCGCCGCCCAAATGACGTTCTACGGTCTCGGCCGAGAGGAACTGAGAAAGGATCCCCGCAGCGAAGAAACCGAACAGCAGATAGGGCGACATTTCACCGAGAATACGCCACACTTCCGAAACCAGACTCATAACCGCTGCTCCTCCTGTTCCATCCATCCCGCTTTCGATCAGAGCATTCCTCTCAAACCCCGTGGATGCGGAAAAGCAGAGATCCCCGTTTTCTGCATCACCCGTCGTCTCTACAATCCCTGCGAGGATATCCCAGGCAAGCCCCGCAACACGACTGCATCCCGCCGCCGGAGGTGTCTCACGCGGTGCTGCGCCGGCACCCGGGCCCGCTCTGCATGATACTTTCCTTCATCTTCAGTATCCAGCCGGCCAGCTGGGCGATGCCTTCCCCGTTACGGGTTTCCGTCCGAAATATGGGCACCTCCGCGTTGATGCTCCTCAGATGTTGCATCAATCTCCCCTCGTCGAAATCCAGATACGGCAGCAGGTCAACCTTGGTCACCACCACAGCCGAACTCTCGCGGAAGAGGAGAGGGTATTTGGTCGGCTTGTCCTCGCCCTCGGTTACACTCAGAACGGCTATTTTGTGATTCTCGCCGATATCAAATTCGGCCGGGCAAACCAAATTGCCGACATTCTCGACCACCACAAGATCCAAATCCTCCATCTTCAGGTCCAGCAAAGCGTGATGCACGAGTTTTGCCTCCAGATGACAGGCCCCACCGGTCAACAACTGGCTGGCCTCTATGCCCCTGGCCGCCATCCGCCGTGCGTCGTTGGTCGTAGCGATATCCCCTTCCAGTACCGCAAAATTCAAGTCCCGCCCGAACTCATCGGCCAGCGCTTCCAAGAGCGCCGTCTTTCCCGCTCCCGGAGAACCGATCAGGTTCAGCATCATCACCCCGTGCTCACTCAGCAGGGCCCTGGTACGTTCCGCCCAGAGGTGATTCTCTCCCATCAGGTCCTTGTACACCTTGATATCTCTTTCATCCGCCCCTTCCATCACCCTTTCTCCTTCCAAGATCATCCGGCACCGTCTTGTTCCATGCTCATGTTCAAGCAAGACGTGTTCCCCGCTATTTCAGATCGTACCGCTTCCACGTACTCGCCCAGCCGTTTCCGCAAGACATCCGAAAGGCCCTCGCCGAATCCCACCTTCTCCGGCTGGATACCGAAAATAACCACCTGCGGCACCTCCTCGCCCACCAGACGCGCGAGATCCAGCACCCCCATAATGTCAAGATCGTGGAGAGAGAATTCCGACATATCCTTCACCGAGACAACGTCGTCCGGCGTGAACCGCCTGATCTCACCCGCCTGAATCCCCATCCGGGCGCAATCCACTACGATCATCTTCCGACGTCCACGCATCAGATGCAGTATATCCATCCCACCCGTACCGATCTCCCGGATATCCGCGAGGGGGGGCGGCTTCGTTTTCCGCAAAGCATCTATCACATAGCACCCGACACCCTCATCGGCCATCAGGGGATTACCCAATCCTAAGACAATCGTATCGTGCATCACCGGGCACTGCTTGTTGCTGTGCTGCTTTCTGGCCTCTCAAACAAATTCAACATTAAGATAATGGGTCGAGCAGGAAATACACGGGTCGTACGAACGAACCAGCATTTCGAGAAGCAGGCGGATCTCATCCGGATCCCTTTCGATGATTTGCGGCACGAAAGACTCGAAGTCCTTCTGGATGTTACCGTGATTCTGCCCCGTGGGGATACAGATGTTGCCGCCCGTACAGACGCCGTTCCGGTCAAATGAGTATCGATGAAAAAGTATGCCGCGCGGAGCCTCTACGCTGCCGACTCCCTCACCTTCACGGGGGTCCACACCGACTTTCTCATCCTTCACCCCCGCACTGAGAAGTTCGTCCAGCAGCTGAACACCATGTTCGACGACCTGTACGCATTCGATCATCTGGGCCACGTTGTTCATATAGGGATTAACCGTTCCCTTTTTCAGTCCGAATTTGGCTGCTGTTTCCGCGGCATGGTCCAGCAAGTTATCTGCGTTCAGGTTGTAACGAGCCAACGCGCCGACTGCATAAGATTCCCGATGCCAGCCTGTCCACTTAGCCGTCGATTGTCGCGAGACGTACTCGTTCGCCACACTCTCGAATTTGTCGACCGGTACCAGCTCGGGATGGTCAGTGCTGCCGATCATGCCCTCGAAAAAGGTATAAATACCCGGCTCCACCAGTGCGATATACTCCGTCTCGCGTTCAAATGCGGGCAGCTTGTCGGCCAAGGCGGCCAGCGCCTCCGCCAGCTTGTCGATCTCCGGCATGGTCTCCTCCAGCTCAGCCTTCAGATCCCGCAACGTCGCCTCTCCCGGCACCTGCGTAAAACCTCCCGGACGCAAGGTCACCGGATGAGTCATCCGTCCGCCGATAACCTCCATCCAACGGTTGGCCATACGATGGATACGAATCACCGTACGTACCAGATCCGGGTGGCTCTTTACCAGCGGCACCACCGACTTCTGCCCCAGAAGGTCCGGCGCCACGAGATACCCCAGATGCAGACTGTGACTCTCAAGCTGCTCCCCGTAATGACACAATATGCGCAGTTTCTGAGTCTGCTCGGATACCTGGATTCCCATGGCCGCCTCCACCGCCCGCAGAGCGGCCATGGAATGCGACACCGAACAGATGCCGCAAATGCGGCTGACCACCGTCTGGATATCTTCCCAGCTCCTCCCGCGCACCATCGCCTCGAAAAAACGCGGCGCTTCCGGCACCTGCCATTCGACCTTCTCGACGACTCCGTCACGGGCCCTGACGACTATGTTGCCGTGCCCTTCCACGCGCGTTATGTGATGAACATTGATATCAACCGTTTTTGCCATCGCTGTACTCCTGTCCGCTCCCGAAAAGCTCAAGTTTGCTGCGAAGATCCTCGACGGTCTTGCCGTACTTCTCCATGACATCAAAGGCCGCATTGACGTTCGGATCATCGACGAAACCCCGGCATCCGTAGCACGCCGCGCCCTTCGAAGGGCAACGTGCGTCACATCCCGCCCGAATCACCGGTCCAAGGCATATTTCCCCGTACTCGTAGCGGCAGACGTTCCCCTTCATTTTACACTCGACGCAAACCGAGTAGTTCGGAATGAACGGCTTTTGCCCCATCACGAGACTTTTCACTATGGCGGCGAACTCGCGGTTGTCTATCGGGCAGCCGAAGACCTTGACGTCCACCGGAACAACTTCGTCTACGGCCTTGACCCGCCCCGAGGCCAGGTGGGGCATGCCGGCTGCATCACCGTACACATAACGCTCGGGCTCGCCCTCGGGAAAATTGTTCTTCAGCTTGTTGATACCGCCGTGAGTGGCGCATGCGCCCAAAGCAATCAGAACCTTCGCCCGCTCGCGGATTTTCTTGAGACGTTCCTCGTCTTCGGGACGTGTTATCGCCCCCTCCACGATGGCGATGTCGTAATTCTCGGACTTGTCCGACATGGCCTCGCGCCATTCCACCGGTTCCACCAGTTCGAGCAGATCGAGAATCTCCTCTTCCATGTTTACAATCTGCAATTGGCAGCCTTCACAACAGGCAAAATCAAATATCGCTACTTTCGGCTTCGACATCAAAGCGCCTCCTCAACATCCTTGACCTGCGCGAAACTGAAAACAGGACCATCCTGACACACGTAAATACCGTTCACCTGGCAATGCCCGCACTTGCCCACCCCGCAACGCATGCGGCGCTCCAGCGATACATAAATGTTCTCGGGCAGAAGCTTCCTCTCGAGGAGTTCCAGAATGACAAAGCGATACATGATCGGCGGGCCGCAGACAATCGCCACTGTCTCCTGCGCATCGAAACGAATGCACGGAATCAACGTCGTTATGACACCCTCTACACCGGTCCAATGCGCGTCGCGCCGATCGACGGTCTCAAGCAGGGTGACGTCTTCCGTGCCCTGCCACTCCGCCATCTCCTCCACGAAGAGCCTGTCGGCCGGCGTCTTTGCTCCGAAAAGAATCATGATGCGACCGTAGTCACCGCGGTTATCCAGTACGTATTGAATCGCCGACCGAACCGGAACCAGTCCAATTCCACCGCAGATGAACAGGATGTTGCGGCCCTTCACGGCCTCGGTCTCCACCGGGAAATGCGACCCGAAAGGTCCCCGGATCCCCACCTTTTCACCAGGCTCGAGTTCATGCAGTGCACTCGTCAGGTTGCCGACCTTCCTCACCACAAGCTCAAAAGTATCGCCCCGTGTCGGCGAGGAACAAACCGAAATCGGCGCCTCCCCGATACCCGCGAGCGCCACCTCCACGAACTGCCCCGGCATGTGCCCCAATGCGCGCCCGGAATCAAGACGAAACTGGAACCATTTTTCCAGACGCGTCATTTGTCTGCAACGTAACAGAGTCGCCGGCTCCGGCCGGAATATGTCCAAACATTTGTCGCGTTCACCAACTTCCTCAGTGATCATCTTTTTCCTCCAGAAGTGCATTGTATACTTCCACCGGATTGGCGATTTTCGCCGTGCAGGCCGTAATACAGCGCCCACAACCCACGCAAGCCGTCTTGCCGATCATTTCCGGAAGGTATTTACCTTTGCGATAGTAGCGATGGCGATAACGGTCAGCTCGATTACGACGGAAATTATGCCCCCCGGCGACCTCCGCGAATCCCGCCAGCAGACATCCGTCCCAGACGCGCGCCCGTACCCCGTGCTTCAGGTCCCACCCGACATCGTCACGGACGTCGAAACAGTAACATGTCGGACAGACCAGATTACACGAGCCACACGAATAACAACGCTGTGCCCTTTCCTCCCAAATCGGATGCTCGTAGCCCGCTTCCAGCAGCGCCGGCAGTTCTTCAAGCGGTACCTCCAATTTATGACGCCGCAGGCGGGCCTTGTTCTTGTTCCATACCTCCCGCCGCGCCGCCAGGGCCTTCTTGTTGGCATCCTTGGCGCTCTTCAGGGAATCAGCGATACTGCGCCCGGCATCCGTCTGTATGTCCACGACATAGTCGCCGCCGTCGATTTTCGTTATGAGGATATCGAACCCGCTTTCGAGATACGCGGTGCCCATGCATCCGGCGAAAACATTCTCCGAGACCGTCTCCACGTCACAGGCCACCAGCACCGCCTTCGACCGCCGGCGCAAATAATGCTCGTCGCGCTGGTCCTTTTCGAAAATCGCGTCCATCTGCAGAATCGCTTCCAGGTCGTACGGATGAATCCCGAAAATCACGAAAGGATCTTCGTCGAATACGCTTTCATATTCCACTGCACCGGAAAAACGCAACAGGGTCTCACGCGGCGGCTGAAGATACTTCTTCGGAGGAAGAATCGTCACATCGTAATCCAGCCGCAGATCGGCGGCCCTCCGCAACGACTCAAAAGAAAAATGATCCCCCTTGGCCTGCACACCATAGGTGCGCATTCGCGCGATCACCTCATCCACCCACGTCTCCAAAGCATCCTTGCCGACTATCTTTATCATCGCTGTTTCATCCTGGTTCAACGCCACGCCTCACCTCATACAACTCCGCTGTAACATCGCAGCAACTCTCGAAGAATATCCCGCCGGCTTACTATGCCGATCACCCGCCCCTCCACGTCGACGATCGGTGCCCGCCGCAGCCGCTGCGCCGAAAAGGTCTTCGCAATAACCGCCATCAGCGTGTCGGGGGAAAAAGACGTCACCTCCCGCGTCATCACGTCGCCGACCTTCGTGTCGGCGGCGTTTCCATCGAAGGCCAGGTTGACCAAATCGTATTCTGTTATGATCCCGATCAGGCGATTCTCATCATCGACCACGGGCATACCGCTGATATGCCACCGCAACAGCTGCTCCATCACTTCCGTCAGACGCATGTCCACCCCCGCGGTGATCACCGTCTTGGTCATTATCTCGCGTGCTTTGACTGCTCTCAACTTACGCCCTCCCTTCTACCTGCTCCGCTGCATTCAACAAACACGCCAATTCCTGAAGACGCTCCAGAATCCGGGCGTTGACCAACGCCACACCTTCCGGCACCCGTACATGCGCGTAAGCCAGATTCAGTATCCCGTGTATTCCCGCCGCGACCAGTTCGTCCGTCACCTCCTGCGCAGCTTCACAGGGGACCGCCAGAATGCCCATCTCCACTCCGTTGACGCGCACCGCCTCTCCCAACTCCGACATGGGCGCCACCTTCAAATCCCCGACCTTCTTGCCGATAACCGCGGGATCATTATCGAAAATGCCGCATATCTTGAACGAATATCGGTCAAAGTCCCCGTGCTGGGCCAGGGCACACCCCAGATTTCCCGCCCCGACGATTACCACGCACCATCCGCGGTCCGCGCCCAGCAGTTCCCGCAACATCTTGTGAAGACGTTCCACATTGTAACCGCGATGCGTCACGCCTCCCGCAGAGATGTGCGCCAGGTCCTGCCGCACCGTGGAACCCGTCAACCCCAGCGCATCCCCGATATCCGCAGACGATACCCACTCAACCCCCTCTTCGGTCATGCGCGCCGTATACGAAAGATATTTCGTCAGGCGACGTACCACCGGCTCGGGCAACGTTTCGCAAATCCTCGTGTTCATCCCACTCTCCTCCTTCATATTTGTTCAGCCTACTCTACAGGCAAAATAGTATTTGTCAAATATTTCACCAATATTTCCCCCTACCTTGCAATAATCACGGATCACCACGATATTACTCATGTTACACACCGCAAGACGTGCGGAACGTACAATGAACCAAACACGCAGATTAAACATCAATATCAATGGGATTGTCCAGGGCCTGGGCTTCCGCCCTTACGTCTATCACCTCGCAACAACTTTAGACTTGACGGGCTGGGTGGCTAATTCGCCGGCCGGTGTGACGGTCGAAATCGAGGGGCCCCCAGACCGTCTCCAGCGCTTTCTCGATCAGCTGAGGGCTTCACCCCCGCCCCATGCCCATATCAAGAAGATCAATTCCACCGAGATCCCATGCCGCGGCGATCCCTCCTTCGTGATCCGGAACAGCTCCCACCACGGATCAAATACAACCCTGGTTCTGCCGGATATCGCCACCTGCCCGCAATGCCTCAGCGAGATCTTCGACCCGCATAACCGGCGCTATCTCTATCCCTTCACCAACTGCACTCACTGCGGTCCGCGATACTCCTTTATCGAGCGCCTTCCCTACGACCGCGCCAACACCACCATGAAAACATTCCAGATGTGCCCGCAGTGTCAGGCAGAATACGAAGACCCCGCCGACCGGCGATTCCATGCCCAGCCCAACGCCTGCCCCGACTGCGGCCCCCGCCTCTTTCTCTGGGACCGCCTCGGAAAAACCATCGCCGCCGACAATGAGGCGCTCCTCAAGACGGTAGAAGCCCTCGACAACGGCCTGATTGTCGCCGTCAAGGGCCTCGGCGGTTTCCACCTGCTCGCCGACGCCACGCGCGCCGACAGCGTGCGCCTGCTGCGTTCACGAAAACAGCGCGGCGAAAAACCGTTTGCACTGATGTATCCCGACCTCGCCGCCGTCAAGGCGGACTGTTCCGTATCACCACTCGAACGCGAAATCCTGACCTCGCCTCAGGCCCCCATCGTCATCGTCCGGCGCCGCCGGGATGCTCACTGGATGCCCAAGCCACCGCAGTGTGCGGTAGCTCCGGAAGATCCATTTCTGGGAGTCATGCTCCCCTATACCCCCCTCCATCACATCCTTCTTCATTACCTCGCCCGCCCCATCGTTGCTACCAGCGGCAATCTGGCCGACGAACCGATATGTACAGATGAAAACGATGCTCTCCACCGGCTCACTCACGTTGCTGACCTGTTTCTCATCCACAACCGCCCTATCGCGCGGCACGTCGACGATTCCGTGGTTCGAGTCTATGCCGGCCGTGCAGTCGTCCTCAGGAGAGCCCGTGGCTTTGTCCCTGTCCCGCTCGAGTTCCTGCCGGACCAGCCCGCCGTGCTCGCGCTCGGTCCGCAGTCGAAGAACAGTATCGCCCTCACGCGCGGCAACTTCATCATCGGCGGACCCCATATCGGCGACCTCGGAACCCGGCAGTCCGACAACATGCTGCGCCGCCATGCTGCAGATCTTCCAACCCTGTTCGACGTACGGCCCTCATTCGTCGCCCACGATCTCCATCCCGACTACGTTTCCACTCACATGGCCCGCGAGAGCGGACTGGCGCGCGTCGCAGTCCAGCACCACCACGCACATGTCGCCGCCTGCATGCTCGACAACGACCTCTACGAACCGGTCCTCGGAGTGGCGTGGGATGGAACGGGATATGGCCCCGACGGCACCGTCTGGGGCGGTGAGTTCCTGCTGGCTTCGTTCACCAGTTATACGAGGATCGCCCACCTGCGGCCATTTCACCTTCCAGGAGGAGAAAAGGCCGTGCGGGAACCCCGCAGAAGCGCCATCGGAATGCTTTACGCCGTTTTCGGCGAAAACCTCTTGGAATTGAAGCACCTGCCCCCGCTAAGGGAGTTTTCAGGAGCGCCCATCAAGATCCTGCTGCAGGCGCTCGCCGCCCACATCAATTCCCCGCTTACAACCAGCGCCGGACGTGTGTTTGACGGCATCGCCGCCCTGCTCGGAGTCCGTGCGATCGTTTCCTATGAAGGCCAGGCGGCGGTTCGCCTCGAACATCTGATCGACGACTCCTCCGCCGATGATTCGATCTATCCGTTCCGACTGTCATCGAATGGTGATGGCTCTCTTACTGTTGACTGGGAGAATACCCTCCTGGCGATCCTTGAAGAAATCGCTGCCGGCAGATCACCCGCATTGATTTCACGCCGCTTTCACAATACGATGAGCGAAATGATCGTCAGCGTGGCCCGCCGTTATCCGAATCGGCGCGTCGTCCTGACGGGCGGCTGTTTCCAAAACCGTTATCTCTTGGAACGCACCATCGGACGGCTCCGAAACGAAGGCCTCACGCCGGTGTACCATCGCGGCCTGCCGCCCAATGACGGCGGTATCGCCGCCGGACAGTCGGCGGTCGCCGCAGCACTGAAAAGGAACGAATATGTGTCTCGCGGTACCAGGTAAAATAGTTGAAATCCGCGGGGATGATCCCGTCTCCCGTACCGGACGCGTGGATTTCGGCGGCATCGTGCGGGAAGTGAGCCTGGCCTACGTGCCGGAAGCCCGCCTCGGCGACTACGTCATCGTTCACGTCGGGTTCGCCCTCAACATCCTTGATCAGGAAGAGGCCGCTGCGGTACTGAGCCTCTTCGAGGAAACGAGCGCCTCCGGCACATCCGGGAATTCCGCACAGGAGGATTGACCGTGCGTTTCGTCGAAGAATACCGCGATCCCCACAGGGTCGCCGAGCTTTCCAAGCTGATCCATAAAACCACCACCCGACCGTGGACGATAATGGAAGTCTGCGGGGGACAGACCCACGCCATTCTCAAATTCGGCATAGATCGCCTGCTGCCCCCCGAAATAACCCTCGTCCACGGTCCCGGTTGCCCTGTCTGTGTGACCCCGGTTTCGGTCATTGACGCCGCGGTCGAGATTGCAAGCCGCCCCGACGTGATTTTCTGTTCATTCGGAGACATGCTGCGTGTACCCGGAAGCAACGGCGACCTCTTCGAAGCCCGTGCCGCCGGCGCCGACCTGAGAATCGTCTACTCTCCGCTGGATGCCCTCGCCGTCGCCCGCAGCAACCCCGGGCGGCAGGTCGTCTTCCTGGCCGTCGGTTTCGAAACCACCGCACCTGCAAACGCCTTGGCAGTCTTCCAGGCCTCCCGAGAAGGCCTCAACAACTTCTCAATCCTCGTCTCCCACGTCCTCGTCCCGCCCGCCATGGAAGCCATCCTCTCCTCTCCGGGAAACCGTATCCAGGCCTTCCTGGCACCCGGCCATGTCTGCACCGTCATGGGATGGCATGAATATGAACCCCTCAGCCGGCGTTACAATGTCCCCATCGTCGTCACCGGTTTTGAACCGCTGGATATCCTCCAGGGTATCCATATGTGCATCCTCCAGCTTGAGCAGGGCCGCGCCGAAGTCGAAAACCAGTACGCGCGCGCCGTCCGTCCGTCCGGCAACCCGCAAGCCCGCCGCCTGATCAACGAAATCTTCGAAATCGTCCCCCAACGCTGGCGCGGCATCGGCGAGATTCCTTCCAGCGGGCTCGGCCTTCGTCCTGCCTGGCGACGCTTCGATGCGGCTGAGCGATTCCGAATCAGCCCCGCGGCGGCTGCCTCCGATGCCGATTCGGAGTGTATCAGCGGCCTCATCCTTCAGGGCGTCCGCAAACCATCCGAGTGCCCGGCCTTCGCTACCCGCTGCACCCCCGAACATCCACTCGGGGCCACAATGGTCTCGTCCGAAGGCGCCTGCGCCGCCTACTACCGCTACCGTTCACACTCGTAATGGCCCGACTGCCGGCTGTCGCGCATTGACACATGGTGCTCCCGTGCTAGTCTCTGGTTATGATTCCTCAATGGATCATCGAGAAAAAACGTGACGGCAAAACCCTCACGGCTGAAGAAATCCGCTTCTTCATCGAAGGTTTTACCAACGGAACCATTCCGGACTACCAGATGGCGGCCCTTGCCATGGCCATCTATTTCAACGGAATGAACCTCGAAGAAACCGCGATCCTGACCGAAGTCATGCTTCGTTCCGGAGACGTGGTGGATACCTCCCCCATTCAACTCCCCAAGGTAGACAAACATTCCACCGGCGGCATCGGCGACAAGATCTCACTCATCCTGGCTCCCCTGGCGGCCTGCTGCGATATCGCCGTGCCCATGATTTCCGGACGCGGCCTCGGCATCACCGGCGGAACCCTCGACAAGCTCGAAGCCATCCCCGGCT
>JAOZMZ010000039.1 GCA_029934055.1 Kiritimatiellia bacterium
GGGACCGGGCGGTCCAGGTGGCGATCCGGCGGGAAGCGGCGGCGGAATATCCGTCGGCACCGTTTGATCCCGCGGAAGACTACCCTGAACTTCCTTACCGTGGGCGGAGGTCCGCGGGCAACCGGGTCTACGCCATGGTGCGGGGAGTGTTGCGCGACCTGGGATTGGACGCGGGACGCTACGGGACAGCGGAGTGGAATCCCCTGGGGGAACTCATCGAGCCCGGCCAGACAGTTGTGGTGAAGCCCAACCTGGTGCTGGACCGGCACCCGCGCGGCGAGGATCCGGTCTGCCTGGTGACGCACGGATCGGTGGTAAGGGCGGTGCTGGACTACGTGATGAAGGCGCTGCGCGGCCGGGGGAAGGTGATCGTGGCGGATGCGCCGATCCAGGAGACGGATTTCGCCGGGGCGGTGAGGCTGGCGGGGATCGACAAGGTGCTGGAGTTTTTCGGAGACGAGGCGGGCATGGAAGTGGAACTGATCGATCTGCGGAAGGTCCAAGCCCTCAAAGACCGGCGCGGGCACGTGCGCGAGTGGCGCGAGCTTTCCGGTGACCCGGAAGGTTATGCCGATATTGATTTGGGAGCGGAGAGTTTCCTGGCTCCGCTGGAAAGCCGGGCGGCGCGTTTCCGGGTGGCGAATTATCCGGTGGAGGAGATTCTCAAGTGTCACCGGCCGGGATTCCATCGTTACGTCATATCGCGCAGCGTGCTGGGGGCGGACGTGATCGTTTCGTTGCCGAAGATGAAGACGCATTGCAAGGCGGGCGTTACGCTGGGGCTGAAGAATTTCGTGGGCATCGTCGGCCGCAAGGAATGCCTGGCGCATCACCGCGCGGGAAGTCCGCGCCGGGGTGGCGACGAATACCCGCACGCAAGCGTTCTCAAGGCGCTGAGCCGGATGCTGGAAGAATGGATCGACGGTTGTCCGCACGTGTTTCTGCGCACATTTCTCGAACAGGTTTACCGTGCCAACGAGAGGGTTCTCAAGATCGTCGGCGCGGACCCGCTGCGGGACGGAAGCTGGTACGGGAACGACACCGTCTGGAGGATGGTACTGGACCTGAACCGGATCGTGCGCTACGGGCGGGCGGACGGGAGCCTGGCGGATCGGGTGCAGCGCCGGATTTTCACGCTCGTGGACGGGGTGATCGCCGGTGAAGGGGACGGTCCCCTGGAGCCCGTGCCGCGGCACGCCGGGATCATTGCAGCGGGGGAAGATGCAGCCACGCTGGACGCGGCCCTGGCGCTGGTGATGGGGTTCGACTGGGAGAAGGTGCCCCAACTGCGGCATGTTTTCGAAGCCGGGGGACGGGGGATAACGCGTGGCGGCGACGTGTGGCGGAGGGAAGTGGTCCTGAACGGCGAGAGGATGTCGTTGCGGGCATTGGGGGAGCGCGGGGTGATTGAACCGTTCGAGGCACCGCCCGGCTGGAAGGGGCACCTGGAGATGGAAGGGTCTTTCCGGGGTAAGGAGTCCTAAGGGGCCGATGCGTGCGGGCATTGTCAGGCGGCTGGTTACGGCGGGGCTGCGTCACTGCGGTGCGGTACGGCTGGCGCGGGCGTTGCGCGCGGGGGTCCGCATCGTGGCGTGGCACGGGGTTGATTCCGCCGACGACGATCTGGTGAACCACGACGGCTTGCAGACGCGGCCGGAGGTTTTCGAGATGCAGGTGGCTCACCTGGCGGCGCATTACCACGTCTATGCGCTGGCGGAGGTGATCGAGGCCTTGGACGGCGGCCCGCGGCTGCGGCATCCGGCGGCGGTGATAACCTTCGACGACGGTTACCGTAACAACCTTACGCAGGCGGCGCCGGTATTGCGCCGGTATGGATTGCCGGCGACTTTTTTCATCGCCACGGGCTTCGTGGACGGCGGGGACGAGATGTGGTGGTATCGCCTGCGGAGGACCGTTGCCGCCTGCCGCAAGGAATCATTGCCCGGTCCGGACGGACGGGCGGTGGTGCTGGGGGGGGCGGCTTCGCGGCGTGATCTGGTGCGGCGCTGGGAGGATGCGCTCAAGGCGGCCGGCCCCGACGAGGGGCGGCGGCGGCTTGAGGATCTGCAGGCGGCGGCGGAGGTTGTTGCGGAGGGAGTGCTTTTTCCTCCCCTGAGCTGGGAAGATATCAAGAGGCTCGCGGCGATGGGGTTCGAGATCGGGGCGCACACGGTCAGTCATGTCGCCTTGGGGGCTTTGCCGCCGGAGGAATCCGTGCGGGAGATAGAGGTTTCCGTGGCGCGCCTGCGGGAGGCGGCGGGTGTCCGCGCGGTGAGCTATTCTTTTCCCTACGGCAGCCTTCCGCGGGAAGCCTCGGCGGTGCGGGCGGCCCTGGCGCGGGTGGGCATCAAGGGGGCCGTGACCACGCGGGCGGGGCTGGCGCGGGCGGGGGATGACGTGTATGATCTGCCGCGCCTGAACGTAGGCCGCCACGACGGGGCGGCGTTTGAGCTGCTGGTGAGCGGGCTGCGGGTGAGGTAAGATCTTTACGGAGAAACAAGTGCGCAGATGAAATTCGTCAAGAGGCTCATATTCATCGCGTTGCTGGCGTTGTTGGGACTCGTGCTGGCGGGGATCCTCGGAGAGATACTGGTAAGGCTGTTCGTGCCGAGCGGCAGCGTGGCGCGCTGGTTCGTCCTGGACGAAAAGTACGGCTACGTCCAGAGACCGAACTATCACCAGGTCTGGCATTATGCGGAAACCGACGTGACCTGGCGGGTCGACCTTAATTCCATGGGGTTACGCGACCGTGAATACGATCTTGGGCGGCGTGACGTCAGGCGCGTGATACTGCTGGGTGATTCCTTCACCTTCGGATACGGGCTCGACGCGGATCTGCTGTTCGACGAGCGCCTGGAACGCCTTCTCAACCGCGGAACCAACCGCTGGTACGTGATCAACTGCGGTGTCGGCGGCTGGGGCACCCTGCAGGAGGTCACCTGGGCGTTGGATCATCTCGAGCTCTTCAAGCCGGACGTGATCGTGTTGACGTATTGCCGCAATGACCAGCACGATGACTCTGTTTTCCGGGAAGGGGCGGCGGACGGGTTGTTGCCGCGCTTTCCGGGCAAGCGGTTTCTGCGTGACTATTCGCGCTTGTACGGCGTGATCTATGGCGGCGTGCATGCGTTCCTGTTCAGGCGCGTGGTGCGGGCGGATGAAGGCCGGGTGGCCGAAACGCACGGGGTCACCAAGGGCGAAGAACCCCCGCCGGAGAGCGACCCGGCCTTGCGCGAGGCGATGTGGGCCGACACGCTCAAGTACATCCGCAGGCTGCGGGACGGGTTCCTCAAGTACAATCCGCACGGGGTGATTCTCATCCAGACCACGCATCCGTGGGAGGAGGAGATCCGCCGGCACCTGATGGAAGTCTGCGACGGATGCCGGGTGGTTTACGTGGACCTGGAGCCGGAAGTCGAAAAGCTTGGGCGCGGGCGGGTTTTCCTGCCCTACGATCCGCATTGGACCGCGGAGATGCACGATGTTTCGGCGCGTTGTCTGTACGAGGCCCTGGGGCGTTGGCAGCGGAGGTGTGCGCACTGGGAGGGGGCGGGAAAAAAGGTTGAGGCGCAGGCGCCGCGCTGATAGTTTCCGGAGCCACGAACACGAGAGAATTCAACCATGAGCACAGGATCGAAAGCGGCTTGGCGGTGGAAAGAGGAGCAGCAGGCGGCCCGCCCTGCGGATTACCGACGCGCCGGTATGATCCAGGCGGCGGTGATCGGTGGCGTGGCGGTGATCCTGGGCCTGCTGGGACGGGTGCTCTTTGCGTGGATTGCGGGCGGCATCGCCGCCGTGTTGCTGGTGATCGTACTGGTCAGGCCGCGGTGGTACGCGCCGATCCGCGGATTCTCGGCGCGCCTGGGACGCTGGGCGGCGGCGGGGTTGACGTGGGGCCTGTTGACGCCGTTCTTTTACCTGGTATTTGTTCCCGGGCGGATTGTACTGGCGTTGCGCGGGCGTGACCCCCTGGAACGGGAGTTTCCCACCGACAAGCCGACCTACTGGGTGGCGCATCCGCCGCGGCAGGGAACGCAGCAGTATCGGAAGCAGTACACGTGAACATCCTGGGCATCAGCGCCTATTACCATGATTCGGCGGCCGCGTTGGTGCGCGACGGGCGCATAATAGCCGCCGCGCAGGAAGAGCGCTTCACGCGCCGCAAGCATGACCATGCCTTTCCGGCCAACGCGGTGCGTTACTGCCTGGCCGAGGGCGGAGTGGGTCGCGGCGACCTGGACGCGGTGGCTTTCTATGACAAGCCGATCACCAAGTTCGCGCGGATCCTGGAGACGTACCTGGGGGTGGCGCCGCGCGGCTTGCGTTCGTTCATGATGGCGCTGCCGGTTTGGATGAAGCACAAGCTGTGGATTCCACTGGAGATCGAGAAATCCCTCGAGGAGTGCGGGGTGGACCCGGGGGTGCCGCTGTATTTCCCCGAGCATCACGAGTCGCACGCGGCGAGCGCCTTCTTCCCTTCTCCATACCGCAGCGCCGCGGTACTGACGGTTGACGGGGTGGGGGAATGGGCGACGAGTACGCTGGGCCGGGGCCGTGACAACTCGGTGGAGCTTTTCAAGCAACTGCGTTTTCCGCATTCGCTGGGGCTGTTGTACTCGGCGTTCACGTATTTCACCGGTTTCAAGGTGAACTCCGGCGAGTACAAGCTGATGGGGCTGGCGCCGTATGGAGAGCCGCGTTACAGGGACGTGATTTTCGACAAGCTGGTGGACCTGCGGGAGGACGGCTCCTTCCGGCTCAACCTGGAATATTTCGGTTACCTGGACGGACTGACCATGACCAACGACCGTTTCGCGGAACTTTTCGGAGGGCCGCCGCGCAAGCCCGAAAGCGAGCTCACGCAGCGTGAGATGGACCTGGCGCGTTCCATCCAGGTTGTGACCGAGGAAATCATCCTGCGCATGGCGCGCCATCTGCAGCGGGAGACCGGCGAGAAGTACCTTTGCATGGCCGGAGGGGTGGCGCTCAACTGCGTGGCCAACGGGCGCCTTTTGCGTGAAGGCCCCTTCGACGACATCTGGATTCAACCGGCCGCCGGCGACGCGGGCGGAGCCTTGGGTGCGGCCCTGGTGGTCTGGCATCATGTCAATGGCAAGCCGCGTGAGCCGGGGGATGGGGGCGACGCCATGCAGGGTTCCCTGCTGGGCCCGGAATTCACGGACGACGAAATCGAGGAGTACCTGGCGGCCTGCGGTTATCCGGCGCGGCGCCTGCCGCCGGAGGAGTGGGCCGACACGATCGCCGCGTTATTGGAGGACGAGAAGGTGGTGGGCCTTTTCCAGGGAAGAATGGAGTTCGGGCCGCGGGCCCTGGGATGCCGCTCGATCATTGGTGACGCACGTTCGCCGCGCATGCAGTCGACGATGAACCTGAAGATCAAGTACCGCGAATCCTTCCGACCATTCGCGCCCAGTTGCCTGGTCGAGCGGGTCAGTGAGTATTTCGAGCTCGACCGACCCTCGCCGTACATGTTGCTGGTGGCGCCGGTCAAGCGCGAGCGTTGCCGGGGGATGGAGCAGGCCGCCGCGCTGGACATACGCGAGCGCATTCACCAGGTTCGTTCAGACATACCGGCGGTGACGCACGTCGACTATTCCGCCCGCGTGCAGACGGTGGACCGGGAGACGAATCCGCGCTACTACGACTTGATCAAGGCGTTCGAGCGCCGGACCGGGTACGGGGTGATAATAAACACGTCTTTCAACGTGCGCGGCGAACCGATAGTCTGTACCCCGGAAGACGCCTACAAGTGTTTCATGCGAACGGAGATGGATTATCTCGTGCTCGGTTCGTTCCTGCTCGACAAGCGACGGCAGCCGGCATGGGAAGAGGAAGGCGATTGGCGCAAGGATTACGTGCTGGATTGAAAGCCCGGCAAGGGGCGCAACGGAGGCAGGAAGCATGCGTACAATACGGTATTTCGGGCGGCTCATGAAGGAGTTCGTGGATTTTGCGTGGAAGAACAAGGCCTGGTGGATAATTCCCATCGTTGTGGTTCTTCTTCTGCTGACCTTTTTAATCGTGGCCAGTTCGAGCGTGGCACCTTTTATCTACACCTTGTTTTAGAAAGGCCGGCCTGAGGGGGGTGACATGCGACGGATGCTCATGGCGGTTTTGGCGGCCGGGTGTCTGGCGTTGGCGGGCACCGGGTGCGGAGACGATTCCGGCTGGTACGGTCAGGCGCGGCGCCTCAAGGCGGTGCGCGAGAAGCGTATGCGGGAATTCGAGGGGCAGGGCATGAGCCGGGAACAGGCCGCCGCGGCATGGAACCAGGAACTTTCCGTGCGGCAGACCGAAGGCGCGCCCCCGCCGGGAGGGCGCTGAGGGGTTCGAGGTGCCCGGCACGGGCGGGGCGAGGCGACGAGCTTGCGTGTTTGAGGAAGAAAAAACGAAACCCGCGGTTCTGCATATCGTCTGGAACCTGATCCGGGGAGGCACGGAGGGCCAATGCGCACGGGTCGTCCTGGGCCTGGCCCGCCGTGGCTGTCGTCAGGGAGTGGCCGTGTTTCGGCGGCAGGGGTTTTTTCTCGACCGGGTCGAGGAGGCCTGCGGGCCGGTATATGAGGTGGGAATCCGGCATCTGGTAGGGCGGCAGACGCGGCGGCGTGTCGCCGAACTGGCGGCCTACATCAGACGAAACGGATTCGGGATTGTCCACGCCTGGGATGCGGACGCAGCGATTTTCGGTGCAGCGGCGGCGCGGCTGGCACAGGTGCCGTACATCACCAGCCGCCGCGACCTGGGAGAGATATATCCGTGGTACAAATCGTTGCTGATGCACCGGGCCGATCGCGGTGCGGCGCTGGTGGTGGTCAATGCGGCGGCGATTCGGGATGCAGTAATCCGGCGGGGAATCGATCCTCTGAAGATCGTGCTGCTTCCCAATCTGCTGGACCTGGAGGAGTTTGACCGGCTGGCGCATGGGCAGCCGGTTGGTCTTTCAGGGCTTGAAGAGAACAGCCGTCTGGTGGGAGTAGTCAGCAGGCTCGATCCCGAAAAGGATGTTGCGAGTGTGATCCGGGCTTTCGGGCGGGTGAGTGCTGATTTCCCGGAGGCCAGGCTGGTCATCGTCGGCGACGGACCCGAGCGCGCCGGGCTGGAGGCCTTGGCGCGGGACGCGGCGCCGCAGGGCGGGGTGTTTTTCGTGGGCGAATCCGAGCAGGTTCCTGCACTGGTGAGCAGGTTCGAAGTGGGCATGCTGCTGCCGCGGAAGAACGAGGGGCTTTCGAACACGATTCTGGAATACATGGCTGCGCGCAAGCCGGTGATCGCCAGTGATTGCGGCGGGAATGCGGAACTGGTGCAGGACGGTGTCAACGGGCGTCTGGTGCCCCCGGGGAATTTCCGGGCGGCGGCGGGGGCCCTGGCGGAAATCTTGAAGGACACCGAAAGGGCGCGCCGCATGGGCCGGGAGGGGCGCCGGCGCGTCGAAGAGCGCAATCGCCCGGAAGTCGTTCTGCCGCTTTTCGAAGACTTGTACCGGCGGGCCGCCGGTTGACTCAGGCTTGTTTCCAGCTTTTCTTGTTGCGATGCAGTCCCAGCAGATCGAGTGAGCGGGCCAGCCCGTAGAGGAAGTAGAGCACGGCCAGCGCCGGGACCAGGAGGGGTCGGTGGGCGCGGCGGGCGGTGAGGGCCGCCGGGATGGTTACCAGCAGCGGCAGCGGCAGGGCCAGCAGGAGGGCGAGTACGGGTTGGCCGAAGATCGCCGCCGGAAGGAAACAGCCTGCCAGCAGGATTGCGGAGAGGAAGGCGATCGTGAAAAGCGGCGCGTGGGCGCCGCGGCGGCCGCGGGAATGGTTGATGATCGTGCGGTAGCTGGTGCGGTTGGCATGCCAGAGCTGCTGGCGGAAGAACTCGCGCAGAGTACGGGGTTCCCCGTGGTGGACGACCCGCAGGGCGGGCACGGCCAGCACGGTCATACCGGCGGCGGCGGCGCGGAAGACCAGGTCGGTATCTTCGCCCGTGGGCAGGTTTTCGTCGAAGCCGCCGATACGTTCGGCGACCGTGCGATGCAACAGCATCCCGCGCGTGGTCACCAGCCGGAAGGCGTCTTTTTCGATGACCTGCGTTCCGCGTCCGGCGACCGGGATCTTGTGGCTCCAGTGGGTATGCCAGGCATGGGCCACCCAGCCGGAGTCGGGGGCCGGTTCGACCGGCCAGCCGACGATGAGCTCGCGGTGGCGGTCAAAGAACGGCAGGGCGGTGGAGAGCCAGTTGCGGGCGGGTTCGCAGTCGCCGTCGAAGAACGCCAGCAGGTCGCCGCGGGCGGCGGCGATGCCGTGGTTGCGGCAGACGGGGATCGAAGCGCCGGGAAGTTCGATCACTTTTGTAAAGCCCGCTTGGCGGGCGCGTTCCGGCGTGCCGTCGCGACTGCCGCCGTCGACGAGGATTGTTTCCATCTCGAGGCCGGCGGGTTTTTCCATGGCGTCGAGGGCCTGTTTAAGGCGGGCGATATGGGCGGCCTCGTCGAGGGCCACGACGATCACCGAGAGGACATGACCGGATGCATTCACGACGCAGGTAGGATATTATCTTCGGCTGCAATTGCAAACCGGCGCGTGCCGGAGTGGAATGGTCGGCGATGAAAGTGGTTTTCCTGATGCAGGATACCGGGCGGGTTTACGGGGCCGAGGGGGCGACCTTTGATTTGGCTGCCGGACTCCGCGCGGCGGGCATGCCGGCGGCGGTGTTGTTGATCGGCGAGCGGCGGCGGGCGGCGGTCGGGGAATCGCTGGGCGAGGAATTGCAGCGCCGCGGCCTGGAACATGCCCGCATCGAGGTCGCCGGACGTTTTTCGTTGCGCCTGGTGCGCGAAATCCGCCGCGAGTTCGTCAGGATGGGTGGGGATGTGCTGCACACGGTCGGATACAAGGCCGACGTGCACGGCGGCTTGGCGGCGGGGTTCGGGCGGCGGTTTCCTGTGGTGGCGACGGTCCACGGCTGGCTGGGCCGACCGGACTTGCGGGAGCGCTTCTACGGCTGGTTGGACCTGCATTTTTTGGCGCGCTTTCCACGCGTGGTGGCCCTGTCGCATTACTACGCCGATTTCCTGGTGAGGCGGGGGGTTCCCGAAAGGGCGGTGGCGTTGATACCGAGCGGTTTGGCCCGGGAGCGCCTGCCGGATGTGGAACGGGCCGTCGCCGGATTGCGGGCCGACGGGATATTCACGGTGGGGCTGGTCGGACGCTTGAGTTGGGAAAAGAATCCCATGATGTTTCTGGATGCGGCGCGGCGGGCGGCGGAGACGTTGCCGGGAGGGATTCGTTTCATCGTCGTCGGCGAGGGGCCGGCCCGGCGCTCTCTGGAGAAGGCCGTTGCGCGGGCGGGCCTGGGGGGTGTCGTCGAGATGGTGGGTTATCAGCCGGCCGGGAAAATTTTCCCGCGGCTCCATGTGCTGGCCTTGTGTTCGCGGATCGAGAATCTTCCCTACAGCATTCTGGAAGCGATGGCGTGGTGTCGTCCGGTGGTGGCCACGCGGGTCGGCGGCGTGCCGGACCTGGTAGCGGACGGGAGCAGTGGGTACTTGGTGGAGAGCGGGGATGATGCCGCAATGGGAGAGACCTTTGTTCGTCTGGCGAGGGACCGGGGCGCGGTTGAAAGGTTGGGCCGCGCCGGGCGGGCGCGTCTGGAGGCGCAATTTGTGCTCGAGGAATGCATACGGCGTCACCGCGAGTTGTATCTTGAAGTCGGCGGCGCCGAGTCCGGCCTCGCTGCGCGCGCGGCAGACACCGCGGGGTTGTCGAGCGGGGAGAACGGAGGCGGGTCCTGAAACGGAGAGCGGCGCGATGAAACGCGGCATGCGGATTACCGGCGGGTTGTTGCGCGGCCGTCGTTTTTTGGTGCCGCGGGGTGTTCGTCCGGCGCAGGGGATGATTCGTGAAGCGGTTTTTTCGAGTATAGCCGGCAGGGTGGCCGGTGCGCGCGTGCTCGATCTGTACGCCGGCTCGGGTGCTTACGGGCTGGAGGCGCGCAGCCGGGGGGCGGCGTTCGTCTGCTGGGTGGAAAGGGACCGGGAGGCTTGCCGGGTCCTGCGGGAGAACGTCACAGAGCTGTGCGGTGGGGCCGGGCTTGACCTGGAAATCGCCTGTTACGAAGTCTTGAATTACATCCGCAGGTATAAAGGAGCGCCATTCGACCTGATTTTCGCCGATCCGCCCTACCTCGCGGCGCGGTCGGGTTTGCAGGAAAGGACGTTGCGGGCGCTGGCGGCGGGGTCTATTCTGGGAGAACAAGGTCTGATATTGTTCGAGCAGGCCGCTGGCGGCGAGGTGCCCGGCGCGACCGGCCTGAAAGTCGTGCGGGTATTGCGCCACGGCGGGACGCAGGTCGTGATTTACGGGCATGGTTGACGGCGGCGAACAATGGGAGGAGAGGCAGATGCATCGCAAAGCCCTGTATCCGGGCACGTTTGATCCGATTACGTTGGGTCATGTCGACGTGATTGAGCGCGCGGCCCGGATTTTCGAACGCCTGGTGGTTGCGGTGGCGGAGACGACGCTCAAGGAACCTCTTTTTTCCCTCGAGGAGCGGGTGGCTCTTGCGCGGGAGGTCACGGCCGGTTTCGGCAACGTCGAGGTGGACACTTTCCGGGGCCTCTTGGTGGATTATGCGCGGGCGAGGGGTATTCACGTGCTGGTACGCGGCATCAGGGCTTTTTCCGATTTCGAGTTCGAATTCCAGATGGCGCTCACGAACCGCAAGATGGCGCCGGACGTCGAGACGCTGTTCCTGATGCCCAAAGAAGACTACAGTTACCTCAGCTCGAGTACTGTGCGGGAGGTCGCTGAACTGGGCGGCGACACTTCCAGTTTCGTGCCGCCGCCGGTTCAGGCGGCGCTGGAGAGGAAATACCGGCGGTGATTCCGTGTGCGAGGGTTGCCTGTGGGGAGAGTCCGGCAGTGAAGATCAAAATTTCCAAGCTTCCCGTGGAAGGGAAAACGTTTTCCGGCGAGGAATCCGCCGCGATCCTGGATCTCGACGATGATCCGCGCGTCAGGCTGGAGGCACCGATTCGCTACAGGATTTATGCCCAGATCGTTTCGCGGCGGCTGATAGTGCGGGGGACGGTGCGGGTCGAGCTGCAACTGCAGTGTTCGCGGTGCGCCGAATTTTTCTCGACAACGGTGGAAGAATCGGCATTCTTACGCGCTTACGACTTGCCGGAAGGCGTGGAGACGGTTGATATAAGTGACGGTCTCCGCGAGGCGCTCATTCTGCGGCTGCCGAATTTTCCGGTATGCGACCCGGACTGTCAGGGGTTGTGTCCGCGCTGCGGGCACAATCTCAACGATGGTCCCTGCGGATGCGGTCCGGTGGAGGAACGTGGTCCGTGGGGGGCTCTCGACGGGTTGAAACTGTAAGGCACGGCTTTTTTGCGGAAGCCGTCCGGAAGGAGATAAGCAGATGGCGGTACCGAAGAGAAAGAAGTCGAAGAGCAAGGTGCGTTCGCGGCGCCGTTCGCATGCGCATGCCCGTGAGATTCCGGCGCCGCTGGCGTGCAGCGAGTGCGGTGCGCCGCGGTTGCCGCATCGGGTATGTCCTTCCTGCGGCACATATCGCGGCCGGCAGGTGATCACGATCGAAACGGAAGAATAGTCATGCGCATCGCCGTGGATGCCATGGGCGGTGATTTCGCGCCGCGCGAGATTGTGCGCGGGGCGGTGGCGGCCCTGGAAGAACTCAAGGAGATCGAGAAGCTCTACCTGGTCGGTTCCGAGAGTGCCATTCGCACCGAACTGCGCCGGGTGGGGGCGGATGACGCGCGCGTGGAAGTGGTCGAGGCCCCGGAGGTGGTAGGCATGGGGGAGTCGGCCGCGGCCGCGGTGCGGCGCAAGCGTCGTTCTTCGATCGTACGGGCGGTGGAGCTCGTCAAGGAGGGCCGGGCCCAGGCGCTTTTTTCGGCCGGCAACACCGGTGCGGCGGTGGCGGCGACGACTTTGCGCTTACGGCCGCTGGAGGGTGTGATCCGCCCGGCGATTGCGATCGTGATACCGACGCCGACGACGCCTTTCGTTCTCATAGATGCAGGCGCCACCACGGATTGCAGTGCGGAGCTGTTACGGCAGTTTGCAGTGATGGGCGCGGTGTATTCGCGGGAGATTCTGGGGTGTGGCGATCCGCGCGTGGGGCTTTTGAGTATCGGCGGCGAAGAGGCCAAGGGCAACGAGACGACCAAGGAAGCCTTTCGGATACTCGAGGGTTCGGAGATGAATTTCGTCGGTAACGTGGAGGCCCACGATCTTTACGAGGGCCGCGTTGACGTAGCGGTCTGCGATGGGTTCGTAGGCAACGTGATGTTGAAGACGAGTGAGGCGGTGGCCAGTGCGATCGGGCGCTGGTTGCGGAGGGAATTCACCCGGACAATGGTGCGCAAGCTGGGAACACTGCTCTTGATGCGGGCCCTGCGGAATCTGCGGGAGCGTTCGGACCCGGCCCGTTACGGTGGCGCGCCCCTGTTGGGGATCAACGGAGTGTGTATCATCGGGCATGGTTCATCTTCGGCGCGGGCGGTGCAGAGTGCATTACGGGTGACGTGTGAAGCTGTTCGGCATGACGTCGGGCGCCATATCGCCGAGGCGCTCGGCGGGGAGTCGCAGGCGAAAGGTAAACAGGCTGTGAGTACTCAGTGAGGTAGTTCGATGAGTGTGGTATCCATAAATCCCGATGTCATGGGAGAGAGCCGGAGGGTATGTATTGCTGGGACGGGGTCATACGCGCCCGAGCGGGTCATGACCAACGCTGACTTCGAGAAAATCGTGGACACTTCCGACGAGTGGATCGTCACGCGCACGGGAATCCGTGAACGGCACATGGCGCGTGACGACGAGACCACTTCCGACATGGCCGCGGAGGCGGCGCGGCGGGCGCTCGCCGCGGCCGGTATCGGACCTGAAGAGGTTCAGATGATCGTGGTGGCGACGATTACCCCCGACATGCCTTTTCCCAACACCGGGTGTCTGGTACAGGACAAGATCGGCGCGCGGGGAGCATTCTGTTTCGACGTGGAAGCGGCCTGTTCCGGATTCGTATACGCCCTGGAACTGGGGCGCCAGTACGTCAGCAGCGGCGCGCTTGACACGGTTTTGGTGATCGGTGCCGAAAAGATGAGCAGCATGACCGACTGGACCGACCGCTCGACGTGCGTGCTTTTCGGTGACGGGGCCGGGGCGGCGGTCTTGCGTCCCTGCCGGCGCGGCCGGGGTTTGATGACCTCCGTGATGGGCTCGGATGGATCATTGGCGGAGCTGTTGATGGTGCCGGGAGGCGGCAGCCGCAATCCCACCAGCCACGAGACGGTCGATAAGGGACTGCACTACCTCAAGATGGAGGGGCGCGAGGTCTTCAAGTATGCGGTCAACAACATGACTGCGGCGGCGCGCGAGGCTTTGGAGAAGAGCGGGTTGAGTTTGGAGGATGTCGCCTGTGTGATTCCACACCAGGCCAACGTGCGGATAATCCAGGCGATCGCCCAGCGGTTGCATGCGCCGATTGAGAAGTTTTTCATCAACGTCGATCGTTACGGCAACACCTCGGGTGCCTCGGTTGGAATCGCAATGGATGAAGCTGTCCGCGGCGGGCGGGTCAAGGCCGGGGACGTGGTAATGTTGCTGGTTTTCGGCGGGGGCTTCACCTGGGGATGCAGTCTGTTGGAATGGGGAAAGCGATCATGAGTGCGAGTGCCTTTCTTTTTCCGGGACAGGGGGCGCAGTACGTCGGGATGGGGCGTGACCTGGCGGAAAGATATTCCGTCTGCGGTGAGTTGTTCGAGAGGGCGGGGGCGGTGCTGGGATATGATCTGGCGGCGGTCTGCTTCGAAGGGCCTGAGGAAGAGTTGCTCAGGGCCGACCGCGCCCAGGTGGCGATATTCGTCGTGAGTGCGGCTTGTCTGGAAGCCTTGGGCGAGGAAGGCGTGCAGGTGAGCGTAGCGGCGGCGGCCGGCCTGAGTTCCGGCGAATGGGCGGGACTCTACGCGGCCGGGGCGATCGATTTCGAGGATTGCGTGCGGGTGCTGGATGCTCGCGGGCGTTTCATGCAGGAGGCCTGCCGGGCGCATCGCGGCGGGATGTTGAGCGTGATCGGACTCGATGCGGCGAAGCTCGAAGAGGTGGCCGCGCGGGCCGGGGTGCAGGTGGCCAACTTCAATTCACCCGAACAGACGGTTTTGTCGGGGCCCCTGGAAGGCATCGAGGCGGCCGAGGGCCTGGCGCAGGAGGCGGGAGCGCGGCGGGTGATAAGGCTCAACGTCGCCGGCGCCTACCATTCCACCCTCATGAAGGAGGCTGCGGATCGGCTCGGCGAGTTTCTGAAAGACGTGGAGATACGGGCACCGCGGATACCGGTGGCGTGCAACGTCACCGGCGTGCCGCACGAGGATGATCCGGCGAGTATCCGGTCCAGGATGGTGGAGCAGGTCTACTCGCCCGTACGCTGGGTGGACTGCGTGCGCTGGATGATTTCCGCGGGTGCCGGTGAATTCCTGGAGTGTGGACCCGGAAGGGTGCTGGCCGGGTTACTGAAGCGTATTGACAAGAGGGCGACGGTGCATAACATTCAGGACCGGTCCAGCTTGGAAAAGTTCCTGCAGGCGCACGGCGCCGGGCAGGGCGGGGAGAGTCGGTAAAAATGGCGCAATTGGAAGGAAAAACCGCGCTCGTGACCGGGGCGGCCCGCGGGATCGGGCAGGCGACGGCGCTACGTTTGGCGGCGGCCGGCGCGGACGTGGCCCTGTGCGATCTGAAGGCTGAGTGGCTCGCCGAGACGGCTGCGGGCGTGCGTGCGGCGGGCCGTCGGGCGGAGAGCTACGCAGTTGACGTGAGCGACGCCGCGGGCGTCAAGTCCGCCGTGGAAGCCGTGGCGGCCGATTTCGGGCGGATAGACATACTCGTCAACAACGCCGGCATAACGCGGGACGGCCTTTTGCTGCGCATGAGCGAAGAGGACTGGGATGCGGTGCTGGACGTGAATTTGAAGGGAACTTATTTGTTCACCCGCGCGGTGGCGCGCCTGATGGTCAAGCAGCGCGGCGGGGCGATAGTGAACATTGCTTCGATCATCGGCTTGATCGGGAACGCCGGACAGTGTAACTATGCGGCCTCGAAAGCGGGTGTGATCGCCCTGACCAAGTCGGTGGCCAAGGAGCTGGCCGGGCGGGGTGTACGCGCGAATGCGGTGGCTCCCGGCTTCATTCGCACGAGTATGACCGACAAGCTTTCGGAAGAGACGCAGCAGCGGATGCTCGAGGCGATTCCGCTCAAGCGGTTCGGTAGTCCGGAAGACGTGGCCGATGTGGTTGTATTCCTGGCCGGGGACGCGGCTGCCTACGTGACCGGTCAGGTCGTGAATGTGTGTGGAGGAATGGTAACCTGCGCCTGATGCGGCGCACTTTTAAGGAGGAACGGAATGGCACTTGAAGATAAAGTGAAGAACATAATCGTCGAGCAGCTTGGGGTGAACGCCGACCAGGTCACTCCGGAGGCGTCTTTCATTGAAGACTTGGGAGCTGATTCCCTGGATACCGTTGAACTGGTGATGGCCTTCGAGGAGGAGTTCGGAGCGGAGATTCCGGACGAAGACGCCGAGAAGCTGACGACCGTTGGAGCGGTCATCAACTATCTGAAAGAAAAAGGATTCGACAAAGAATAACGCAGGACGGAAATGCCGGAGCCGGGGAAGGCTGAGCGCATTCCCCGGCTCCCGGTGCTTACCGGTCCGCGCGGTGTAGCGATTCGAAAGGGGTGGCGGTAGATCATGAGCGAGAAACGCCGCGTTGCAGTGACCGGCATCGGCTTGGTCACTCCGCTTGGTTGCGAGGTGAACAGTTTTTGGGACCGCCTCACGCGGGGTGAATCCGGAATCAGGCGGATAACCTATTTTGATGTCAGCGAGTACGCTTCGCAAATCGCCGGAGAGCTGATCGAATTCGAGCCGGAAGAATATCTGAGCCGCAAAGAGATGCGGCACATGGATCCCTTCACCGTTTACGGAATGGTGGCGGCCAAGAAGGCGGTGGCGGATTCGGGGCTGGATTTTTCCGGGGAGGACGGGGAGCGCATCGGGGTGGTGATCGGCACCGGGATCGGCGGGCTGCAGATTCTGCAGAACCAGCATGGGGTCTTGTTGCAGCGTGGACCGAGCCGGTTTTCGCCGTTCATGATACCGCAGATGATAACCAACATCCTTTCGGGGCTGGTGGCGATCGAGTTCGGCTTGAAAGGTCCCAATTTCTGCGTGACCTCGGCCTGTGCCACAGGCACGCATTCCCTGGGCGAATCGCTGCGCATGATCCAGTTCGGGGATGCGGATATCGTGCTTTCAGGGGGCGCCGAGGCGCCGATCTGCGAGTTGGGAGTGGGCGGGTTCTGCGCCATGCGGGCGCTGAGTACGCGCAACGATGCTCCTGAGAAGGCCAGTCGGCCATTCGACGCCGAGCGAGACGGCTTCATCATCGCCGAGGGTGCGGGGGTGTTGGTGCTTGAAGAACTCGAACACGCCCGCCGACGGGGCGCGCACATTTACTGTGAGTTGGCCGGTTACGGCAGGACGTGCGATGCTTATCACATCACTGCACCGGACGAGAGTGGTGAAGGGGCCGCGCGCGCCATGCGCCTGGCGATGGAAGATGCAGGGGTGAAGGCCGAAGAGGTCAGCTATATCAATGCCCACGGCACGAGTACCAAGCTGAACGACCGTTGTGAGACGCTGGCCATCAAAAAGGCATTGGGGGAGGAGAACGCGCGCCGCGTGATGGTGAGTTCCACCAAGTCCATGACCGGGCATACGCTGGGTGCGGCGGGGGCCGTTGAGGCGGCGGCCTGCGCGCTGGCGATCGAGCGCGGGGTCGTGCCGCCGACGACCAACTACGAGTATCCTGATCCGGACTGTGACCTGGACTACGTGCCCAATGAAGCGCGCAAGGCGAAGGTCACGGTGACCCTCAGCAATTCTCTCGGGTTTGGGGGGCACAACGGAACACTTTGTCTCCGGGCGGTCGAATAGCCGCCGGGGAACACAGCCGGGTTGCATCGGGAAGGGTGTGCCCTGCGCCGGCCGCCGCACGGCTTGCCTGAACGAGCAGGCTGGGTTATCAAGGGTGGCGACATGAGGGCTGTGCGCGAAAAAGAATCGTTGCAGGATCGGCCGCCGGTATCGGTTGTGGTTCCCGTGTATAACAGCAGCGGGATTCTTGCGCAGCTCGTGCGTCGCGTGGAAGCCGTGCTTGCGCCACTGGTACCGGAATGGGAACTGATCCTGGTCAACGACGGCAGCACGGACGACAGCTGGGATGTTATCAACGGGCTGGTCGGTGGGAACGCGCACCTGCGGGGGATCAACCTCATGCGCAACTACGGGCAGCATAACGCACTTCTGTGCGGTATCCGGGCTGCGCGGTATGAGGTCACGGTGACGATGGACGACGATCTGCAACATCCGCCCGAAGAAATTCCGCACCTTCTGGAAAAGCTCGGCGAGGGCTGGGACGTGGTCTACGGCACGCCGCGCCGGGAAGAGCACAGTGCCTGGAGGGCGCTGGCATCGCATATCACCAAGCTGGCGCTGAAGGGTGCCATGGGGATCGAGACTGCCCGGATGGTGAGTGCTTTCCGTGTTTTCCGTACGCGGTTGCGCGAGGCCTTTGCACGGTACGACGGTCCGTATGTTTCCATCGACGTGCTGTTGACGTGGGGCACGGACCGCTTTGCGGCGGTGGGCGTCGAGCATGCCCCGCGCGCGGAGGGGATGTCGAATTACACATTTCGGAAACTGGTCAGACACGCTCTCAACATGATGACCGGATTCAGTGCCGTGCCTTTGCGTCTGGCGAGCTGGACGGGTTTTGTGTTCACGGCGTTTGGCGGGCTGATACTCATCTACGTGGTGGGGGTCTATTTGCTGCACGGTGGCAGCGTGCCGGGTTTTCCGTTTCTGGCTTCGATCATCGCCATTTTTTCCGGGGCGCAGCTTTTCGCACTCGGCATCATCGGCGAATACATCGCGCGGATACATTTTCGGACCATGCATCGGGCGAGTTACACCGTCGGGGAGGCGGTGGGGCCGGGGTTTTGAGATATGCATACCGGGCAAGTATGTCGTTTGCTGGAATGGGACAGCGAATTTTTCGGCTTGAAGATTGCCAGGGTGACGGCGCGGAGTCTGGATGGGTCTCTGGCGGATGCGGTCGAGAGGTGGTGCCGCAAACGTGCGGTGGAGTGCGTGTACTACCTGTCGCCGGGCGACGATTTCCGCTCACATCGGACGGCCTGGAAACACGGGTTTGAATTCGTCGACGTGCGGGTGACCCTGCAGCGGGAGATCCCCGGCGGGGATAGCGCTCCTGCGGATTCAGGGACGCTGAGACGAGCGTCCGAGGAAGACATTCCGGCGTTGAAGGCTATAGCCGGAAGTGTGTTTGGAATTTCGCGTTTTCACGCCGACAGCCGTTTTTCCCGGGAAAAGGCCGATGGGTTGTACCGCGTGTGGGTTGAAAAGAGCTGCCGCGGGTATGCGGATGCGGTTCTGGTGGCCGAGGAGTCCGGCGAACCGGCGGGTTTTGCGACGTTGCGCGTTGTGGAAGACGGGGTCGGGCGGCTCGAGTTGCTGGGTGTGGCTTCCGGGCAGCGGGGGCGGGGCGTCGGAGGACGGCTTGTGCAGGGGGTACTGGAGTGGTGCCGGGAGCGCGGCCTTGGACGGGTATTCACGATAACGCAGGGCTGCAACACGGCGGCGCAACGTCTCTACCAGCGGGCGGGGTTCAGTCCAGGCGGCGTGGAGATTTGGTTCCATCGGTGGTTCAGGGAGTCGCCATGAGTTCGTCGGAAGAAACACCGCGGATTCCATTCAACCGTGCGGCGGTCACAGGGCGCGAAATGGAATACATGCGCGCGGCGCTCGCTCGTGGCCATATTTCCGGTGACGGTGATTTCAGCCGCCGATGTCATGAATTTCTCGAAAGGGAGTTAGGGGTCCGCAAGGCGCTCTTGACCACCTCGGGCACCCATGCACTCGAGATGGCGGCGTTGTTGCTGGAGATCGGGCCGGGCGACGAGGTGATCGTGCCTTCGTTCACGTTTGTTTCGACGGCCAACGCCTTCGTCCTGCGGGGAGCGCGGCCGGTCTTTGCGGACATTCGGCCGGACACTCTCAATATCGACGAGAGAAGCCTGGAGGGACTGGTCACCGGTGCGACGCGGGCGGTGGTGCCGGTTCATTACGGCGGGGTGGGCTGCGAGATGGACTTGATCATGGAGATCGCGTCCCGCCGCGGGCTGGCGGTGGTGGAAGACAACGCCCACGGTTTGTTCGGGCGCTACCGCGGGCGTTACCTGGGAAGCTTCGGCAGCCTGGCCGCACAGAGTTTTCACGAAACCAAGAATTTCACCTGTGGAGAAGGCGGTGCACTGCTGATAAACGATCCGGCGCTCGTCGAGCGCGCGGAGATCATTCGGGAGAAGGGCACCGACCGCAGCCGTTTCTTCCGCGGGCAGGTGGACAAGTATACCTGGGTGGACATCGGTTCGAGCTATTTGCCCTCCGACATGCTCGCGGCATACCTGTGGGCGCAATTCGAATCGGCCGCGCTGGTCCAGGAGCGGCGGCGGCGGATCTGGAAGCGCTATTACGATGAATTGCAGGACTGGGCGGCCGGCCGCGGGGTGCGGTTGCCGGTGATTCCCGGGCACTGCGAGCAGCCGTTCCATCTCTTTTATCTGCTGATGCCGGACGAAAAGGAACGCGACGGATTCATCGCCCACATGAAAAGCCGCGGCATTCTCACGGTTTTCCATTATCTGCCGCTGCACCTTGCGCCGATGGGCAGGCGCTTCGGCGGCCGCCCGGGGCAGTGCCCGGTGAGCGAGGATGTAAGCCGCAGGCTGGTGAGACTGCCCCTCTTCTACGATTTAAGTGATGATGAACAGACGGCCGTGATCGAGGCGGTCATCGGCTATCCGGATTGACGGCGATGCATGCCGGAGGAAAGGAAAGGCTCGGCGCCAAGCGCATCTTGGCGTCGCCGCGCATATACACGTGGTTCGAAAACGCGCTCGGTGCCCACCGGGCGCGGGAGATATTCGTGCGTGAATATCTGCAGGCAGCGGAAGGCGAACGCCTGCTGGACTTGGGTTGCGGACCGGCCGACGTTCTCGATCACCTGCCGGGGGTGGATTATACCGGTTGGGATGCGAATCCGGCTTATATCGAGGTCGCCCGGCGGCGGTACGCCGGGCGTGGGAATTTCGTCACGGGGGACGTATCGCAACTGGATGTGCCGCCGGAGAGCTTCGACGTCGTCAGCGCCATGTTCGTGCTCCATCACCTTACCGACGTTCAGTGCAGCCTGATGCTGGCGGCGGCGGCGCGTTCCCTGCGGCCCGGCGGGCGGCTGGTGACGATTGATCCCTGTTATGCGCAAGGCCAGTCCCCGATCGCACGCTGGATAATCAGTCACGACCGCGGTGCGTTCGTTCGTGAGGAGAAAGGTTACCGTGGATTGGCGGAAAGACATTTCGGCCGCGTGCGCAGCCAGGTCCGCGGGGACTTGCTGAGGATCCCCTACACTCACTGTCTGATGTTCTGCACGGAACCGTTGGATTCGTGAAATCCGGCCGGGTTCCTTCTTGCGATCCACACGAACGCCGCAGGCTCCGCGTTCCGACCTGCTACGACATTTCGCTTTTGCGCCGGTCATGCAGGCGTCCCTTTTTGTCACGCGCGTGCCCGCCGGGAGAACCTGTAAGCGTCGCCAGCAGTTCGGCGACGATGCTCACGGCGATCTGTTCGGGGCCCGTCGCCCCGATGTCCAAGCCCACCGGCCCGTAGATTCGGCGGCGGATTGCCTCATCCAGACCTTCACAGATCCGATCGCGGCGGTGGGCCGGTCCCAACAGGCCGATGTAGCGCGGCGAGTGTTGCACGAGGCGCCGGACCCATCCGCGATCATGCTCGAACAGGCGGGTCTTGACCACCGCCAGGGTTGCGGGACCGATTGCCAGAGGGAAATCGCCGTCATAACGCGCAGGCACGAGCGCTTCGGCATCAGGAAAGCGCTCGGCGGTGAGATACGCGCTGCGATGATCCACCACGTACACTCTGAATCCCGAATCGGCGGCATAGCGCACAAGCGGGATCGAGTCGTCTCCCGCTCCGAAGATCACCAAGTCCCATGGCTTGGGCACCTTGATAAGGAGCACCTTCCAATCCGGCATACTGACCACGCCGGAGGATAGTGCATCGAGTTTCTCAGCCAATTGCAATTCCAGAGTCCGCAACCGTTTGTCCTGCGCCGAGGATTTCCTGCATGCGACGCAGGATCCGGTGTGTGTCCTGTCGCTCTTTCATCGTTGAAACGGGTCTCTGCGGTAGGATGCCTGATTACGCTTCGGAGGTAAAGTGCGGGACGGAGATCCGCCGAGGGTTCCCTGCAATCACCGGCTGACGGTTTGGACGGCAGCATCGGATTGTCGATACCCGGCCGGATTCTTTTTTATCCGCCAGACCAGTGCTGCGGGGGGGGCGGTGGTATAGATGCACTCGGCACTGCCGCGCAAGTGCTCGAGGAGCGGCAACATAGCCGAACGGTAGTTGTCCGCATAGGTGACGTTTTCCGCGAGGCGAGCGAAAGGATCTTCGAGAATAAAGATGTCGTGACGGCGGGCCATGCTGCGGACGGCATCCCAAGGCGTGCGGCAACCGACCCTGCCGGGGATGTCGTAACGCCAGGCCTTGCGCCCTGAAAAGACGAAAGCGTGGCGTGGCTTACGGCATGTGATGAGAGCATCGCAGCAGGAGTTGCTGCCGATCCACATGGCGGCCTCCACGTAGCGCGCCCAGGCGTCCATGTAATGGGAATGGTAGGTCTGGTAGCGTTGCGGGGCCCATGGTGCGAGGTTGCGGCGTGGGGCCTCCTTGATGAGGTGGACGATGCCTCCGGCGGCGGCGGTGGCAAGGGCGTATGTTCCGGCCGCGAGTGCCAGACCGGTCGCCAGGCGCGCCGCGGCAGGCGGTCGCAGGCGGGGAATGCGGCGGATGATCCAGGTGAGGGCGGTGTAAAGATAGTAGGCCGCCGCCGGGAGCATCGGAAAGACGTAGTAAGTCTGGCGGGCGGGGATGGGCAGGCCGCAGACCATCATCCAGTAGAGGATCCAGAATCCTTCCAGGACTCCGAAGTGCGGCAGGCGCAGGCAGAATCCGAGAAGCACCAGCAGGGCCACGCTGACGGTAAGGGGGGCCGCCAGCCGCCCGACGTGCAGGAGGGCCAGCAGGTTCCTGCCGTCCATGAGATTGGAGAACATCTGGCGGGGAAGAAATTCAAGCAGGTAGGAGGGGAATCCGCGGGCCCAGTCGGAAAGGACACGTGTGACGGGATAATGCATGCCGCCGGGACCACCGGTACGTTGTGAGAGGTAGGCGATGTACGGTTCGGGAGAGCCGGTCAGCACCCAGCTTCTGATCATCCACGGGAGGGCGACCGCAACGAATCCGAGAGCAACGACGAGGGACGTTTTCCAGCGCCTGTGGATCAAGAGGGCCGTCAAGGCTCCGGCTATGAGTGCCAGTCCCGCCGCGCGTGCCAGGTAGGCCAGACCGCAGGAGACGCCGGCGGCGAACGCCAGCCACAGTCTCCCGCGCCGTTCGGGCAGGTAATAGAAGAACACGAGTGAGAGCAGGGAAAGGAAAATGAAGAGGGTGTCGGCCATGCACCAGCATGACATGGTCAGGAGGCCGACTGAGAAAAGGCCGAGAGCGGTCAAGCCGAGATTCGAGAGTTCGGCTCTCGGATTGAGGCGCCGCAACAGCACGAGAAGCACGGGAGCGGCCGCCACGTAGAAGATTGCGCTCAGGATTTTCAGGGCGCGCAAGTCCGTGCCGCTGATTCTCATCGCGGCCGCTCCGGCGAGCGGATAGAGCGGCGGAGTAAGCGTTTCCGGACGGGTGAAGGGGTCGTGGGCGGCGACGTATCCCCAGCCGGAAGCCAGGGCGCGTGAGAGTACGTAATAGCGGGCTTCGTCGCCCGTACGCCAGGTCATGCTGAAATAGGCGGCCGCCAGAAGTGCGGCCGCGAGGGCGACCGCCGCCGGGGCGCGTGCCTTTGTGAGGATCTTGGCTGTATCGGCCTGCATGGAAATCTCCGTAGCGACGACTACTGCTTACCATCCAGGCGACGAACTCACAAGCGCGGGTTTGCAGTCCGACTCTCCGCCGGAGACGCCCATGGGGCGACGGCTTGCCTCGGCGGTCAAAAAATGGCATCAAGTTGCGGATGCTGCGGAGAGGCGGAGTGTGTGGCTGATGAACGGGCGGATAATAGGTGCGGGTCGTGACGGGATTTTGGCGGGCACGGGAGTTCCAGCCGTGGAAGTTTTCCAAACATTGG
>JAOZMZ010000040.1 GCA_029934055.1 Kiritimatiellia bacterium
GGGCGGTTAGCTCAGTTGGGAGAGCGCTACCTTCACACGGTAGAAGTCACAGGTTCGAGTCCTGTACCGCCCACCATTTGATTCCCGCGGCCTACACGTGCGGGTACGATCATTGACCGGGTGTGGGGACGGCGGGGATTTCGGTCCTGGTATACTGCGGGGGCGGCTGGAATGTTTCCGGCGGCAAGTCCCTGGTGATGATGGAACGCGTGAGCGTCTCGCGGAGCAGTTTGCCGTTGGGGTCGAATTCTCTTACCAGAACAGGCAGGCCGCCGGCCTGGTCGAAGACTTCCGCGGTATCCCATGACGGTATGAACACGCCGGCCTTTTCGACTGATTCGTGCAGCTGCCGGTAGAAAGTCTTCATGGCATCAAAGGCCGCCATGTCGCTGCGCCGGATACCGGTCGCTTTCCAGGGCGCGACCCATACTTCTCCCGTCAGGCGACCGTTTTCGTGCAGCTCGTAGAGGGTGCAGGGATAGCCGGAGATGGTCTTGTGCCGGTCGGTGCGGATGATTTGGGGTTTCGGCGGCGGGGACGAATCCGGCAGGCGCGCACCGGAGTCGGCCATCATCTGCTGCAACATTTCGCGCTGTTCCGGCGGCATTTGCCGGATCTGCTCCTGCATTTCTTTCATGGCCTGCCCGAGCTGTGTGGCCATTTGGTTAAGGGTGGCCATATCGACTTCGGACCAGGTATGCCGTTCGTGGTCGATGTTGATGATGCTGGAACGGTCACAATGGAAAATCGCGGATGTACTGGTCCGGTTGGTCGATGGGCCGCTGTCGAAACGGATGTTCCGTTGCCCGACCAGAGTTGTAGCGATGCTCACGGGCCGGGTGCCGGAGGAGGGCACGCGGACTTCGCTGACCATGACGACTCCCGCGCGCAGGGTGGTTGTCGTGATGAGAATAGCGCTGATGTTTGCGAGCAGCTTGAACATTTGGACCTCCTGTAGTGGGTGCGTTTCCTGTGACTGGGGGCACGATGCCGGAGTGGGAGTCGGCTGTCAATGCGGGAAGCCGCTTGGGGGGGTGTTTTGCGGGGTGACGGGCGGGGTGCGGCGTGGTATGGAAGGGCCAGGAGAATAAACAATGCGGGACGGGCAGAAAAGAGGCGTAGTCATATTGAGCCGGAACCCGTCGGCGCGATCATGGGACGGTGATACGGGGTTGCCGCCGGAATACGGCCGGGGAACGGTGTACGACAATCCCTGGCGGGTGCTGGAAGCCGTGCTGGCGGGCGAAGTGACGGTCGTGGCCGTTGACCTGAGTGCGGGCGGTGGTTTCAGGCCGGTGGTGTTGCGGTTGCTCGGCGAGATGGATACGGGTTTGCAGTTGATTGCCTTCGGGTACGAGGACAAGGGCCCGCACGGCCCGGTACACGTGCCGGGGGCGCGATGGGTGCGTGCCGGCAGCGGTGTGCGTCTGGTGCGGCCGCAGGGAGGACGGCCAGAGTCCGGGCGCGGGGATGCCGGAGGGTATTCGGCGGACATGCCCTGGGAGATTGTCGGTGAAGCGGGGCGGATGATGCTGAAGGCGGAAGGGGATAAGGGCGCGGCGCGGATGTTGGGGAGTTGGCTCGTGGAGCGGGGTGGGGTCGGCTGGGTGGTGACGCGCTTGCGGGGGGCGGGTGCGGATGTGTCGGTTGTGCAGCAAGGGCGGGAGGTCCCGGAAACAGCCCCGGCGGAACTGGATGTTCTCTTGTCGGATGGGGTTTGGGAGGCGGATATCGAGATCAGCGCTGCGCACGTGGTCTTGCCGTGGGTGGCGGGCGGGGTCCTGGAAGGGGCGACGGTGATGGAACGTCCGCCGGTTGCCGCCAGCCTTTCGTCCGGTTTGCTCATTACGGCCGGCGGCAGACTGGCGGCTGCACTGGCACGGCTGCGGCGGTTGCGGCGGGAGAGTCGTACCGACGAGCTCACGGCGTTGGGCAACCGTCGTTTTTTGAAAGAGCAACTGATCCGGGAAATATTGCTGGCGAAGCGTTACGGTACGCCGTTGACGGTGGTCATGATTGACCTCGACGACTTCAAGCGGGTCAATGACGAGTTCGGGCATACGGCCGGCGATATGGTCTTGCGGCGAACAGCGTCAGCGATGGTTTCCGTCGCCCGCGGGAGTGACATTGTCGCGCGTTACGGAGGGGACGAGTTCGTGGTTGTGTTACCGCGGACCGACCTGAAAGGCGCCCGCAGATTCGTGAGCAGGCTGCATGAGGCCTTGGGCGCACTGAAGACCGGTCTGCCGGTCGAAATGTGTTTTTCCGCCGGCGCGGCGGAGTATTCCAAAGAGAATTCGGATGCGGAAAAATTGATCGGCGCCGCCGACGCGGCGCTGGCGGCAGGGCGTCGCGGGAGAAGAGCCCAAGGCGGATAACACCGGGTGCCGGGGGCCTTCTTTTCCGCGTGGAGGGTCAGAGCAAGATTTCCTCAGAGGCGATCTGAGGGGGACTGCAATGGAGGGGATGCGGTGGCATGGTCGTTTGCGGGCAGGGTTGGGGACGGGGACGGGATGGCGACTGGTTGCTGACGGACTTGGCGGACGAGGCGGGCGATGATGCCTATCATGAAAATGGTGACGGTCACAGCGATGAAGCGTCTTTCGGCGGGGGTGAGATACAGCCAGGCGCGCAGGGGATAGGAGCGGTACGACGACTTGTGTCCGGGTACGGGGGCTGGATAGCGTGAGAGCGGGCTCATATTGCGATGTTGACGAGTTTACCGGGGACGACGACGACCTTGCGCACGGTGCGGTCGCCGATCCACTTGAGGACGGTGGGATCCTCGAGAGCTGCCTTTTCCATTGCGGCGCGGTCGGCGTTGCCGTCCACGGTGATCCGGGAGCGTACTTTGCCGTTGATCTGGATGACGATTTCAATCTGCTTGCGCTGGAGAGCCTCGGTGTCGACCGTCGGCCAGGCTGCCCGCAGGATGCCCGGGGGATGTCCCAGTTCCTGCCAGAGTTCCTCGGCGATATGGGGGGCGAAAGGAGACAGCAGGAGGATGATGGTTTCGATCGCTTCGCGGAAGACCGCCCGGGCGGCCGGAGTGGCGTCGGGAGATACATTCAGGTGCTCGGTGGCGTTCATCAATTCCATGATTTGGGCGATGGCGGTGTTGAAATGGAAATCGCCTTCGAGATCTGCAGTGACGCTGCGGATGGTTTCGTGGGTCTTGCGATGCACGGCGCGTTCGCTTTCGTCCAATTCGCCGGTGGGAGGGACTTGCGTCGGCGCCGCGCGGAGGAGGTCCCGATTGGCATAGACGCGTTTCCAGACGCGGCGCAGGAAGCGGCTGGCGCCTTCGACGCCCTGGTCGTTCCACTCGGCGTCCTTTTCCGGCGGACCGATGAAGAGCGTGTAGAGGCGGACGGTGTCGGCGCCGAAGCGCTCGATGAGGTCATCGGGGCTGACGACGTTTCCCTTGGACTTGGACATCTTGTAGAGCTGTCCGTCGCGCGGGCTGCGCTTGCAGATCATACCCTGGGTGAACAGGTGCGCGAAGGGTTCGTCGAAATGGATCAGGTTCATGTCGTAGAGAACCTTGGTGAAAAAGCGGGCGTAGAGCAGGTGGAGGATGGCGTGTTCGATGCCGCCGATGTATTGGTCCACGGGCATCCACTCATCGCAGGTGCGGGTGTCGATGGGATGCCGGTCATCATGGGGGGAGAGGTAGCGCAGGAAGTACCAGCTTGAATCCACGAAGGTGTCCATGGTGTCGCTTTCGCGGCGGGCGGGACCTCCGCAGCGGGGACAGGTCGTGTTCATGAAGCTTTGCGACTGGCGCAGGGGGGATTCCCCGTGGGGCAGAAACTCGACATCGTCGGGCAGGCGTACCGGGAGATCTTTTTCAGGGACGGGGACGATGCCGCAGGTGTCGCAGTAGACGACGGGAATGGGTGCTCCCCAGTAGCGCTGGCGGCTGATGAGCCAGTCACGGAGGCGATAATGCACCGTCGGTCCGCCGAAGCCTTTTTCGCGGGCATAGTCGGTCATGCGGCGGGCGGCTTCCCGGTTGGGCAGGTTGGAGAAGGGACCGGAATCGACTGTGATACCGTCGTCTACATAGGCTTCGCTCATTTCTTCGAGCTTGAGGGAGGCTTGTGGGTTCTGAATGACGATGCGGATATCGAGTCCGTAGCGGCGGGCGAATTCCCAGTCGCGGGTGTCATGGGCGGGGACGGCCATTACCGCGCCGGTGCCGTATTCGGTCAAGACGTAGTCGGCGACCCAGAGGGGCACCTCGGCGCCGTTGAAAGGGTTGACCACGGAACGTCCGGTGAAGACACCGGTTTTGCCGGAGGTATCGGCGATGCGTTCGCTGCGCGGGCGCCGACGTGCGCTTTCGATGTAGGCAAGGACGTCCTGTTCCTGCGGGAGACCGCGTACCATTTCCGCGAGTCCGGGATATTCCGGGGCGACGACCATGTAGGTACAGCCGTAGATCGTGTCGACGCGGGTGGTGAAACAGGGGATGACGGGGTCGCTGTCCGGCCGGCCGTCGGAGCGGGGTACCAGGCGGAATTCGACGCGGGTGCCTTCGCTGCGGCCGATCCAGTTGGCCTGCATGAGGCGCACGCGTTCCGGCCAGCCGTCGAGTTTGGAGAGGTCGTCGAGAAGGCGCTGGGCATAAGCGGTAATGCGGAAGAACCATTGTTCGAGCTCACGGGTTTCGATGGGCGTATCGCAGCGTTCACAGCGTCCGTTGACGACCTGTTCGTTGGCGAGCACGGTGGCGCACGAGGGGCACCAGTTGACGGGGGCCTTGGCCCGGTAGGCGAGACCGCGTTCCAGAAACTTGAGAAAGAGCCACTGGGTCCACTTGTAATAGTCCGGCAGGCAGGAGGTGATTTCGCGGTTCCAGTCGTAGCAGCAGCCCCACGAACGCAACTGGCGTTTCATGACGCGGATGTTTTCCAGGGTACTTTCGCGCGGATGGCGGCCGGTTTTGATGGCGGCGTTTTCGGCGGGCAGGCCGAAAGCGTCCCATCCCATGGGGGTAAGGACGTTGTTGCCGCGCATTTTTTTGTAACGGGCGACGGCGTCGCCGATGATGTAGTTGCGACCGTGTCCGACGTGCAGGGCTCCGGACGGGTAAGGGAACATCATCAGGCAATAGTACTTGTGGTGACTGTCGGAGGTATCGGTCTGGAAGAGGCCTTCCCTTTCCCAGAAGTCCTGCCACTTTTTTTCGATTTGTCGAAACGGATAATGTTCCTTCATTGCCGCCGCCTGTTTTCTGTCCTGGGGTGCGGAATGCGTCAAGCTGTCCCGTATACCGTAAAGTCCCGAGGAATGCACTATTTTTTCGTACGTTGCGCGGAAGAGAGAACCTGGCGGACGATTTCAAATGCCAGGGGCACGGAATCGGGGGTGGGGAGCGACTCGTCGAAGGGGGCCGCGTCGGCGGGCATTTCCGCGAGCGGTCCGGAAACGACGCACATGGGAACCGGTTCTGGGGTATGTCCGCGGACGCTGACGGGGGTGCGGTGGTCGGTGCAGAGAATCAGGCGGAATGGTTCGTGCTGTTTCTGGAGGGCATCCCAGACGGGTTTGACGATACGTTCATCAAAGGCCTCGATGGCGCGGACCTTGAGGGCGGCGTCACCGATATGGCCGCATTCGTCGGGGGCTTCGAGATGCACGAAGACGAAGTCATCCGTGGAGAGGATATCCAAGGCGGCCTGCACCTTGGCATCGAAATCGGTGTCGAGAAAGCCGGTGGCGCCGGCGATGCGGTCGGCCTTGAGTCCGGCGAGGATGCCGAGTCCGCGGACGAGGTCCACGGCGGAGACTACGCCGCCGGTGAGACCGTAGAGATCGTTGTAGGATGGCAGGTGCATGGTGCGTCCCTGTCCCCACAGCCATATCTGCGTGGCGGGGGGCTTGCCCTCGACGCGGCGCCGCTGGTTGACGGGGTGCTCGGCGAGGATTCGGCGGGAAGCGTTCATGAGCTGAAGGAGTTCGTCAGAGCGGGGTCCGTGGGGGAGGTATTGGGCGATGGGTTTTTCGGCGATGTCGTGGGGCGGGGTGCAGGTGACCTGCGCGGGACCATCACGCCAGAGAAGGAGATGACGGTAACCCACGCCGGGATGAAAGACGAGACCGTCGCGGCCCAGTGATTGCTGGATGGTTTCGATGAGAAGGCGGCCTTCCTCGCTGCTGATATGTCCGGCGGAGTAGTCCTGCATGTGCTCGTCGCTGATCGTGACCAGGTTGCAGCGGAAGGCGACGTCGTCGGCTTGCATGGAGAGGCCGGAACCGGCGGCTTCGATCGGGGCCCTTCCGGTGTAATGTTCGCGCGGATCGTAGCCCAGCAGGCTGAGGTTGGCCACGTCGCTGCCGGGATACATGTTGTCCGGGGCGGTGCGCACCATGTAGGTGCGGCCGGCGGCGGCGAGTGAGCGGATGGTGGGGATGCGGGCCGCCTGCAGGGGCGTGCGGCCGCCGAGTTCGTCGAGGGGATAATCCCCCATGCCGTCACCTACGAGAACAACTATTTTCATTTTGCACCGGGAGTTGATTGTCCGCAGACCATACACGATGAGGGTCGTCCGGTCAAACATGCGCGGTGGGCTTCGGGCGGCGTTGACAGGTCGATGGCAAGGCGGGATGATCGGCAAATGATGCATGGTGGCCGATGAAGTTGCCGGAGGGTGGGGGTAGTTGGTGAAAGGAGTGCACTTCGATGGAGAAGATCGAACCTTATCCACTGCAGTTGCGGCCGGCGTACAAGGACTATCTTTGGGGCGGTGACCGGATAATACGGAAGTACGGTCGTTCCGAGCCGCCGGGGGTGTATGCCGAGTCGTGGGAGGTTTCCGACCGGCCGGAAGGCATGGCCGTTGTGGTGAACGGGCCGCTGGCGGGCCGTTCTCTGGCCGAGGTGGTGGAGTTGTGGGGGGAAGACTTGACCGCCGGTCTGGTGGGGGGACGTTTCCCGCTCCTGATCAAGCTGATCGATTCGCGGCGCCGTTTGAGTGTTCAGGTGCATCCGGACGACGTTTCCGCGGCGCGGCTGGGTGCGGAGGCGAAGACGGAGATGTGGTATGTGCTCGACGCCGACCCGGGCGCGCGGGTGTTCGCGGGCCTGAAACCCGGGGTGGACGAGGCGGTGTTCAAGCGTGCCCTGGAGAAGAAGAATTTCGAAGAGATTCTAAGAGTGGTGCCGGTGGCGCCGGGGGACGCGGTCTATATTCCGGGTGGCCGCGTGCATGCCATTGACGAGGGGTGTCTTTTGCTCGAGGTGCAGCAGAACTCCAATACGACCTACCGGATTTATGATTGGGACAGACTGGGGCCGGACGGCAAGCCGCGTCCGCTGCATATAAAGGAGGCCCTCGAGGTGATTAACTGGGATGATCACGAAGACCCGCTCGTAAAGCCGAGCAGGCTTGCGGAAGGGGCGGATGGGGAGACGTGGAGCATACTCAGGTGCCGCTATTTCGAAGTGGACCGGCGGCGGCTGGAGGGGCGCCGGGATATTCCCGGGGGATGCTGCCGCGTGTTTTTCGTCGCCGAGGGCGAGGTGCGCGTTGAGTGGGAGACGGGTGGGCTGGAGTTGCGAGCCGGAATGACGCTGCTCGTGCCGGAAGCGGGTGCAGGGGTGAGGCTTGAGCCGACGGGCGCGGAGGCCGGGGTGAGCGCGACGGTGATGGAGATCAGGCCGGCGGGGAGAGGTTGAAAAACTCCGGGATGTGGTTTTTTGGGGGGGCGCTCAGGGGGAAGCGGCCGGCGGCCTATGGGGGCGAACTGTGGTGTTGCGGATGAGTTCGACGGCGATGCGCCGTCCGGGCGGGGCGAGTTCGAGGTGGTAGGCAAGCATGTGCCCGACGAGGGCCAAGAGTGAATCCATCTGGCGGGGAGTGATGCGTGTGCGCAGGGGGACTGTTGGGGTTGGGGAACGTTGCCATGCGCGGAGGGCGGCCAGGACATCCGGAGTGACTCGGCGGGCAGGTGTTTTTTCGTGTTTAGCACAGGCCGGGCACAGAAGTCCGCCGCGGGCATATGCGAAGTGCTGGTTTTTCGACCCAAGACGTATGTCGCGCCCGCAGACCAGGCAGTTATCAAGGCGCGGTGAGAGTCCCGAGATCGCCAGCAGGGCGAGCTCGAACCAGGCCAGCAGTGCGGGGGCGGGGGGATGCGCGGCGAGGTGGTCGAGGGTCTGGTCGAGGAGTGCGAAGAGTCGCGGGTGAGGTGCTTCCGGGGGCGAGGCGGCGCGTGAGAGTCCTGCCAGATAGGAAGCGGCGGCGGCGGCCGGCCAGTTGCGGCGCAGGGCGGAACGCGTCTTTATGGGTGAGCATTCGCGTGCGGTGCGCAGGAGTCCGCTTCCCCGGCGGTAGAAGAGCAGTTCGCAGGTATAGAAGTAGTCGTATTGTCCGAGGAAGAAGCTTTTCGGACGTTGTGCGCCCTTGATGATTGTGGTGACGCGGCCGTAATCGCGGGTCAGCCAGACCACGCGGCGGGAGGTATTCGAGAGTGGCTCAAGATCCAGGACGACTGCCTGGGTGCGGACGATCATGCGGCTGCTCCATGGGCGTAATGATATACCGCCAGCATGATAATGGCGACGCTGTGGTAGAGCAGGAGGGCGAAGATATCGTTGGAGGAAGTAACGAACGGGCCCGAGGCGACGGCCGGATCGACGCGGAGACGGTGGAGGAACATGGGAACAAAGGCGCCGAAGAACGCGCCGAAGGTCATGGCGACGAAGAGGGCGGTGGCTACCGTAACCGCCAGGAAAGCGGCCGGGTAAGCGGGGTTGGGATCATGGCCGATGAGTATTTTCGCCCAGAGGGCGATAACCGCGCCGCAGAAAATGCCCATGATTGCGGCGACGGTGACTTCCCGCAGCAGGATGCGGAGCACGCCGCGGCCCTCGATGGTTCCGAGGGCGATACTGCGGACCATGAGGGTCGATGACTGGATGCCGGTATTGCCGCCCATGGCCATGACGATAGGCACGAAGAAGCTCAGGGCGATGACTTCCGAGAGGTTGAGCATGAAGTGTTTGAGAAGGGTACTGGTGACGAATCCCGTCATGAGGGTGACCATGAGCCATGGCAGACGCACGCGGCAAGCCTGCCAAGGGGAGGTTTGGAAAAGTTCGATATCGTCACTGCCGGCCAGGCGCAGGATATCCTCGGAAGCCTCTTCTTCGATGACGTCCATGACGTCATCGGCGGTAATGCGGCCGACGAGGCGGCCGGCTGAGTCTGTCACCGGCAGGGCGGTGAGGTCATACTTCGACATCAACTGGGCCACCTTTTCCTGGTCCATGTCGGTGGTGGCGGCGATGACATCCCGGTGGGCAACCTCGCCGAGTTTCAGGTCGCGCCGACGGACCTTCAACAGTTCCCAGAGGCCGATGTAGCCGACCAGGCGTCCCTGGTCGTCGACCACGTAGGCATAGTAGAAGGGTTCGTCCTGGTCGATGTAGGCGATGCGTTCGATGGTTTCGGCCACGGTGAGGGAGTCCTTGAAGGCGACCACGTCGGTGGTCATGATACCGCCGGCGGTTTCCTCATCGTATTTGAGCAATTCGCGGACGTCGCGCGACTCCTCTTTTTCCATGAGGTCGAGGACTCTTTCGCCGCGTTCGTCCGAGAGGTCGGCGATGACGTCGGCGGCATCGTCGGGGGCCATTTCCTCGACGAGTTCGGCCAGTTCGGCGTTGGTGAGGGACTGGAGGACTTCCTTGCCGGCGCGGCCCTCGAGTTCGGCGAGGACGTCGGGCTTGATGGCGTCCTCGATGAGGTTGAAGACGCGTTCGCGGTAGTCCGGGGACAGTCCGGTTATCAGTTCGGCGAGATCATTGGGGTGGATGCCGGCCAAGAGTTCGGCGATTTCGTCCCAGCGGGCCTCGTGGGCCAGCTCGGCGACGTGTTCGCGCAGCGTGTCTGGTGATGCCGGGGTCATGTTCGCGATTGCTGTTCCGGGTTGGGCGGCGGGGGTTTCTCGCCGTCGTTGATGAAACGGTTGATCTGTTCGAGAAGATTTTCGCCGGTGTCGGGGATTTCGCTTCCGGGGAAAGCGGCGCCGGCGGAGATGATCAGTTTCATTGCGTCGGCGACGCTGATGGGGAGGGCCACGAGATCTTCGCGCGGGGAGAATATCAGGAGTCCCGAAGTAGGATTGGGAGTGGTGGGCAGAAAGAGGGAAACGATTTCCTTTTCCGGTGGATATCCCATGGAGCCGGCGACGTCGGCGGGCACGGTGCCGGTGACGAAGGCCACCGAATAGAGGCCGTGGCGGGGATATTCGACGAGGACGACGTTTTTGAACATTGTCTGGCGCTGGGCGAGGAGGGCGGCGCTCATCTGGCGCACGGAGACGTAGATTTTGTTTATGACCGGGACGTGGGTGAGGATGTAGTCGCCGAGCTGGTAGAGTTTGCGGCCGACGATGTTACGGGTGAACAGGCCGACGAAGAAGAGCACCGCCAGGACGATCAGGAGGGCGACGGTGCGGAAGAGGAGTTCATGTTCGCCGCCTTTGAGAGAAGCCGGCAGCAGGCGGCCGGTTAAGAATCCGAAGACGATATTGATGATGAAACCGGTGACGACGATGGGGATCACCAGTACCAGGCCGACCATGATGTTGTTTCTGATCGAGCGGCTCGTACGCAGGGCAATATGTTTCAGTCTACTCATGGCGATTCGGTCCGTTGTGTCAGATCGGTGCGCCGACCTCTTCGACATTTTTTGACATTCCGCCCGGCGGAATGCTTTATCCGGGCCGGGAAGAGTCCCGGCTCCGGCACGCTGGCAAGCATAGCGGGGTGAGGGTGGTTCGCCAAGTTGTCATTTCGGGTGATGGTGGGCAGGGGGATCAGTCCCGCGGCGGGGCGGCTGTGTCGCGGCGCGTGGGGGTGGGGGCCGTGGATTCCGTTTTGGGCCGGATGCGGACGAGATGGATCTGGCGCTGATCGGCGGCCTGGACGGTGAGGTGGAAGTCGCCGCCCTCAAGGGTTTCTCCCGCGCGGGGGATGCGGCCGAGGGCCTGGAAGATGTAACCGCCGAGGGAATCGTACTCGTCGCTGACGGGGATGTGGACCGAGAGAAGTTTATTGGTTTCTTCGACCGGCAGGCGGGCGCTGAGGACGGAGGAACCGTCCGAGAGGCGGTGGATGGTGCTGTCGCGGGTATCGTATTCGTCGTGGATTTCTCCGACGAGTTCTTCGAGGATGTCCTCGACGGTCACCAACCCGGCGGTGCCGCCGTATTCGTCCACGACGATGGCCATCTGGGCCTGCTGGGCGCGGAGGAGTTGGAGGAGATCGTTGATCGGCATGGATTCGGGCACGAACGGGAGTGGTTTGAGAATACGGATGACGGGGGTCTTGTCCTGGCCTTCGCTGCTGAGGCGCAGGAGGTCCTTGACGTGGATGACGCCGCGGACGTCGTCGGGGTTTTCGTGGAAGACGGGAAAGCGGGAGTGGCGGGAGTCCTTGATGCGTTCGATGCAGGCGGCGATGGTGTCGTTGTCCTCGACGCCTTCGATATCGACGCGGGGGGTCATTATTTCGCGGGCGACGGTTTCGCCGAATTCGAAGACGCTGCGGATTATTTCGCGTTCTTCCTCTTCGAGGTCATCGGCGTGGGTTTGGCTGCCCAGGAGAGAGCGTATGGCGTCTTCGGGGGAGGGGTGGTCTTCGGCGTCGGCGCGCGATCGGATGCGGGCGGTGAGGCGGCGCTGGATACCCTGCAGCAAGCGGGCGAGCGGCCAGAAGATGCGTGCCAGGAAGGCGGCCAGGGGGAGGAAGAGGAGCGAGATGCGGTCGGCGTAGCTTTCGGCGATGGAGACCGGCAGCAGGTCGAGGGCCACGATGAGCACCAGCAGGAGCACGGCGACGGACAATAGAGCGGCCGAGGTTGCGTTGCGGGCGACGGCGATCGCGAAGAGGATCAAGGCGCCGATTTCGCAGAGCCGCAGTGCGCTCAGCAGGCTGAGGCGGAGGATTTCCCAGCGGGGAGCCCAGCGTTGCAGGCGGCGGCGGTGGTTGGGGAATTTTTCTTCGAGGCGCGAAGGGCCTGCGCGTCCGCTGAGGGTGAAGGCGTGAAAGAGTATCGCCAGGAAGGATGCGGCTGCGAGAACAACTGCGGCCGAGGTGGCCGCCGTGATCCAGTCTGGGGAAATATTCATGCTGTCTTACCCGTTTCCTTCAAGAACAAGTCATGGAGATAGTTGTTTTCGGAGGCATCTTGCAACCATTTTTGTTCGAGGCGGCGCATGCGCCGGCGGCCGGCGGGGTGGCGGTCGTCTTCTCCGGCGAGATGGAGGCAACCGTGAACGATGTAGAGGGCGAGTTCGCGGGAAGGGTTGCCGCGGCGGGTTCCTTCTTCCCACGCCCGTTCGACGTTGACGAAGATTTCGCCGCCGGCGCCCTGTTCACCGGGGATGGGATCGTAGCGGAAGCTGATCACGTCGGTGGGCTGGGCGCGATCGAAGGCGCGCCGGTTGATCTCGATGATGCCCTGCCGGTCCATGAGGACGAGGTGGACCTGAGACCACCTCGTTGTAGGGTCATGTTCCTGGAGCAGTTGCATCAGACGGCGCAGCAGGCGCGCGAGATTCCGGTGTGCCGGGCGATGTTTTCGTTGCCGGTCGCTTATCTCCGTTTTCATCCTGAGGGTATGCGATTCTGCCGTGCAGCATGTTGGTAAGGGTGAAAATGAACGATTCCCGGATCTGGGCTATGTCGCGGATGGTGAGGTCGCAAGTAGCCAGTTGTCCGTCCAGCAGGCGGGCGTTGACGATTTCGTTGACGAGGTTTTCGATGCGGCTTGCGGTGGGCTTGTCGAGTGAACGGGAGGCGGCCTCGACGGCGTCGGCGAGGGCGAGGATACCCATTTCGCGTGAGGCGGGCTTAGGGCCGGGGTAGCGGAAATCCTGAGGGTCGACCGAGCTGCCGTTGCCGGGGCGTCCGGAGCTTTCTTCGGCCTCGCGGCGCTGCCGGGCGCGTTGATAGAAGAAGGAAATCATGCTGGTGCCGTGATGCTGTTCGATTGCGTCCCAGATGACGCGGGGCAGCTTGTAGCGGGCGGCGAGGGTCAGGCCTTCCTTGACGTGGGAAGCGATGACCAGGGCGCTCATGTTGGGAGAGAGATCGTCGTGGGGATTGTGCCGCAGTTGCATGTTTTCGCTGAAGAACTCCGGCTTGGTGAGCTTGCCGATATCGTGGAAGTAGGCGCACACGCGCACCAGGAGGGCGTTGGCGCCGATGCGCTGGGCGGCCGCGGCGGCGAGGTTGGCGACCATGAGGCTGTGATGGTAGGTGCCGGGGGCTTCCATGGCGAGACGTTGCAGGAGGGGATGGGATATGTCGGAGAGTTCCAGCAGGGTGATATCGGTGGTGACGCGGAAGAGCAGCTCGAAAAGGGGTATCAGCAGCAGGGCCAGAAAGGCGGTGGCCACGCCGTTGACTATGCCCGCGGCGCACTGCCAGAGGAGGACTACGGCGGTGCGCTGTTCCATGAGCCCGAAGGCCACCGCACCCAGCACCTGGGCGGCGGCGATCCACAGGCCGACGCGGAAGATCCGCGAACGGCGGTGGACTTCGCGGGCGGAATGGGCGGCCACGACGGATGAAAGCATGCCGGTGACGAGAACCGCCAGCCCGCCGCCGGAAATCAGGGCGGCGGCGAAGCTGATCCAGATGCCGAGGACGGAGGCCGCGGCGCTGTCGATCAGGATCGTTGCCAGCAGAGGTGCGAGGGCCAGCGGGAAGAGATGCCAGGAGAGGAAGGGCGGCAGCCAGGCGACGCGTCCCGAGATATGGACGAGGCCCTGGACGGCGAGGAGGCAGACGAGGGAGATCACCATCAGCAGGAGGATGCGCCGGGAATCGCGGAGAAGTTGCGGGCGCCAGAGTTGGAGCAGGGCGGTACAGATGATCAGCACCAGGAATAGAACGCTGGCCTGGCCGATGGATTTCAGCGCCCGTTCGGAAGGCGTCTGCAACGTGCGCAGGCGCCGGGCGTGGCGACGCAGTTTTTCGAGGTCGCCGGCGGTGATCGGACGGCCGGCTTCTACGAGAGTGGTGCCCGGCAGAATCGTGCTGACGACCGGCTGCACGCTCTCGAGGGCGCGGCGGCGCATGGTTTCGGTGGCCGCGGCGTCATAGCGCAAATTGGGTTCGATCCAGGGCTCCAGTAAGGTCTGCAGGGTGTCCGTGGCGATGCGGGCGCGCCCGCTGATGTTGCGGCGCGTCTCGTTCACGGCGGCCGCGAGGGCGGAAGGCACGTCGTAGACGTTGGTGACGGCGACCACCTTGAGCGCGTTGCTGGCGGCGGTGTCGTGCAGGGCGATTCCGCCGTCGGCGGCCAGGCCGCGGAAGCCGGATTCTTTTTCCGTGGTGGTGACGATCCCGGCCGACCAGACCTTGTCCAGCGCCGCGCGGATGGCGGCGAGCACATCGTCTTCACGGCCCGGGGGCGCCAGGCGCATGAAATCGCCCGGCTGGATATGGATTTCCAGCAGGTCGAGCATGTCCGCGAGTCCCTTTTCGACGGCTTTGCGATTGCGGCCGTTGCGGGTGCGGAGTGACTTGAGGCGCCGGAAGACTTTTTCCAGCGTGCCGAGATGCCTCTGCAGAGGGACCCGGTCGAGGATGAAGACCGGAGGCACGTTGCGGGCCGCCTCGTGGCGCAGGAGTTCTGTGCGGGCCGTGTCCGGACACTTGAACTCCACGCTGCTGACGACGGTTATGGGCGAACGCTGTCCGGGGGTGAGATGGGCGTAGGGAACGTTGCGGCGGGCCTGGAGCATGACGAGGACGGCGGCCCATCCGCAGAAGGCCCACAGCAGGGGCAGCAGAGGAGGTTTCGAACGGGCCTGGCGCCGTCCGCCGCTCTCGCGTTTGCGGGAATGACCGGTGCGTGATCTGGAAACGGGCGCGGGCATTGTTTTCAGGACGGCTCCTTGTTGGCGGCGGCCACACGGGCGGCCCGATAGGCGCGGATGATTTTCTGGACCAGGGCATGGCGGACGACGTCGGCATCCGTCAGTTCGGCGAAGGCGATGCCTTCCACGTCCCGCAGCGTGCGGCGGGCTTCTTCGAGGCCGGAGGTTTTCGAGGGCGGCAGGTCCACCTGGGTGAGATCGCCGGTTATAACGCACTTGGAATCGAAGCCCAGCCTGGTGAGGAACATGAGCATCTGTTCGGAAGTGGTGTTCTGGGCCTCATCGAGGATTACGAAGGCGTTGTTGAGCGTGCGCCCGCGCATGTAGGCGAGGGGGGCGACCTCGATGACGCCGCGCTCGATGTTGCGCTCGATGTCGGCCGCATCCATCATGTCGTAAAGGGCATCGTAGAGCGGGCGCAGGTAGGGCATCACTTTCTGGTGGACGTCTCCGGGCAGGAAGCCGAGAGCCTCGCCGGCCTCGATGGCGGGGCGGGTGAGGATGATGCGGCTGGCGTCACCCCTGACGAGCGCGGAGACGGCCATGGCCATCGCCAGGTACGTTTTGCCGGTACCGGCGGGGCCGATGCCGAAGGCGATATCCTTGGTTCGGATGGCCTGGGCGTATTTCTTTTGACCGAAGGTGCGCGGGAAGATGGGCCGTTTGCCGGGGGCGACCTCTATCTTGATCGAGTAAAGGTCGCGCAATTCGTGACCGCGTCCTTCGGAGAAGGCGCGCAGGGCGTAAAGGATTCCGTGTTCGCCCAGCCCGGCGCCGGTGTTGCGCAGATGGCAGAGGGTGTCGAAGAATTCCACGGCGCGACGCACGGCGTCTTCGTCCTCGGCTTCGATCTTGAGCCAGGTATCGCGGGCGGTGAGCCTGACGCCGAAGGTCTTTTCCATGCGGGCGATTATCTCCAGGCTGTCCCCGGTGACGTCCTGGGCTTCGCGCGGGTTATCGAAATGGAAGATTTGTTGGTTCATGATGACACCGGGGGAGAGCAACGGTCGGCCGGACGGGCTGCCATGCCGTCGCGGTCGGGTCTCATCTATTGTCTGGAACGCACGTTCCGGCCCTAACCTCCTCCATTGGCGGTTCCCCTGTGGACCCGCACTGCGGAGAAACCGGCATCAAATAAAACCCATCCCGGCCGCCGCGTCAACTCTGCGGCGCCGGTGGACCGTTCTCCGGTCGGGTGAGCAGGAGGACGCCGGCAACGGGAAAACTTCTCCCGCCACGGCGGGTTTTTGGGAAAAAACCACGAAAAACTTCCAAAAAGACGGATTCTAATATCAAATGCAATAAGATGGATTGGATGGTCTTGCAGTAGTTGCCGATCACATCATCGTCGCAATGCATCACTTGCCCGCCGAGCGTGTTGCCACAGCCCGCGGAAGTCTGCTTCCGTGGCTTGTGAAAACGTCCGATCTCGAATGTAAACATTCATCTCGCGGCTCCAGCGGGTACCGGCACCGGTGAGGTTGGAGCTCCCCAGGAATACCTGTTCGCCATCCACGATCACAATCTTCTTGTGCAGTACCTTTCCGGCCGAGTAATAGCGTACTTTAATGTCCGAATTCATCAGCTGGTCGGTAAATTGCATAGTCGTGTGCTTGATGCTGTTTTCCGTCCCCGGGCCGAATTCAACCACTATGGTGACATCCACTCCGGCGGCCGCCTTCTCTTTCAACTCCTGGTAGAAATCAGAGATCGGCGGCGCCCGACTGCCGGAAATGAAGTAAGCCAGGATATGCACCGAGCGGCGCGCCTGTTTCACCGCCGCCAGCAGAGCCTCGCCGAACGCTTCGGCCGGGAGAAAATCAACCCTCAGAGGCTGTGGTGAAGAACACCATGAGCGCACCTGATCAAGAGCCAACCATTTTCGCGCCTCGGCAGAATCATCGAATATGGCAAAGCGCACGGCGGATCGGGGGATTCGGGTTGATCCGCTTACAGCCCGACCGGGGATCATCAGGACGTAGCCATCGCTTTCGACTCGCACCACATCACCGGTGAGGGCGCTCCCGTCGCGGAGAAACAGCACGTCGCCGGCCGTCACCAGAGTCCCGCCGAGGAGCAGGACGCTGGCCGCCGGAAAAAAGGCTGTGTGGCGAGTGTTCATTTCAGCCCTGTACCGGCAAACTTCTTCAGAACCTCCCTGCGCTGCGCCGACGTCATCAGGCGCAGGCGCCTGAGCAAGCGGATCTCATCCTCCCAGTACCGCCGTTCCCGCATATCGCTGACGGTTTCCATGTCCAGGATGTACTTCACCAGACGGAAATCCTGCTGCGGAAGGACAACCAGGACGCTGGATTCGTGCACCCGGTTACCGCTGATAGCCCCGTCCGACCAGTTGTGTGATCCCACCAGAACCTTGCAGGCATCCACCACCACCATCTTGGCGTGAATCGGAGCCACCGGGACCCCTAGTCGCACGTCCACTCCCTCCCGCCGCAACTCCTCAGCCCATTCTGAATGGTCCCGCGAGAGGTCGTCATCTTCGCTTACGGGCATGTGCAGAACAAGGTACACGTAGACCCCCCTTCTTGCGGCCCTCTTCAATGCTGTCACCACCCGGTTGAGATGCCCCTTGCCCCGCCGGCGCGGCATTTCGAACATGCAGGCGGCGATTGATTGACGCGCGGAACGGATCAGGCGCAGGAGGGCCTCCTCATACTCTCCGTCACTGACGTACTCCACCCAGCCGGTGACAGTCACGGATGGGAGTCGTGGAGGGCAGAACGGCGACTCGAAATCCTTGCGAGGCCCTACAGGTGGCAATCCGGTGAACCATGTCCCCGCCGGAAGAATCACCTCCCTGTTTGTGTCCGTCCGCGGGGTCTTTGCCGGCATCCGACTGATCAGTCTGCTCAGTGGAGTATAAGGCTCAGCTTGCTGGCGCAGGGCCTCAAGATGCTTCGCGTATTGGGACGTGAGCTGCCGCGATTCGATGCGCAGGCGATCCTCGACGTTGCACTCAAAGGCGTTCCGGCTCCAGTTTCCGGAGCCGGTCCACACGATATGGTCGTCCACAACCACCGATTTCAAATGCATGATGCGTCTGCCCCGGCTCTTCAAACAGCGGATGTCAATGCCCGCGGCCGCCAGCTCGTCGAGCAGGTTACATACGCTCGCACGGAGCATGACCTCATCCACGATCAACGTCATCTGCGCCCGACCGCTGCGCGCCACGGCACACAGTCCGCTGACCACAGGGCGGTCGGTGATGAAGTACATCGCTGCCAGGATCCGGTTGGAGGCTGCAGCCGCATCCGCCAGCAGTGCGCTGCGCGCATCGTCTTGCGGAGAAAAGAAGACACTCGCCTGAGCTGCTGCGCGCCGCGTGCCGGGGAAGGGATTGTAGATCCGCTGTACGCCTCGGCCTGGGCAATGTGGTCATCCAGCAGTTCCTGATAGCGTTGCGCTAGAGGCCGCGATTGCAGGATCAGAGTATCTTCGTTGTTGTTGCCGAAGGCGTAGTCGGTCCAGTTCGTCGCGCCGGTGATCACGGTCTCGCCATCAATCACTGCGCACTTGAGGTGCATCTTGCCTCCATCCGGCACGTCGGCGAAAAAGAGCTCCACCCCACAGCTCGTCAGGCGCTCCAGCACCGCCGAATGCACACTGCGCGACATCCTCCGGTCGAGAAGTACTCGCACCCGCACGCCGCGGTCGGCAGCTTTGCACAGTTCCGTAATGATCCTGCGATTGCTGAGGTAGAACATCCCTACCGTGATGTCACGGCGGGCGTCTGAAAGTTCTTTGATGATTGGAACGAGGGCATCCTGGGAGGGAGCAATGAAGGCCTTGATTGAGCCAACGGGGATGGTTTCTGAAGGACTTGATGTCTTGGTGCCTGAAACGTTTCCGCCGAGTGCGCGCCGCAGATCTTCCTCCCGGCAGGCGGCCTCTACCAGCCGGTTGGAACCGGCCCGGAAGCGGATGCGCAGGTATGCTTCACCGGCCGGTCCGAGGCATTCCAACTTCGCGCCGCACTTGAGTATGCCCACAACGCGGCCGGGATGGCGCACTGAGTAGACGCGCAGGTCATTTGAGAGGACGCAAGAGCCCTCCGTAAGGAAGGGCTCTGGTGCCGGGGATGATGCAGCCCAACATGCGAAAGCTACCAGTATACTGGCGAGACTTCCTATGAGGTTGGAACGGCCAAAATTCATGCCTGCGTCTTTTGGGATTGATTATAGCGTGTGATCATGGGTACATTTCAACTGGAATCGGTGCTGCGGAGATTTGGGATGACCGGCCGCCAAATCGCTTATCAGTATTACGGATATCTGCAGGGTTCGTAATGTTGTCGGGATTCCTTTGTGCAGGTGTGTGGCCAGCACGGGCACAGACCTCGGAGACCAACCGCTGTCCCCTGTGCTGGGAACGGTCATACCCCAACGGCCCCTGCGACACTCCGCTTCCCAAGGGTGCGCCGGTTCCGGGGCAGCCCTGCAAGGAGTGCGACGGGCAGGGTGGGATCACCAACAAGGCGGACGGCATCTACGATCAGATCGGCTGCTGCAACGGTGTACCTTATAACCCGGCCCGACAGGGATGCTGCGACACAGGGAAAGGACCCCCCATCGTCACTACCAACTCCGCCCTTGTCGACCCTTGTGAAGTAGCCAAGAACCTCCCCGAATATCATAAAGGGGCCTTCGGTGCCGCAGTGTGCTATAATGGTCATGTGACACCCTGTGTGTTCGAGGACAATATCCCTTCCTCGTGGGACGATTGGGTCAAGGACTGCATCATGGCCCACGAAGAGGTTCACGCCTCGGATCCCACCTACCACTGCTGGAAGTGCGATCCCCACGTCGGCGGATGGACCAACCGGCAGGAAGGACGCGCCGGAGAATGCAAGGCCTATCGGGCTACGATGAACTGCTTGGCCACAGTCCCCGACTCGCTTGAGGGCAAGGAGGAATTGCAGCGGATGACGAAAGAAGGAATCGATGAGAACTGCACGGGGCCCTGATGATCCTCACCAGCCACAGCTTTCAGAGTAATCTGGTTCTGCTGCGAAGGCTCGCGGCATCAGCACTGCTCGTGGTTGCGACCGCCCCGTTTCTGGTCGGCCTCAGCGCCTCGGGCGGGGACGTTCCTCCAGCTCCGCCCCCTCAGGCAGAGCAGCAGCCCCAGCGCACTGAAAACAAGCGCTATCAGCTCTACGTCTGCCGGGCCCGCCTGCTGCTCACCCGCCGGCAAAGCGGAATCTTCCGCGTGGTTGAACCGATCTTGGGGGATTTCCCTCGTAAAGAGAAGATATACGTTTTCGCCAACGTCTCCACCTTCCACCCCCCGCTGCCGGAAAAGGCCATCCTCCTGCTGTGGCGCGTAACGGATGACTGCTACGATTGCTTGGCCTATGACGCATCGCGGGGGATCCTGCCAGACACGGAAGAAAACCGCCGCCTGGTGCGCGACCCGGAGTATCTGCGCCGGGTGAGTCGCACGCCGGAGGACAAGTGGATCGATCCCGGCAATGCCCTGCTCATTGCCCAGGACGCCATTACCCGCCGCCTGCCCTCAGCACGGATCAAGCGCCTGCAGATGTCCCGCTACCCCTTCGGCTGGCGCGTGCAGGCAGACTGCGCCGAGACGCTTACCGGCACCAACGGCCCCACTGTCCATCCCAATGTCGTCCGGCAGGTGGTGGTCCGAGTCAGCGACGAAGGCCGCGTCGTCCGGTTCTTTGATCCAGGCCACTATCTCATTGAGCAACCACCAGAAGTCACTCCGTAGGTGATGGCTGTGGCCACGGTCTCTTGGCTCCAGCGGAACTTCGTACCCCAACGCCCCTGCGACATTCCCCCAAAGGGCGCGGCGCGGCCCGGAGAACCCTGCAAGGAGTGCGGCGGACAAGGTCCATGGCTACCCATTTTCTTCAGGCTTGACTATAGCGCGCGTGGGGGGGTACATTTCAATCCGGAATCTGTGCTATGGAGATTGGGCGATCAGTCGAATCCGCCGCCTCATACTTCTTTTTCTCTTCATATTCCCATATGAGCGCGCCGTGGCGCAGACCTCGGCGACCAACCCCTGTCCTCCATGCTGGGAACGATCCTACCCCGGTGGGCCGTGTGATGTGCCGACTCCTCCCAAATGCTGGGGCCTTGAAGAAAAGGGGAGGGATTACGAGGAGGATTGCGGATGTCTCCTCGGAGTGTGCGGTATCGCCAGTAAACACTATACGCACGAAGTGCCGGTAAAGGTTTGTGAGGGCAGCGCAGGCTACGGAAGTTTGCCTCACGGGGCTGTCATCGCCGAACATTGGCAGTGCGTAGGATGCCCCGACTTGGAGGCAATCGCCACTGCTATCGAAGATCTTGTGAATTGTGTCACGGAGAGTCCGGAAGATTTCGCGCAGGATGTGCTGGGAGCGATCGCAGAATATACGAAGAATCTTGCGCAGCTGGGCAACCCGGCGGCGGCGCTCGCAGCAATGGACCCTGGCACGGTTGCCTTGCTTATTGACGATATCTGTACCTGTCTGGGCGGGGGAATGCGATCCTTGTAACTACGTGATCTGTGAAAAAGGCAGTTTCTCATGGCAGGATGTGACGGACTGGTATTATCTTACAGGGGGACCATGCCCGTGACCAGGAAAGAGGCGGTAGGAGTGTTGAAGGCTATCGCCCTCGTTCTGATAGCTGGCGTTGAAGTGAGCGCTGCGACAGCAACGGACTGTGTTCAACGACTGCGGAGATTCATACCCGAAAAAATCGAGATTAGGCGCTATGCATTCCACGCGCGGATATGGGAAACCAGCTGGCCTTTTGTAGTTACGGCCGATCTGCGGCGCCAGCAGATCGAATGGCAGTACCGTCAGAACAAGCGGCTGCAGGCTGAGTACGAGACAGCGGACGAGTATGTTGAAGCCATGTGGTCATTGTACGAGGCGGAGGAGGAACGGACCCGCAACGAAGCCCCTTCGCGGACCTGCGTCGAAATGTGGGCCAGTGAGCACGGGATGTACGCGAGGTACTACGATCCGGAACGTCCTGCGACCTGCACTCAGGAAGTGGTGAAGCTGGCCGAGGGCCCCCATGCTTATCCCTCCTGGCGTATAGATCACACTTCCCGCCGGATCATCCGGACCACCGAGAAGCATGCCAATGACTACTACGGGTATCTGGTGGGACTGGCGCCGGAACAGACCGTGTACCAGATGTGGCGGTCTCTGTGGCCCCTCGCGCTTCGTCTGCAAGGCATCACAGGAACGCCGGAAGAAGTAATCTGCCGTGAAGGAAGGCTGACTATAGGCGGCAAGCGAAAACAGGTGGAGACGGTCGAATTCATCGGGAAAGACCGCTGTCGAATCATCTCCCGGAGCGAATACCAGGGACTGCTTCCCGATCCGTCGGTTACCGATCGGACGGTTATTTCGGTCACGGAACTCCGCCGCGACCGGTATGTGCGGCAGACCAGGTTCTTCGAGCGCAGCCCCCGAGGCGAAACCCGCGTGAAATACAGGTACGGCAAGCCGGAGTCCCGATGGCCCACGGAGAAGCTCTGGCGCGTTGGTCCGCTCCCGCCGAAGGTATTCCGCACCGAGCCGGGAAGCGGTAATCTTTATGTCGGTGCAACCGCCGGAGCCATCAGGTATCTGGAAGTGGTGCCTGCAGAAAAGCTTGACCTGAAATCCATCCGAGACCGACTGCTGAAAAAGTATTCCGACTACGAGGTGCTCAATGTCGCCGATAAACGGCAGCGCCAGATACGCGCGCCGGTTACTTTGTCGAGGGAGCAGCAGCGGGAAAAAGATGCCTCGCCGGGGATGCCTGATACCGCGCTCACAGCGGATCAGAAGGCAAGACTGGCTGAACTACGCCAGAGTGCGGAGACTACAAAAGAGGCTGACGACTACCGCCGACTGGTGGAATACTGCTGGCACTTGTACTTTGACGAGCACAAGGAGCATGTTCCCATTGTCCGGCAGATCGGATTGGAGAGTGCGCAAAGATGCCTTGAACTGGATCCGGATGCCACCAATGTCCTGATGGCGTTGAGCCACTACTACTTGCAGATCGGGCAGGTCGCCAGAGCCGAGAGCTATATCATCAAATTATCACGGCTTGATTTCGGAAAGGCGGAGGCACTCCTGATTGAACTGGAAGACGGTCTGCGCCAGGTAATCGCATACAACAGACACCGGATGGAGAGTAGCGATGACGAGGGATATCGCCGCATATGCGAAGGATTGATTCAGCGCTTCAACCGGGACCTGGAACAGGTGTTGGCGTTTCACCAGAAGATTCTCGCCGGGCAAAGGGACTCCAGGTAGCCCGCAGAACCTTTTCTGAATGGTCTT
>JAOZMZ010000041.1 GCA_029934055.1 Kiritimatiellia bacterium
TGTTCAACTTCAAGCAGGAAGAGTTCTTTGAACTGAGCGACGAAGGCGAACGCGGCAAGGTCTTGAATGATTTGCGGAACGAACTCGACAAGCAGGCCAAGGCCTTGCGCGACCTGGAAATCCGTTCCCTGCTGAGCGGTCCCTTGGATGCCAACAACGCCTACCTGAGTATCCATGCCGGTGCCGGTGGCACGGAGTCTTGCGACTGGGCGGAGATGCTTCTGCGGATGTACCGGCGCTATGCGGAAGCGCATGGTTTCGAGGTGGCCATCCTGGACATCCTGCCCGGGGAAGAGGCCGGGATCAAGAGCGTAACCATGCTCGTATCGGGGCCGTACGCTTACGGGTATCTGAAGGCCGAGAGGGGGGTGCACAGGCTGGTGAGGATCAGTCCCTTCGACGCCAACAAGCGGCGGCACACTTCATTTGCATCACTGGACGTGGTGGCCGAGGTGGACGAGAGTATTGATGTGGAGATTGAGGAGAAGGATTTGAGAATCGACACTTTTCGTTCGAGCGGGGCCGGGGGTCAGCACGTCAACGTAACGGATTCGGCCGTACGCATCACGCACTTGCCGACGGGGATCGTCGTACAATGCCAGGCGGAGCGTTCCCAGCACAGCAACCGCAACAAGGCGATGAAGATGTTGCGGGCCCGCCTCTACGAGTGGCAGCTCGACCAGAAGCGGAAACAGATGGAAAAATTCTACGGGGAGAAGGGTGAGATTGCCTGGGGCAGACAGATACGTTCCTATGTGATGCAGCCCTATACTATGGTAAAAGATCATCGTACCAACGTTGAGACCGGAAACGTGGCGGCGGTTTTGGACGGTGATTTGGACGAATTCATCGAGGCCTATTTGAAGAAGAGTTGCCGCAATGAATCTGTTGGATGAGATCGTTGCGCACAAGCGCCTGGAGGTGGAGGAACGCAAGCGGGGTTTGCCGCGGGAGGTTCTCGAGGAGCGGGCGCGGCGGCGGCCGCCGGTACCGGCTTTCCGGGCGGGGTTACGGCCCGGACGGATCGGCTTGATAGCGGAGGTCAAGCGCCGTTCCCCGAGTGCCGGGCTGATCCGGAAAGTACTCGACCCGGCGGCGACCGCGCGGTCCTATGAGCGTGCCGGGGCGGCGGCGGTCTCCGTGCTGATGGACGGGCGTTATTTCGGCGGCGGCGAGGATGATTTTGTTTCCGTACGTTCGGCGGTCGGTTTGCCGCTTTTGTACAAGGAATTCGTGGTAGACGGGTGGCAGGTGTGGCATGCGGCTTCGTTGGGGGCGACGGTGATACTCTTGATAGCCGCGGTGCTGGATGAAAAGACTCTGGCTGCACTGCTGGAGGAATGCCGCCGGGCCGGGCTGGAAAGCCTGGTGGAAGTTCACAATGCCCAGGAACTGGAGGCGGTCTCCGGCATGGGAATGGATCTGGTGGGAATCAACAATCGGGATCTGCGGACGTTCCGCGTGGATGTGGGGACCACCTTTTCACTTCTCAACAAGGTTCCGGCCGAGTGCGCGGTAGTCAGCGAGAGCGGGATCAAGGACGCGGAGACGGTTGTTCGGCTGCAGGAGGCCGGGGTAGCCGCCGTGCTTGTCGGGGAGCATTTGCTCAAGGGGGATGATATCGGTGAGGCCGTGGAAAAGTTGATGGGGACGGCATGGGGACGTTCGTAAAGATTTGCGGCATCGCTTCCGGGCGGGATGCCGAGATGGTCTGTGATCTGGGACCGGATGCGATCGGATTTGTTTTCTGGGAGGAATCGTCGCGGCGGGTCAATCCGGAGGATGTCAAGAGCTGGGTGGCGGGATTGCCGGGGGAGATTCTCAAGGTCGGCGTATTCGTGGACGCCGAGCTGGAAAGGGTGCGGCGCCTGGCCGAGATGATTCCACTTGATGTGGTGCAATTGCACGGGCGGGAGAGCGCACAATACTGTACGGCGCTGGAATTGCGGGCATGGAAGGCTCTGCACCTGCGGGGAGCGGTGCGAAGGCGGGCGGCCGGTTACCACGTTGACGCCTTCCTCATAGACAGTTACAGTACGCGCGCTCCGGGTGGTACAGGCCGGGTGGGCGATTGGGAGGCGGCGCGGCGTTTCGTGGAGTGGAGCAGCCGTCCGGTGATTCTGGCCGGTGGACTTGATCCTGAGAACGTATCCGCCGCGATTCGAGCTGTGGGTCCGTGGGGCGTGGATGTGAGCAGTGGTGTCGAGGCGAGTCCCGGCAGGAAGGATGCGGGGCGAGTGAAGGAGTTCATCGAGGCATGTCGCGCGGAAGACTAGCAGGACCGGATAGGCGCGGGCGTTTCGGCCCGTACGGAGGTATTTTCGTTCCCGAGACGCTGGTAGCGCCGCTGGCCGAACTCGAGCGTGAATATCGCCGGGCACGCCGCGATCCACAGTTCCGGAAGGAACTCAATTGTTACCTGCGGGAGTATGTCGGTCGGCCGACACCGCTTTACCTGGCGCGGCGCATGAGTGAGGCGCTGGGGATAAGGTGTTATCTCAAGCGCGAGGATCTGTGTCATACCGGGGCGCACAAGATCAACAATTGCCTTGGGCAGGTTCTTCTGGCGAAGAGGATGGGCAAGCGGCGGGTGATTGCGGAGACCGGTGCGGGACAGCATGGTGTGGCGACGGCGACCGCGGCGGCGCTTTTCGGGATGGAATGCGTGATTTACATGGGGAATGTCGACATGCAGCGGCAGGCGCTGAACGTTTTTCGCATGGAGCGGCTGGGTGCCAGGGTTGTGCCGGTGACCGCCGGACAGCAGACTCTCAAGGAGGCCATCAGCGAGGCCATGCGTGACTGGGTGACCAATGTGAGGAACACCTGCTACGTGCTCGGATCCGTGCTGGGGCCGCATCCTTATCCGATGATGGTCAGGGATTTTCAGAGCGTCATCGGGCGGGAGGCGCGCCGGCAGTGTTTGAGGAAGGAGGGGCGTCTGCCGCGTTCGTTGGTGGCGTGCGTGGGGGGCGGCAGCAACGCGCTGGGGTTGTTTCATGCCTTCTTGGGGGATAGACAGGTGGAGCTGATCGGGGTCGAGGCCGGGGGAGAGGGCATCCGCAGCGGCCGGCATGCGGCGCGTTTTGCAGGGGGGCGCCCGGGAGTGCTGCAGGGTACCCACACCTTCATTCTGCAGGATCGTGAGGGGCAGATCAAGTTGACGCATTCGGTGAGCGCCGGTCTGGACTATGCGGCGGTGGGCCCTGAGCATGCGTACCTGCGGGAAATCGGCCGGGCACGCTACGAGCACGTCACCGACCGGCAGGCGGTGGATGCGGTCAACGCCCTGTGTCGCTGGGAAGGAATTCTTCCGGCGCTGGAATCGGCGCACGCGGTGGCCTGGGTGATCATGAATGCGCGGCGCTGGAACAGGGATGATATCGTCGTCATAAATCTTTCCGGGCGGGGTGACAAGGATGTGGAGCAACTGGCGAAGTGGGAAAGCAAGCATCCGGGCAAGACGTTGAGGAAGGGCAGGAAATGAGCCTGAGGAGCATGACGGGATTCGGCAGCGGGCGGGCCCGCGGCGGCGGGGTGCGCATAGAGGTCGAGCTTTCGGCGACCAACAGGAAGCAGTTGGATATCTCCTTGAGTCTGCCGCCCCAGTTGCGCGTTTTTGAGGCGCGACTGGTCAAGGTGATGGCGGCGGAAATCCGGCGCGGCCGGGTGAACGGAGAAGTCCGGGTGGTGCTTGAAGATCCGACCGCCGCCGGGGTGGTGGTCGTGAACACGGCACTGGCCGCGGAATATGTGCGCCGGTTACGTGCGGCCGGACGCAGTCTGGGAGTGACCGGGGATGTCGACCTGAGGATGGTTGCTTCCCTGCCCGGCGTGGTTGCGATGGAAAGCGTCAAGCCCGAGCAGGAAGGAATAGAGGACGTTGTTGAACAGGCCTTGCGTCGGGCGCTGCGTGCGCTGGTGCGTATGCGGATCGAGGAAGGTCGTGCGATGAGCAGGCAGATACGGGCATTGATCGAAGACATGGGGACGCGTGTTGAAAGAATTGCAAAGCGTGCCCCGCAGGTTGCGCGCAAGTATCGGAAACTGTTGCGCGAGCGGATCAGCCGTCTCGGTGTTGAACTCGATGGCCGTGACGCACAGATAGAAAGGGAGGTGGTTTTTTTCGCCGAACGCAGTGACATCAGTGAGGAACTGGTACGTTTGCGCAGTCACCTTTCCCAGGCTGTGCGCAAGTTGAGTGCGAAGGACCCTGTGGGGCGGACGCTGGATTTTCTGGCCCAGGAAATGTATCGTGAGATTAACACCATCGGTTCCAAAGTGGGTGACGGGATGATCGCCCGGGAGGTCGTGGAATTTAAGGCTGAGTTGGAGAAGTTCCGCGAGCAGGTGCAGAACGTCGAATGAATGGACCTGGAAGGAGATCCCTGCTGCTGGTGATTTCGGCGCCGTCGGGGGCCGGTAAGACCACGCTTTGCCGGCGTCTGTTGGGTGAATTCGAGGGAATGACCTATTCGGTTTCGTGCACGACGCGTCCCCCCCGGGCAGGGGAAAAGGACGGCAGGGACTACATTTTTCTTTCCGAGGAGGAATTTCGACGGCGGGTGGATGCGGGGGAATTCCTGGAGCACGCCACTGTTCACGGATACCGCTACGGGACCCTGCGGAGTACGGTGGAGGATGCGTTGGGGGCCGGGCATGATGTTCTGATGGACATTGACGTACAGGGGGCGGCGTCCCTGCGGGCCGTCGCACGTGGAGGTGACGGTGGTGATGTGCTCAGGGGCGCGTACGTCGACGTATTCATCGCGCCGCCGTCGTTGGGAAGCCTGCGGCGGCGTTTGGAGGGTCGCAATCAGGACAGCGGGGAGGTCATTGCGGCGCGTCTGCAGAAGGCGGCGGACGAGATGGCGCACTGGCGGGAGTACATGTACTTCATCATCAACGACGATATTGAAAGTGCGTATGACGCGCTGCGCGCGGTGGTGCTGGCCGAGCATCATCGTGTGGTCGCATGAAGGTGGAAGTCCCCGGGAAGACTCAACAAAGAGCTGTCGGTCGCCTTGCCTACTGAATAAGGCGGTAGTTAAAAAACGACGGCTGAGCCTCAAAACTGTTGACGCTGGAGTTGGGCGGGATTATTTTTTATGACAACAAAAGTTCTTTGAGTGATCCGCCGGCAGCAACCTCTTCGATGATTGCTGATGAATTCGCCGCCGCGGATGGCGGTGAAGGAGAAGAGAATGTTGCAGCAGGCATTGCGAGGCGGCGACACGCTTGCGGGTGTGATCGCCAAGAGATGCCTGTTGTGACATGCCAATCAGACCGGGTAGACACCCGGGGAAGAAAGGGGGGAGTAAGCATGGCGGTAAAGAAGAAGGCCACGAAGAAGAAAGCGGCCAAGAAGGTGACCAAGAAGAAAGCCACGAAGAAGAAGGCCACCAAGAAAAAGGCCACGAAGAAGAAAGCGGCCAAGAAAGCCAAGAAGTAATATACCGCTGAGCGACGTTGTCGCGAAGCAAAAAAAAGGTCTGAATGGCGGTTTTTTACGGCGGCCTCGCGCCGGGGACCGCCATTTCAGTGTCAAGAGAGAATAATCCTTTATCCTACAGATGGGGTTCTGCCCTATTGACGGCCCCAGATATTGGGTGTTAGCGTATTTCCTTGTCGGCTTGGGCATGATTCGGCCGTAGCGAGAGGACCTGCTGATGCGATGTCCGAAATGCGGAAATCTGAATGACAAGGTGATAGACAGCCGCATAGTGAGAAACGGTGACGTGATCCGCAGGCGGCGGCTTTGTTTGAACTGCGGTTATCGGTTTACGACGTACGAAGAGGTGGTCAAGGCTTCGTTGCGGGTGATCAAGAGGGACGGGCGGCACGAGGAGCTTGATCGTCACAAGTTGCAGGCGGGGATAGAGCGCGCATGCGAGAAGAGGCCGATTAGCGTTCAACAGATAGAGTCGCTGGTGGATGAGATAATTGGTGAGCTGGACTCGGAGTATGAACGTGAGGTACCGAGCACAGTGATCGGTGAGAAGGTTATGGAGCGCCTGGAGAAACTGGATGAGGTGGCCTACGTCAGGTTTGCTTCAGTGTACCGGCGCTTTCGTGACGTGAACCAATTCCTGAGTGAAGTCGAAGGGTTGATCGGGCGCGAATGATTGATCTCTGCGACAATCAGCAAGGCGTGGCGCGGGGCGGCTTGGAGAGGCTGTTGATGGGAACGTTGGAGGATCTCGGCGCCGATTCTCACGGGGAGGCCGCGGATGTCGTGGAGGTGATCAACGGGGTGGCGCGGTTTCTGTTTCTGGGGGGTGAATCAGACTTTGAAAAGGTGCTCTTGTATACGGCGTGGGCGCTTTGGTCGACGGGGTGCCGGCACACTGCGGACGATCTCTTGCGAGAGCGCCTCGGCCTGAGGCGGGAGGTCGAGCGTCACTTCCTGCTGGGGGGTGGTCTGGACGGCCTGGGGCTGCGTCTGAAACTTCTGAAGAACGGTGTACTTCTTTTTGATCGTGAGAGAGCGTGGGCGGCGGGGGAGAGGATGGTCGGGCTGGCGTTGGGGAAGATTTCAGGATTATCGGATGGGGGGCTTGAAATGGCCGGTGTGATGACGGCTGCCCGCGTGCTGCAGATGGCGGCGCCGGCCTGGGACGAATATGGAGGGCGGGGATGCCTGTTGTTGAAGGGAGAGAGTGTGGTGGGGGTGGAAGATTGTCGCGGGATACTCTCGGCCCTGCAAGTGCGCAGGAGGTGGAGTGAGTGTCCGCGCGTCGTCGCCATGCAGGGCTGATTTTTGATTTGACAGGACGTGGTATTTTGTTACAGATGCGCCCGCGATCGTCGAGTATGCAGGCAGTCACTTCGGCTGCCGCCTGAATAATAGGTCGGTAGAGAGTTCGGCTGGCGGTATGAAACGGCCTTTCGGAGGGGACGCCGGGGAGCGGGCGAATTCTTCAGGCCGGGTAGTATGGGAGGAGAAGGCATGTCGGTGCACAGGAGTCTCAAGTCGGCGAGCAGGATTGCGACGAAGCGTAACGTGCTGAAGCGTTTCGAGCGGATCGAGATACTCAAGAAGAAGGGGAAGTGGAAAGAGGGGGACCGCGCCCTTGGGCTTCCCAAGACAAAACCTTTCGTCTGAAATCCGCCTCAACCGTTATCTGGCGCAATGTGGCGTGGGCTCGCGCCGGTATTGTGACGACGTTATCCGTGCCGGAAGAGTCACCGTCAACGGGGAAATAGTCGGGGAGTTGGGTGTCCGCGTGCGTCCCGGGCGGGATGTCGTGGAAGTCGACGGCCGGCGGGTGGCAGCCGAGAGATTCGTTTACTACCTTCTGAACAAGCCGCGAGACGTCATATCCACTTCCAAAGATCCGCGCGGGCGCCGAACCGTAATGGATTTCCTGCCGCCGGGGGCGGCTCGCATGTTCGTAGTCGGCAGGCTTGATCGGGAGAGCGAGGGGCTTGTACTGCTGACGAACGACGGAGGACTGGCGAACCGCCTGTTGCATCCTCGCTATCATATCGCCAGGGTCTATCAAGTCTGGACTGATCGCCCGCTGAAGCAGGCCGAGGTGGCCCGGTTGAGGAAGGGGGTGCAGGCCGGTGGAGAGATGATGAGGGCCGCCGGCATATCACGGATGACGAAGGGGTACAAGGGGCAGTGCTACGAGTTTGTCTTGAAGGAAGGGCGTAACCGTCAGATCAGGCGGATGCTGGGGGTACTGGGGGTGAAGGTCGTGCGCTTGAAAAGAGTGGAATTCGGTCCGCTGAAACTTGGGCGGCTTGCCTTGGGGCGTGTACGGGAGCTGGATGAGGGCGAAGTCGGGGCGTTGGAGGAGGCCTTGTCCGCCGGAGAGGGGGGTGGAGGTGCCCCTGATCGGGAATGATTTTCGCTGATCAGGAATAGCTCTTGATCAGGAAGTGTTCGCGGATGTAGGCGATGGCATCCTCCAGGGAGGGGAGGATTTTCGTACAGAATCTGACCATCCATGGGCTGCATTCCTTGAACGGGAAAGGTGAGAAGGCCACCACGAATTTGCCGAGGTCGTGAGAGGCGTAGAATACTTCCATTGCTGTGCCGATTGAGGCCTTACTGTAATTCACCAGGACGATATCGGCCTCGCGGATATCCTGAAGATCGAACTCGGTGATTTCGTTGGCGCTGTCGACCTCACGATCCTTGAAGTTACGACGCATGGGGTCGAGGATGGTGAAATCATCGCCGAGGCGGCGGGCGGCTTCACCGCGCCACTGGCGGGCCTGGCCCTCATGTTCATCCATGATGGGCCCGCATAGGTATATCTTTTTTTTCATTCGAATTTCAGTGGTGTCATTCATTGCATTGCACCTTTCGCCGGATTGTTCCCTTGTCAAGCGTGCATGTCGCCCGGCACGTTTGCGGTCTCCAGCCGCGATTTGCGACGGAGCGCGGCTGCCGGAGCGACGGGGAGTAATGTTGCCCGGCGATCGATCCGGCATCAACTCAAATTCGCATGGAATTGTGCCGTAGCGGGAGGGAACGGCTGGGAGTGCGCGGAAGGGGGGCAAGATGCCGTTTTCCCCGGGGGATTGATTTCCGGCCTGTAGCAGGGATACGTTTCCCGGCCTTGGAAGTTTCGGCACACGTGGTAGAGTCGCTGCGATGCAACTACGGGAAAGGGCGTCCGATGAGGCGGAGTGGTGTCGAGAGGAGTTTATGCGGCTGTAGACGGTGAGATGGTGGCAGGGAACCATTTTTTTGAAATTACCAGTCGGTCGGATTACGGCCGTGCACGGCTGGGGCGTTTGCATACGTCTCACGGGATAGTGGACACGCCGGTATTCATGCCGGTTGGGACTCAGGCTTCCGTGAAGGCTGTTGCCTGGGACGAGTTGGAAGCGATGGGATGCGGATTGATTCTGGCCAATGCGTATCACTTGTGGAACAGGCCGGGATTGGAAGTGATCGCAGCCATGGGTGGGCTGCATGCTTTCACGGGGTGGAAGGGCGCGATTCTGACGGACAGCGGCGGCTACCAGATTTTCAGTCTTGGGGGCTTGCGGAGGATTCGTGAAGACGGAGTCGAGTTTCAATCGCATTTCGATGGAAGGCGCATGTTCCTGGGGCCGGTGGAGACCATGGATATTCAGCGCAAGCTGGGATCGGATATCGCCATGGTACTGGACGAGTGCATACCTTTCGGGGCGGACCGTGATTACGCTTGTCAAGCGGTACGGCGGACCATAGCATGGGCGGCTTCATGTGCCCGTCAGCTGCGGGCGGAAGGTCAGATGGTCTTTGGAATAGTTCAGGGAAGCGTCTATGCGGATTTGCGGCGCTGGTGCGCCGAGGAGTTGGCGGGTATGGGCTTCGACGGCTATGCCGTGGGGGGGGTGAGCGTAGGGGAGCCGGAGGATGAGTTGCTGGACGGGATACGCATGACGCTGCCGCTGCTGCCGCAGGAGCGCCCGCGATACGTGATGGGCGTGGGTATGTTGCCGCAGATAGTCGAGGCCGTGGTGGAAGGAGGCGACATGTTCGATTGTGTCATGCCGACACGCTTTGCGCGTAACGGGACGGCTTTCACGCGACGGGGACGCTATCCGGTCAAGGCCGCGGTTTACAGCAAGGATGCCAGGCCCTTGGACGAGGAGTGTGACTGTCCGGTTTGTCGGAGGTATTCACGGGCATACGTGAGGCATTTGCTGAACGTGAAGGAAGTAACGGGTGTGCGGTTGTTGACGATTCACAACCTTTATTTTTACCTCCGTTTCATGCAGGATTTGCGATCGGCGATAAGCGCTGGACGGCTGGCCCGATTTCAGAGAAGAGTAAACGAGGAGTACCATCCGGTGCGGGAAGATCATCCCGCCCCGTCATGACCCGAGAGGATGTCTGGTTGCCAAGCGAGGAAAGGAGCACGTGATGGATATGATGATGTTACTGGCGATGGCGCCGCCGCCGTCTTCGGCGGGCGGTTCCACACAGCAGTCGCCCTATTTCATGATTGGGTGGCTGGTGATTATGATGGCGATTTTCTACATGCTGTTCATGCGCCCACAGCAGCGGAGGGAGAAGGAACGCCGGGCCATGCTGGAGGGGATCCGCAGTGGTGATCGCGTCATTTTTTCGGGGGGAATTATCGGTATTGTGACGAATGTCAAGGAAAAGACATTCGTCATCAAGGTTGCGGACAACGTCAAGGTCGAGGTCATAAGGGGTGCTGTCTCGCGCGTGATCGAGAAAGGGGGGCAGCCTCCGGAGAGCGTGGAATAAGGCCGGCCTCGGGTGGGCGTGGAGAGATGGGAGATTCTGAGCGATGAAACGAAGCGTTGAGGCGGTTGACAAGCATGCCCTTTGGAAATGGTTGATACTGATCGCGCTGACGGCATGGTCGCTGGTGCTGGTCACGCCGTTGCACGAAAAGGTCAAGCTGGGGCTGGATTTGCGCGGGGGTACCAGTTTTGTTCTCGAGGTGGACACTTCCGAGCTGTCGGCGGATGCAGCCAAGGATGCGCAGGCGAGAGCGCTGGAGGTTATCCGCAACCGCGTGGATGCCATGGGCGTGAGTGAACCGATCATTTATCCCGAGCCGCGCAGTAACAGGATCATCGTGCAGATTCCGGGGCTGAAGGCGGCCGACCGGGATCGAGCCGTGAAGAATCTGAAGCGGGCGGCGTTTCTCGAGTTCCGCATGGTACATCCGCGCAACGACAAGTTGATTGACCAGCTTTTCGAGAAAGGACTGGCACCGCCCGGATACAAGATTGTGACGCTGGATGAACAGGCGATGGACGGACGCTGGGTCCGGCGCAACTACTACAAGAAAGATGAGACGCGTATTCCCGAGGGATTGAGCGAAGCCGATTTGCGGAAACGCCTGCACATGTTTCATGCCCCGGCCGGCTACGAATTGCTCTTGAAGGAAGAACACAAGCAGGGGCAAAGTCTTTACGTTCCCTATTATGTCAGTCGCCGCCGCGAGTTGACCGGGGAGCATCTCCGGGATGCCGGGATTGATTATCAGCGGCTCGGCCAGCCGATCGTGACGTTGAAATTCGATGCCAAGGGGGCCCGCAAATTCGCCCGGGTGACCTCAGACTATGCCCCGGGCGGGGCGAAGAATCCGAGTCCTCAAGGACGCCGCTATTTGGCCATCGTTTTGGACGGTACGCTTTACTCCGCGCCGTTTATCAAGACCCCCATTCATGGAGGCGAGGCGATAATTGAGGGGGATTTTTCCCTCAAGGAGGCGCAGGACCTTGCAATCGTGCTGAGGGCGGGTGCTTTGCCGGCCCCCGTGCACCTGGTGGAGGAGCGCGGTGTTGACCCCTCGCTGGGGCGTGATTCCATCGAAAGCGGAAAGATCGCCGCGATATACGGTGCGGTGGCCGTACTCTTGTTCATGCTCATCTACTACCGGCTGGCGGGCTTTATTGCGGACTTGGCGCTGGCACTTGACTTGCTGCTGTTGCCCTTGGGGATGATGGTGGCGGCGGGATTTCTGGGACTGTTCACCGGGGGAGCCAAGTTGGGCGGGGGACAGATAAGCCTGCCGACGCTCACATTACCGGGTATCGCCGGTCTTGTTCTGACGGCAGGAATGGCGGTGGATGCCAACGTGCTCATTTTTGAACGTATCCGTGAGGAACTGAGGACGGGCAAACGACTCTTGAGTGCCATATCCGGGGGATATGACAAGGCTTTCCGCACGATTTTCGACGCGAACATCACCACGTTGCTGACGGCGGTGATTCTGTTCTGGCAGGGGTCCGGCCCGGTGCGTGGTTTTGCGGTGACTCTCAGTGCGGGGATAATCGTGAGTATGTATACGGCGCTGGTGGCGACGCGGCTGTTTTTCAACGTGCTGGTGACGCGTTTCGGGCTTTCGCGGTTGAGCATGCTGACGATGATAAGAAACGCCAATTTCGATTTTCTTGGCAAACGGCTCCTGGCCGGAGCCCTCTCACTTCTGATCATAATCGGTACTTGGACAGTGTTTGTCATGAAGGGCAATGCGAATCTGGGTGTCGACTTTACGGGTGGCAAGGCGCTCACGTTCGTCTTTTCCGAGAAGGTGCCGGTGGATGACTTGCGGGCGACGCTCAAGGCGGCAGGAATAGACGAAGTTCAGATACAATACCTGCGCGAGATGGCGGCGGTCGAAGGGGGGCACGCCAAGGAATATCTCGAGGTCAAGGTCGGTTTTGAGGAAGGTGACCGGGCGCGGAAGATTTTGCTGGAGAAATTCGGCGCGAAGGGCTTTCGGGTGGTCAAAGAAGACAGTGTCGGCCCCCAAGTCGGGCGGGAACTGCAGAGAAAGGGGGTAACGGCCATCATTGCCGCCCTCATAGGGATCGTCATCTACCTTTCGATCAGGTTCGAATTCGGCTTTGCAATGGGTGCGATCGTGGCGTTGGCGCACGACGTGCTCATTACGGTCGGAGTCTACTGTCTCATGGGGCGGCAACTGAGTCTTCCGATCGTGGCGGCGTTATTGACGATCGTCGGCTATTCAGTGAACGACACAATCGTGGTCTTTGACCGTATACGCGAGAATTTGCGGTTGATGCGTGGCAAGTCCTACACCGAGACCGCAAATTCCAGCATCAACCAGACTTTGAGCAGGACCCTGCTGACATCGCTGACCACCTTGCTGAGCGTAACGATGTTGCTGGTGTTCGGCGGCGGTGCCATTCATGATTTCGCCCTGACGCTCTTCATCGGCATTGTGGTTGGAACGTATTCGTCCATATACGTCGCCACACCGGTGGCCATGTTGTGGCATTCGGGAGAGAAGACCACCGCGTGAAACGCTGGGTTACGCTTACTTGCCCCGAGGAGGCGGTTGCGCAACTGGCCGGCGCCTGCGCCATTCCGAAAGCGGCCGCCCGGGTCTTGACGGTGCGCGGCATCGTGGATCCGGAAGAGGCCAGGCGTTTCCTGGCACCGCGTCTGCGGGAACTCGCCGACCCATTCGCCTTGCCGGGGATGGATGCGGCGGTGGAAGTGGTCAGGAAGGGTTTGCGGGATGGCAAACGCTTCGTTGTCTTTGGTGACTATGACGTCGACGGGGTGACTGCTACGGCATTGCTGACGGAGTTCCTGCGGCGATTGGGGGCGCATGTCGCACCGTTTTTACCGGATCGTGTTGAAGAGGGATATGGATTGGGGCGGACCGCCCTTGATCGTTGTTGCCAGATTCTCGATCCGGAGATCATCATAAGCGTGGACTGCGGCACCAATTCGGTTGAGGCGGTGGAGGCCGCCCGCGCGCGTGGCATCGTAATGGTGATAACCGACCACCATGAGCCGGCGGCGCGCGTTGCTCCCGCGGATGCCTTGATCAATCCGCATCTGGCCCCCGGTGGTGGCGAGCGTGTGTTTCCGGCGGGGGTCGGGATAGCCTTCAAGCTGGCGCATGGGGTTCTGAAAGACAGGCGGCGGCGTGGCGAGGCCGCCGAGAACGATCCTGATCTCCGTGAATACATGGATCTTGTGGCGTTGGGAACGCTTTGCGACATGGTACCCCTGAGAGGCGAGAACAGGATCATGTCACGGTTCGGCCTGAATGTATTGCGTTCCGCCGCCAGGCCGGGATTGCGCGCACTGATGGATGTCTCCGGATGTTCTCCGGGAAGCCTTGATGGATACGCGGTGGTGTTCAGGCTCGGTCCGCGTATCAACGCAGCCGGGCGGCTTGGGGATGCACAGCGGGCGCTTGATCTGCTGCTTGAGGAAGATGAATTGCGGGCCCGTGATCTGGCGGCTGAACTTGATCAGGCCAACCGGCAGCGTCAGTCCGTGGAACTGAAGATTTATCGGGAAGCGCGTGCGGCGCTTGACGCTGAGATGACGGGGGAAGAGGAAGTGGTTGTGGCGGCTTCGAAAGGATGGCATCCGGGGGTCATCGGCATCGTCGCCTCAAGGCTTGTGGCCCATTACGGGCGTCCTGCGGTGGTGATCGCTCTTGATGAAGAGGGGATCGGGCGTGGTTCGGCACGAAGCGTTGAAGGATTCGACATAGTTGCGGCACTCGAGGCATGCGGACGATTACTCATCAAGTACGGTGGGCACGAAATGGCGGCCGGCTTGGAGATAGCGGCTGACGAAATCGACGGTTTCCGTAACTGCCTGGAAGGGATAGCCCGAGATGTTCTGGCCGGCAGGGAGCGGATGCCTTTGCTTGAAGTTGATGCATGGCTGTCGGCGGACGATATCGACTGGGATCTGATGAAAGTCATCGAGGCCATGCGTCCGTTCGGCGTGGGCAATCGTGCTCCGAATTGGGGGATGCGGGGGGTGCGGGTGGCGGGTCGCCCGCGGGTGGTGGGGAGAGAACATTTGACGATGGATATCCTTGCCGGCGGATACTCGTGGCGGGCGATAGGCTTTCGTATGGCCGACCGGGAGGTTCCGGATGGAGAGCTGGATATCGTTTTTTCGCTCAGCGAAAGCCACTATGGCGGAGGGCGGAGCATAGAGTTCGTTTTGAAGGACATCCGTGCGGCATCCTTGGATTGATGGGAGTTAGAGGGCACAGCGGAGGCCGGTGAAAAAATTTGCTTTTTTGACCTTGTGCCGGCGGGTTACGACGGCTATATTGCGACGCTTTCGAGACTCAAGGAGCTGACATGTCGAAGGTATGTTCCATTTGCGGCAAGGGCCCGCGCACGGGTAACCGCATCGTGAGACGCGGACTCGAGAAGAAGAAGGGCGGCATAGGCCTGCACACGACGGGAATCAACAGGCGTCGGTTTCTGCCCAATTTGCAGCGGATCCGCGTGCGTGAGGGTGGCGCGGTACGCACCCGCTGGGTGTGTACAGCCTGTATCAAGGCTGGGCGTGTCGTCAAAGCCTGATGAGAGCGGATGATCAGGATGGGCCCGCGCGGGCGTCCATGCTTTCATGTGGGGGAGAGACAGAGTCTTTGTTGTTGCCCAAAGGCGATAATCTTCTTATAGATGCACGGTGAAGGGCGGTATATTTGTCGGAAGCCATAGAGGTCCGACGCGCCTGAGAAAGTGCAGCCACTGGATTCGGCAGATGAACAGACGAGAGCACGGCGGCGAGTATATTGAATTCTCGTATGACGGCAGAAGCGTTCGGCTGCCGATCGTTACCGGTACCGAGGGCGACAAGGCCATTGATATTCGCGATCTGCGCAAGCAGAGCGGGTTGATAACCCTTGATCCCGGACTGGTCAATACCGGCTCCTGCCGCAGTGGGATTACGTACATCGACGGCGAGAGGGGGATTCTACGTTACCGGGGATATCCCATTGAGGACCTTGTCGAGAATTGCGAATTCGTAGAAGTTGCCTACCTCTTGGTGCACGGGGCTCTGCCCAAGGCGGACGAGCGGGAACATTTTTCGGATCTTCTCAATCGTCATTCGATGATTCATGAAGATATGCGCAATTTCTTCCGCAATTATCCGGAGCACGCGCATCCGATGGCGGTGCTCTCCGCGATGGTCATTTCGCTTTCGACATTTTATCCGGAATTGGAGTCTTCTTCGGATGAGGAGATGGATATTACCGTGACGCGGCTGCTTTCGAAGCTGCGCACCATTGCGGCCTTTTCGTACAAGAAATCGGTGGGCGAACCATTTGTATATCCGAGCCACCGGTTGCGATACTGTGAGAATTTCCTGAACATGATGTTTTCGTCACCGGTGGTGGACTACCAGATTGATCCCAAGGTCGTACGTGCTCTTGACCAGCTTCTGATTCTGCATGCCGACCACGGGCAGAATTGTTCGACATCCACCGTGCGTCTGGTTGGAAGTTCAGGAGCCAACCTCTATGCATCGGTGGCGGCGGGGATTTGCGCGTTATGGGGCCATCTTCACGGCGGTGCGAATCAGGGCGTAGTGGAGATGTTCGAGCGGATAATCAGGGATGGAGGGAACGTGGACAAGGTGATTGAGCTGGCCAAGCGCAAGGACAGCGGCTTTCGTCTGATGGGATTCGGTCATCGAGTGTACAAGACATACGATCCACGGGCACGCCTGGCAAAGAAGGTATGCCATGATCTCTTGGAACATCTTGGAAAAAGCGATGCCATGTTGGACATAGCCATGCGCCTTGAGGAAAAGGCCCTGAAAGACGATTATTTCATTGAGCGGGGGCTTTATCCCAATGTGGATTTCTATACCGGCATCATCTTTCAGGCCATCGGCATTCCGACCAACATGTTTACCGTAATGTTTGCGATCGGACGATTGCCGGGCTGGATTGCGCAATGGCTGGAGCACCGTGCCGACCGCGAACAGAAGATCGGACGTCCGCGGCAGCTGTATGTGGGCCCCCATGAACATCATTTTGGGGGTGGAGGACACAGGCCGTCCGAGAGGGCGTCGGCGAAATAGTCATTTGGGTTCGCCGCCGGGTTGATGTATCTGGGGAGGGAGAGCGGACTCCGTTCGGTATGAAGCAGCTGTCTTCTGCCAATTCGAGGAGCGCATTCAACGCACGATGACAGGATCAATGCCGAGCTTGCGGCAAGTGTTAATGACGTGGCTGCCCATCCAGTATATCTTGTCGCATTTCGGACAGTAGGTAAATCTGCGGATACGCGCGGCGACGGCTGGTGGTACCCGCGTGCGTACGAGCGAGGGATCGGCTACTTTCCGAAGGGGTGTATTGCAGATAACACAACGTGAGAACGGTTGCGGTTGCGGCGCGGAAATATTCTCAAGCACATAGGTAAGCTGATCTATCGGGTTGTCCGTGGTGATAAGGATAAAGCGTTCGGGGGCGGGAATCTGGCGGTGGATGTGATGGTTGCGCGTCAGGAAGATGCGCCCCTGACGTTGGGCGACCGTAACCAGCTCATGTGAGCGGATGGAGGTGTTCCAAGCGGTATCATAACCGAGAAGGCGCAGGTACTTTCCGAGGCGGAGAAGCATGTGATCGACCATGAAGGCGGGAGGAATCTTTTCGCCTCTTTCGGCATCAGGTTGTTTCATCTTCGGATTGCCTTGTGCTTGAAGAAAACGATCCGAACAGTTTTGATATATGTACCGGCAGAAAAAGTATATTTTTCTATTGGAGCAATTGCAAAGAAGGAGCGTCTATGCCGCACCGTGTTGATGATGAAAGGGACGGGATGGTCGAGTTGCGGTTTCTGGAGGGTCTACGCCGCCGCCGTCCGGATGATACCGGCGTTTTACGGGCGCTGGGGGATCTCTATTCGCGGCTGGGATACAACCAACAGGCGCTGGATGCAGACCGAGAACTGGTGGGAAAAAATCCTGATGACGCCGTCGCCTGGTATAACCTCGCCTGCAGCCAGGCGTTGAGCGGAATGGTTGACGAGGCATTCCGTTCTCTGGTTCGGGCCCTGCAGTTGGGATATGACGATTTGGACTGGATGATGCGGGATAGTGACTTGTCAAGTCTACGGAATGATCCACGTTTTGAGGGGATTGTTGAACGGATTAGGGGTAACAAATGACAGCAGGCGCCGACGCTGAAGAGAGAACCCCGGTCGTGCGGGTGATCAGGGGTGACATTACACGTTTGGCTGTGGATGCAATAGTCAATGCGGCCAACTCATCGCTGGCCGGCGGGGGGGGTGTAGATGGTGCTATTCATCGGGCGGCCGGTCCGGGACTGTTGGAGGAGTGCCTAGGGCTGGGTGGATGCCCGCCGGGAGAGGCGCGCTTGACACGGGGCTACCGGCTGCCGGCCAAATGGGTGATTCACACCGTCGGTCCGGTATGGAGGGGGGGGACACATGGAGAAGACGATCTGTTGAAATCCTGTTATCGCAACAGTCTCGAACTGGCTGTTCAGGCTGGAGCGCGGTCGGTGGCGTTTCCGGCGATAAGTACCGGAGTCTATCGGTTCCCGGCGGGGCGGGCGGCTGCAATAGCTGTCGATACGGTGATGGATTTCTTGGATAGGCACCGTGGGTCTGTTCGTGAAGTTTATTTCGTGTGTTTTGACGAAAAAACGCATCAAGCCTATCGTGAAGCCCTGTCTGGAGGAATGCGGGAGAAAGACATCAAAGTATATTTTGATTCCGAAGCCTAGGTCGGAATAAGCGACGTAGCACGGGAGGTTGTTTTGATGAAATCAAGGCGCGTGATTTGTCCTGTCCTGGTAATCCTGTTGAGTATTGGGATTGGTATATTGTCGTCCTCTATGGCTGGGAGTGCGAGTATATGCGGAGGCCGGCCAGAGATGGGTTTCGCGCCGGGGGGAATTGTTCTTAGTTTTTACGGGGGGCGTCCGTCGGCGACGGTTGGAGAGGTAGACCGAGCCGGCTGCGTCGGACGTGGTCCTTCGTTACGGGCGATCAAGGTGGACGATATCTACCCGGGAATCGACGTCCTTTGGTACTGGCGGGACGGTTGTCTGGAGTATGATTTGGTGGTTGGACCCGGGGCGGATATAGCCGATATCCGCCTGGTTTTCCCGGAAGCGGAGAAGGTAGGGCTGAGTTCCGGGGGCGGGCTGTATATTGCCTCGGCGGCTGGAAACATGCGTCATTCGAGGCCGGTGGCCTGGGAGTGGGATGTAGGGTCGGGGAGCATGATTCCGGTTCATGTTGAGTACTGCGTACACGATGACGGGAGTATTGGTTTCAGGGTTTCGCGATGCGACCGCCATCGGCTTTTGGTGATAGATCCGAAAATTCTGTTTTCGACTTACTCCGGAGGAGTCGACCGGGAGGCCTTCTATGCCCTGGCGGTCGGGCCGAGCGGATCCGTGTATCTTGCGGGCGAGGAACAGAACGCTGGGCAAAAAGATGTTCTCATACGAAAGTACGACTCGTCGTGTTCGAACGTCGTATACACGACTGTCCTTGCGGGCAGCGGTGATGATGTTGCCCGCGGAGTGGCGATAGGGCCGGATGGATCAGCATATGTTTGCGGGTATACATATTCCACAGACTTCCCGGTCTTGGGTGCCTATTGTACGACGAACAGCGGAGGGGCGGATGCGTTTGTCAGCAGGATCTCACCTGATGGGACAGGTGTTGTGTACTCGACGTACATCGGCGGCAGCGGCAACGACTATGCCTGGTCTCTGGCGGTTGACGATGTCGGCGAGGTTCGGGTGGGAGGTTTTACCTATTCGGCGGATTTTCCCTTGTTGCGACCGTTACAGAGTGTGCTGGCGGGGGGAGCGGGTGACAGTGATGCTTTTCTGTTTGGCCTGGAGAGCAATGGGGCGACGCTGGTGTTCTCGACATATCTTGGTGGAGGAGATCGCGAACACTGTTACGGCCTGAGTTGGGAGCCCGGTGGGCAGATATACATCTGTGGTGACACGCGGTCGACCGATTTTCCGATTACCAACAGCATTACGGGAGACAGCGTGTTGCAGGAGACGAATGCCGGACTGGTGGATGCCTTTGTGGCATGTCTGGCAGAGAATGGGACGGGAATCGTATATTCCACATATCTGGGAGGATCCGATACTGACTATGGGAAGGCCCTTGTGGCGGTACCGGACGGTTCCTGTGTAATGGTCGGCAAGACAAGCTCATTGGATCTTCCTGTGACGAATGCGGTTCAGGAGACCCTGGCCGGAGGCCAGTATGATACCGATATGTTCATTGCACGGGTGGATTCCATCGGAACAAACTTGCTCCTCTCCACATACTGCGGTGGTCATGATGCAGACATCGGCGTGGCAGTCGCCCTGGGTGCTGATACGGATGTATTTTTTGCCGGATACACCAGTTCAACGGATCTGCCGGTACGGCTTCCGGTTCAGGTCGGTCAGGCAGGAATGATTGACGGCATGTTTGGCTGTCTTGGGGATGGCGGGACGAGTCTTACTTACCTTTCCTACTGTGGGGGGACCGTGACGGACAAGCTTTGGGGAATCGGTGTCAGCCACGGCGGGCGCTGTTTCGTTGGGGGGGAGAGTGATTCCAGCGATTACCCGGTGACCAATGCCCTGCAGGGAACGCTGGGAGGGGCGGCCGACGGTGTCTTGACGGAAATCCCCGATTATCCGTTACCGTTTCTGTTCGCCGGCATGAGCGCGACCGGTGCTGACTTGGCGCTTACGTGGACGGGAGCGGTGGGTTGGGCTTTTACGGTAGAAAGTGCGACGGGTTCCATAGCGGCCGCGAATTGTACTTGGGACGTAGCCGGTACGAATTTGGACCTCGGCGGTCATGATGGTGAGATGCGTGTGATTGTTCCCCGCCACTCTGATCAGGAAATCTACAGACTGATTGCGAGATAAAAGGTTTCAGATCGCAGGCACGCCGGCAAGTGGGGCCGTCGAATCTCGGACAATCAGTCGAGTGGGGATAAGGGTGGTGGTGGGGACGGGATTGTTCCCATTGATACGCTGAACGAGCCTTTGGATGGCAATACTTCCCATCAGGCCTTTGTCTACGTGGATCGTAGTCAATGGGGGCTGGATTGCCGTAGCCCATGAGGTGTCATCGAAACCGATAATAGAGATGTCCTCCGGGATTTTGAGGTTGGCTGCGTTTGCCGCCTGAACGCCTCCGGCGGCCATTTCGTCATTCATGAAGAAGACCGCCGTTGGCCGATTGCTCATCGCGACTATATCGCTCATGGCCCGATACCCGCCTTCTCTTTGAAAATCTCCACGTAATAGTTCGATACTCGAGTGCTCAACGCCGAAATGATCTAGGGCTTCATAGACCCCCTGCAATCGATCCTGTGAGACCGCTTGATCGGTTTCGCCTGTAACGACTGCAAAGCGCCTGTGGCCCAGGGATATCAGATGTTCGGCGGCTTGATATCCGCCTGAACGGTTATCCACGAGGACCGTATCCACCTGGGACCCACGCAGTGAGTAATCAACCAGTACTGCCGGGGGGCCGTTTGCGATCATACTCTGTAGAGCGACCTGATCGAAGTAGCCGAGATAGACCGCCGCATCAAGGTTTGCCTGCAGAACCATGTCGAGGATCTTAACCTGTGGCTCCACATACTTGACGGGCAGTATCACCAGAGTGCCGTTTATTCTGGCCAATTCCGCACGGATGCCTTCAATGATCTCCATGTGGTAGAGACCGGTGTTGCCGGGAACCATCACGTGGGATATCAGGCCGATAGTGAGCAGTTGATTGGGGCGATGAGCATGGGCTCGGCTGGCGGGCGGCTCGGCCACGTATGTTCCTTGGGCGGGTACCGAGTAGATGAGACCTGCCTTGACAAGTTCGGCGAGTGCCCGACGGACAGTAACCTTGTTGACCGAGTATTGTGCCGCAATCGTATCCATCGACGGAAGCCGTTCACCAGGCTTGTAATTGCCTTTTTCAATTTGGTTACGGATGATTTCCGCAAGTTGTTGATACAGATATTTGCGGTCGCGTTGCGACCGCGCGATAGTATTGCGCTGTCGCTGCTGTCCTTCTGAGCCGTTACCGTTTACCTTCATGAATTTTCTCCCGTATGTCAACTAAATGCATACTAGAATTATGACATCCTTTCAAGCCAAAAGTTCAAATAAAATTACCTAGTTGACGCTATGCCCCCATCCGAGTGAGTGAAATTCAAGGTGGTTGCAATGCAGTATTATCAGGGAAAGGGTGGCGGCGCCTAGGTTGAAGTGACCGACGTACGACGGGTCCTGGGTGGGTCACGGCTGGGTGTAAGCGTTATGGTGGACCGTATATTGTTGTGGTCACGATCGCAAAGTAGAGTTCGCTCGGGCTCGCGTTGGTTATTGCCTGAGGTCTTCGTTGAATGGGTCTTGCGGGGGTTCATGGTAGTTGCGGTCCCACAGACTGGGGGGAGGGTCGCGATTTACCTTGTCATAATTGTTGATGAATTAGCTTGCAGCATCGGTAAGGTCTAGTATAGAACTAGACGCCACGGCACCTCACAAGAGGATTTTCCTTAGGTATTAGGCATAAGAAATAGGTAAAAAGCAGTGGAGGATGACGGAATGAAAATCATGAAGTCGGTCGGGCTCTTGGTGCTGGGCCTCGCCATACTTTGTTGCGGACAGAACGCGTTTGCCCAAGCAAATATTTTATTGAACGGGGGTTTTGAAGACGGCCCAGGAGGGAGTTGGACGAATGCTACCCATTGGACAAGCTCGGATACATGGGGAGGAGAACATATAACGAATGAGCCATCTGCGGCGTACGAGGGTACAAAATTCATTCGCATAAACTCGTTTGGCGGCTCGAGCCACGTGTTGGACCAACGCTGGAGCGCATCGGCTGGTCAAGTATATGAGCTTTCAGGATGGCTGATGACTCCGGGCACGAATTCTTTCTCGCCGACGAACGGATACTGTGCCCTCGTTTTGCAGTTTTACGATGCTTTGGGTGCAAAAATCGGAGTGAATTGTGATACTCCCCATTTTCGGGAGCACGGGCCTTCGAGCTGGACACGTTACTCTACGGGACCGGTTGTTGCTCCTGCGGGAACGGTCACGGGACGTACATTGTTGCTTTATTACCGCGGTTCGCCGGCAGACGCCACGACAAACGGCTGGGTCTATTGCGATAACGTTTCTGTTGTGACAAGTGAGCCGACGAGGGCGGGATCGCTTCTGAATCCCGATTTTGAGGTCCAGCCGGCGGGGACACTCACGAACATCCCATACTGGACTGCCTTCGGCAATGCTGGAGCGGTGATATCGAATTATCCTCATAATGGTCGTTTTGGACTGCAGATTTATTGGACGGAGACGTTATTGGGGCAGACTTGGGATGTGACGCCGGGATACACGTACAGTTGCAGTGGGTATGTGATGACGCCGAGCAACAATCCGGCGCAGTGGCCGAGTCT
>JAOZMZ010000087.1 GCA_029934055.1 Kiritimatiellia bacterium
CGCTCGAAGAGACGGGTCACCTTTTCACCCAAAACCGATCCCATGCTGGCGCCCAAGAAGGCAAAGTCCATCACCCCCAGGGCAACGTCATGCGGACCGATGCGTGCTCGGCCGCAGGTAATGGCATCCTCGTATCCCGTCTTCTCGCGGGCCGCCTTCAGTTTGACGACGTAAGACTCCGCGCCCTGAAACTGAAGAGCGTCAACGCTACGCAGGCGTCCGTCCCATTCAACGAAAGATTTCGGCTCCACCAACATCTCCAGACGCTGTGAGCGTGTCAGTTGAAAATGAAACTGACACTTGGGACAAACCCCCAAAGATGCGTCTATCTCGCGTTTGAAAACAATTTCATTGCACGCCGGACACTTCAGCCAGAGTCCACGAGGTATCTCGCGGCGACGTACCTTGGCCTCGGCCGATTTTTTTCTTCGTCTGAAAAGTGCCATCTTTCCCGACCTTTCAACTCATCCTCTGGCCACTGTCAAAACGTATACAGCCGCCGCTCCCGCGGCTCTCAATGCGCGCGCACATTCATTAACGGTTGCACCCGTAGTCATGATGTCATCAACGAGCAATATCCGGCGCGCCTCTAGCCACTTGTCCCAACGAACTCGGAACGCACCCTTGACGTTAACGACACGTTCGGCGGCTGTCAAACGCGTTTGTGTACCGGTAGGCCGGACACGTTTCAACGCATTGCGGATCAAAGGCTTGGATATCAGACGTGCCAGCCCGGCCGCGAGCATGCCAGCCTGATTGAATCCCCTCTCCCGCCGCCGTGTTGAAAAGAGGGGAACGCACGCAACCGCATCACACTCCAATCCATCGTAATGAGCCAGATAGGCGGCGTACAAAATGCGCGTCAGTTCGTCCGCCAGCCATATGGCCTCGTGATACTTAAACGCCTGGAGCATCTCCCGGGCCAATCCGTCGTAGTGCACCCCCGCCCGGGCGGCATCATACACGGGAGGATTGGAAGCACACGCCGAGCATATATAACGGTGATGTATTTCACCGAAGGCCGGCGCACCACACCTATCGCAAAGCGGTGCCTGAATCAGATTCAGCTCGCTGAGACAATCCCAACAGAGGTGCCCGCCCGTCTCAGGATCTCTCGTGCCGCACCCGGCGCAATTCCTCGGAAAAATGACATCCAGGATAATACTCACAAATCAATCCCATGCTGCCGGCGCCCCGGTCACGAGGCCGCTTCTCCCGCGTACCATCAATAGACAGGCAGCCGCCACCGCCACTGATGTGGCCAACACGGCGCCGGCGGGGCTCTTGGCGACTATTTCGCTCGGACCGAAAAGATAGCTGTGGGCGCAATTAGTGCGTTCCAGAAAAGTCATGCCCATCTTCATTTCCCATACCCAGGCAGCATGCAGCCCGATTGCAAAATAGAGTGAGCCGAAATACTCATAGAAAAAGCACAAGGCCAATCCGACGGAGAAAAGTGTCACAAACATGATCCCGTGATACTGGCTGAAATCACCCGCCGTGAACATATAGGGCAGCATGCGCAACCCGGCGTTCCAATCAGCGTGCACGACGCCCACCGGAGGCTCAGGCGAAGCAAAATGTACCGCAGCAAAAACCAACGACGCACAGAGTGCCGCCGGCAGCACCCGCATATGTCGGCGCAGCAGGCCAAAAAGCACCCCCCGGAAAACAACCTCCTCCAGAACTGCTACAACCGCCGCCCCGGCTGCAAAGGCCGTGATCCGTCCAACCAATATCGCCGCTGTTTCCGGTCCGTCCCACCGATAGCACCCGCTGAGAAGACCCGCTGCCAGCAGACTTCCCATGGATAGTACCCCCGCCACGACACCGCCCAGTGTCATGGCGTGCATCCCTGTGACTCGTCCAAGGCCCAGTCTTTTCCACGAATTGAGACCCGATAAACGCACGGCCGGTAATACAAGCATAAGCAACACGATCAATACCGTGCGCCTGGCTACCTTCTCGAACTCCAGATCCCGCAGGGAAGATAACAGCGCCCAGCGACGTCCGGCGGCAACCAGTCCGCCCCATATGTAGGGAGCCAGCACAGCCCCTACCAGGAGGGCTCCGGCCAGAAGCCCTACTACGATCAACGTTCCATTGACCCTTTTCTCCGACATCTTCTCACGATCCCATCCACAGCATGAGTGCCCTCATGCTTCCCCGATATGCTCTTTTCGATCGCGCTGTACTCTTCAGGCGGCGGGTACCGTAACACAATATCCCCCCCAAGCCAACCACGGGAACCACCCCGCCGCTCACGTTTTGACAAGCCTGCCGGTTTGTCATATCGTACGCCCACCGTCACCGGTGGGCCGGTAGCTCAGTCGGTAGAGCACGGGCCTTTTAAGCCTGGGGTCGTGGGTTCGAATCCCACCCGGCTCACCACCTCCGGTCATGATTGACGGAAGACAGTTCGCAAACGGTGCTGTATGGCTATTCGCTCTCTACTCGAAATCGTCGCCTGCCGCACGGCGATATGGCTGGTTCCTCTGCTCCCCCGCCGCATGGTGGTGGTCGCGGCCCGTTTTCTCGGAAGGCTGGCATCATTGTTCGCGCGCCATCTGCGGCACGTGGCCATGGCAAACCTCGATCTGGCGTTCGGCGATGAACTTTCTCTTCGGCGCAAACGACGCATCCTCAGGGAATCGTTCCAAACCTTCGCATTGACTCTCGCGGACATGTTCTGGTTCCGCCGCAACACGCGCCGGCGCCTGGGAAAATACGTCACACTCGACGACTCGTTGCTGAAACAGTTAAGTAAGGGGCCGCTCATCTGCGTGACCGCTCACATAGGTAACTGGGAAGTCATGGGTATGGCCGTAGCCGCCGCTGGCTATCCCTTGGTAAGCGTGGCCGCCACCATAGCCAATCCGGCCGTCGACCGGCTGCTGACCGCTTTCCGGACACAAACCGGACAGGTGATCGTACCCCGCAAGGGCGCCGTCCGTCACCTTCTGAGAGCGCTTCGCGACGGGCACCGAATCGCCCTCGTTCTGGACCAGAACACCAAGCCATCAGAAGGCGGAGTGTTTGTCGATTTCTTCGGCAAGCCCGTGCCGGTATCTAATGCCGCGGCCCTGCTGGCACTTCAAACCGGCACGCCCATAATCTGCGGATATTGCTTCGCGGACCTGCATTCCGGCTCCTACCATGCCGCGGTGGCGCATGTTTTTAATCCGGCGGATCTGAATACATCCGACCGATATGCGACCGCACTCATCCTTACCCAAAAACTCACCGCAAGCATAGAACGCCAGGTCCGGCTTCACCCCGGCAATTGGATGTGGACCTACAAGCGCTGGAAACATCTGCCGCCGGTCGCAACCCGTTCGGAATACCCGTTTTATGCCAAGCCGCCTCCCCCGCCGCCATCCTCGTGAGACAACATCCTTCAGTCAATGCGAGAGAAGATTCCCGGCCGCAAACACCAATTCCGCCCCCCTCTCAACGTCCGCGATCACAAATCAAAGCCGTGTTCCCGGAGGAATGATCGCATTCTTGGGGATGACGATAATCCCATCGCGCACTGAATACAGATCGGTCACCGTCCCGTCTTCCTTCCCCTCGGGCGTTACGTAGGCCCCATCGCCTATTCTCGCGTTCTTGTCAATAATCGCATTGCGGATGAAGCAGTCACGGCCGATCCCGATGGGCGGTGCCCCCGGCGGGACGTTGCCTTTTTCGGTTTCGTAATAGTCCGCACCCATAATCACGGAATGCTCAATGACCGATCCTTCGCCGACGACGGCCCGGATCCCGACTATCGAGCGCAGAATCCTATGGCCGGAGATGATACAGCCTTCCGAAAGCAAACAGCGGTTGAGATCACAACAGTTTATCTTGGAAGGTGGCAGATAGCGCATATGAGTGTAAATCGGGGCCTTGGCGTCATAAAAGGTGAATTCCGGGACCACGTCCGTAAGGGCGAGATTCGCTTCCCAGAAAGCGCGTATGGTTCCAATGTCCTTCCAATAACCTTCGAAAACATAACTGAACACCTTGTGCCGGCTAATCGCCGCCGGAATAATGTCATGTCCGAAATCACTCTTGTCTACCTCCAGCAGCTTCTCAAGCACGGCCGGATTGAAGATGTAAATGCCCATGCTCGCCAAATAGCGCTCTTCTTCATACATGGGAGCCCGCAATTCCGTCAGGCGTTCCGTATCACCGGGTTTTTCCACAAAGTGCGTGATGCGTCCCTGCCCGTCAACGCGCATTATGCCCAGATCGGCTGCGTCATTCCTGCTGACCGGTTTGGTGCAAATGGTTATGTCGGCGCCGGTTTCCACGTGATGGGCGATCATCTTGCGGAAATCCGCCCTGAAAAGCTGGTCCCCTGACAGAATCAGGATCAGATCCGGGTCGACTTCCATGAAATACTGCAGGTTCTGTCGGACGGCATGCGCAGTCCCCTGGTACCAAAGCACATTCCCCGGCGTCTGCTGAGCCGCCAATATTCTCACGAAACCCCAGTGAAACTGGTCAAAGCGGTAGGTGGCCTGTATGTGCTGATGCAGTGAGACACTGTTGAACTGCGTCAGCAGAAATATCTTACGTATCTGGCTGTTGATGCAATTGCTGATAGGGATATCAACCAGACGATATTTCCCCGCAATAGGCACAGCGGGCTTGGCCCTGTCCCGCGTAAGGGGTTGTAGCCGCCGCCCCTGACCGCCGCCCATGACCACTGCCACAACGTTCATGATCGTGATTCCTTCTTCGCTTATTTCCGAAAATTAAGGCCCAACGGCAGCGGAAGCAATCCCATTTCGGCATATTCTTCTCAAGTCACGCTCGCACTGCCCAAAAAATCCCGCCGTACCCAGGCCGGACAACGCACGCCCGCTGGAATCACCGGACGTACCCCACGCCACAGGAAATCACCAATCCCAGACCTTGCCTGACCCGGATTTTCAGCCATAATGTTAGCCGTTGTCAGCCGCGAAGAGGTCATCGTATGAAGCTGGGTATTATAGGCGGAACCGGTATCTATGACATTTCGGCCGAGAGTACCGCGCTCAGCGTTGACACCCCGTTCGGCGCCCCCTCGGACCAAATAATACATTTCGTTTCCGGGGAACGGGAGATATTCTTTCTTCCCCGCCACGGCAAAGGGCATAGAATTCTGCCATCGGAAATCAATCACCGCGCCAATATTTTCGCACTCAAGCAACTGGGTGTAGAAGAAGTAATCGGGCTCAGTGCCGTAGGTAGTCTCCGTGAAGACATAAGGCGCGGGGACATAGTCATTCCCGACCAATACTTCGACCGCACCAAGGCCTCATCTCGCCACACTTTTTTCGGCAACGGCCTCGTCGCACATGTCGGCCTTGCGGATCCGGTCTGCCGCCGTCTTTCTTCCCAGGTATACCGCCTCATCAAGAATATTCTGGCAAATTCCGGAAGTGACAACCGGCCACGCCTTCATCTCGGCGGCTGCTATGTCAACATCGAAGGGCCTGCATTTTCCACGCGCGCTGAAAGCCTGGTGTACCGGCGGCTGCAATTCGATGTTATCGGAATGACCAGTCTCGCCGAGGCCAAGCTCAGCCGCGAAGCCGAAATGTGCTATACCTGTATCGCCACGGTCACCGACTATGATACCTGGCACTCATCAGAACAGGAGGTCTCCGTAGAAGAAGTCATGCGTGTTCTCGAAGCCAATGCACGGCTCTCCCAGGAAATCATTACTTCACTGGCGCATGACCTGCCGGCTCCGGATGATGCCTGTCCCTGCCGACACGCACTTCAAAATGCTATCCTTACAGATCCCGAACGGATACCACCGGATGTACGCCGTGCGCTGGCCCCAATCATCGGGAGATACTTACCTTCATGATACAGGTACGGCAGCGGCAATCCCCGATCGGCGCCTGATTCACACCAAGCCTGTGATGCCACGACTCTCAGTACCCGCAGAATCCCGCGATTCGTAAGTAACCGAAGCTTGCTACGGCTCCGGCATACAGCTCAACCATCCGGTCTGCCCTAGTCGAAAACCGCTAGGTCCACCCACCGCGCTCATTCAGCTCAGGTGGTGCTGCTCTCAGTGGACGTAGTCAGGTTGACGGGAATCGGGGAAGCCTCTCCATTGATATCCCCGGTCCGTCCGCCGTCCTCCACCCACGTCCCGTACATCTTGCGATTGTTCAGGTAGTATTGATCACCATCCTTGCCGACAACGCCCTGGAAAGTACCCGCCATGTGGACCTTGAGGCCCGCCGCGCTGGTACCCTCCGCGGTGTACTGCGCGATCACCTGGTCTCCCTCGGCCGGATTGGGGGTCGTCGCATCCTGACTGACACCGCCGCTTGAGCTCACATCCCCCATGTTTCCCTTGTAGACGCAGCCGTTGTTGTCTGTTATCTCAAGGGTGTTCCCGGCCTGATGGACCACGAAGGAATATATCTTCGCCCCGGTCGTTCCCGATCCGGGAGCCCCTGAGCCCGCACTGCCGGATACGGAGTAGAGATAACTGGCGTAAATCTTTTCCCCGGAGCCCAGAATCGCCCCGAGATCGATGGACCACGCACCGGTTCCGTAATCGATCGTGCCCCCGTTCCCGCCGGAAAGCGAGCCGTCACCTTCCGGGTCGGTGAAAGTAAAGCCGCCGGCAGTAATCGTAATCGACGCCGGTACCAGGGGATGATGGTTCAAGGTCCCCGAATAGGCCGTGGAAGATCCATCCCCCGTGCCGATATGCTCACTGTCAACCTGATTGGTCACGCCCGGCGTACCCGGCGTGGCGGTATAATCGGTAATCAGAACACCGCCGCCGATTCCGCGATAGACACCACTGAAATTGACCCAATCATAACGATCACTCCAGGAATCGGCGCCTCCGT
>JAOZMZ010000088.1 GCA_029934055.1 Kiritimatiellia bacterium
CCATCACCGCCGCAAACCAGCGGGACATGCCATCCTCACGTAAGAACCGCATGTTTCCTTCACCCGTCATTGGACCGGCTCGGCTCCATCGTCTCCGGCGCAACCCGCGTGGCAAGCGAGACTTTCCTTATTCCGGCCTTCACCGCCATGTTGTAAATGTCAACCAGCGTACCGTGCGAAACCCGACTGTCGGCCTCGATCATCAGCGTCGCCTTCGGATTTTCGTGCGCCGCCTGGGCGAACTCCGACGCCAGTCCCTCCATGGTTGTGCGCTCATCGTTGAAAAATATCATGCCCTCCTGCGAAATCGTCACCACCAGCGCGTTGAAATTCTCACCCGCCCGGAAGGGCGCCGCCGGCAGGTCAACAGTGATCCCCGGCTGCAACACGAAGGAGGAAGACACCAGGAAAAAAAGAAACACCAGCAGGGCCGCGTCCACCAGCACTACGGCGTCCGGCAGCCGGCAGATCGTGCGGTTCAACGGCATGAAACGCCGGTGAAACATGAAAAGATACGTCCGCCTGAATTCCGACAAGTCAATCGCCTTCACGGCTCGCACCACCTTTTTTCCCGTTTCCGCTCAAAAAAGTCACAATTTCCACCGCAGCCCATTCCATGTCCAGAACGAGACTCTCCACGCGTGAAACCAGAAAGTTGTAGGCCGCATACGCCGGTATGGCAACCGCCAGTCCCGCCGCCGTGGAAATCAAGGCCTGCCACAGCCCGCCCGCCAGGTCTCCGGCCTGAACCAACGGCGCCTTCTGCTGAATCGTCACCAAGACCTCCACCATGCCCAGCACCGTACCCAGAAGACCCACCAGCGGCTCTATCTGCGCAATCGTCGCCAGAAGACCAAGCCGTCCTTCAAGACGCGGAAGCTCCTCGATGCCGGCCGACTCAACTGCCCGGCGCACGGCCCCCGCCGGCTCGTCGTGTTGCAGGATCGCCGCCCGCACCACGTGCGCCACCGGACCCGGGGTTTCCTCGCAGATACTCACCGCCTCGACCACGTTGCCGCGCCGCAGTATGTTGTAGATTCCCTTCAGAAAATCATCCGACCGTATCTGGGCACGGTGCAGATGAAACAGGCGTTCCAGAAAAATCACCATCACCCCAAGCGCCGCCGCCAGATGCAGCCACATCACCGGTCCGCCTCTCTGCAACAATTCCATCATTTCTTCTTCCTCCTGGCTCAAAATCCTGCAGGCGCTTAAACAGCTTCCGCATCAAAGCAGAAACCAGTGCGCCAGCCTTATCTCCTTGATCCTCTTCTGGGCCTCGACCGCCGCCGGAACCCCGGCGTCCACCACGCGCCGGTAAATGTTCACCGCCCCCCGCCAATCCTTCTGGGCCTCCCGCATGGCCGCTGCATCGAACGCAGCCCGGGTAAACCACAGCCGACCGTCCCTCCTCTCCTCGCGGGGAAGGCGCAGATATCCGTAAACCACGTTCATGTAATGCCGAAAGGCCTCGTCGGTCTTTCCCTGTTTCTGGCGGCAGCGCCCGATCTTGTACTCCGCCTGCAGGCGCAACTCCGCGGCGACATCATTCTCTCCGAGAATGACCCCGTATGCCTGCACGGCCTCCTCGTAACGGGAAGGATCATCCCGGCCGAGGGTAAACTCACAGTCCCCCTTCCGACCCCATGCCAGGTCCGCCAGGTAACTGTCGGAATACTTCTTGATAACCTCCTCGAAGGCCAGGATCGCCTCGGTGAAACGCCCCAGCTCACTCAGGGCGTCTCCCTGGGCGAAGCGCGCCTCCGCCATGCGCGAACACTTGGGATGCTCCTTCGCCAGCCGATTGAAATGCTCGATCGCCCGCAGATATTCCTTCTGCAGCATCGCCGCCCGGCCCGCCCAGAAAAGTGACTCGCCCGCCAGGCGACTCTGCGGATAACTGTCCGCCACTTGCAGGAACAGTTTTTCGGCCTCTTCGGCATTGCGATGATTGTAGTGATACTCCGCCAACCAGAACAGGACGTCCGGCGCCCAATGCGATTTCGGATACTTTGCGACGAATTCCCGACAGACCTCCAACGCCTGCCGATTGCGTCCCATCAGATAGAGACACCACCCCCGCATGAAAAACGCCTGCTCGGCATAGTCCCCCCCGGCGTATTCCTTGATCACCCGCTCGAAATCCTGCAGGGCGGCGTCAAACCGTCCCAGGCGGTAATAGATCATGCCCCGACCATGCAGAGCCCGTGCAGACTCGGAACTCTCTCCGTATTTGTCGATCACCTTCGTGTAAACTCTGCGCGCCCGCTCCCAGTCACCGCGTTCCTCCGCCAATTCCGCGATTCTGATCCAACATCTCTCGGCTATCTCATTATCTCCAAAGGCGTCCGCCACCGCCCGTAACTCTTTTTCCGCCGCCGCGCTCTTTCCCGTCCGCGCCAGGCACTCCGCCGCCTGAAAAAGGGCCTGCGGCGCCAGGTCACTCCCTGGAAAATCACGCGTGAACGCCAAATACTGCGCCCGCGCCTCCTCGTACTTCCCCCCCGCAAACAGGGCGTCACCCTTCTTGATCAGCGCCTCCTTCTTGACCGCCGTCTCGTCCGCCGTCTCCCACGCCCGTCCGAAAGCCTCGGCCGCCTCACTATAGCGGCCCAGGCGCAACAGGCACCACCCTCGCCCGAGCCATGCCGCGCCCTCGCCTGCCTTCCCCGAAAACATGTCCAGATAATGCTGAAACTCCTCCAGGGCCGCCTCCGTGAATCCCTTCTTGAAAAGAAGGCGGGCCGTCTCGAGCTGAACATCGGCCGCACGCGGATTCTTGGGGTTGGCCCCCACCCATTCCCGCAACAGGCCGACCCCGTTGGTCACATCTCCATTCTCAATCGCCATCTTCACCCGCAAGATCCGCGCCCTGTCGCGTAATTCCCCCGCCGGGGCGAGCTTCTCGGCTTCGTCCGCCGCCCGCAACGCAGCCTCCGGCCTTTCCGCGCGGTCCAGACCCGCCAGCTCCATCCAGGCCCGCGCACGCAGATCCGCCGGCGCTCCATGCTTCCCGGACAATTCCTCCAGCATCTTGCGGGCCTCCGCCGTCCGTCCCTGACCCTGCAACATCTCCGCCAGCCACAAGCGCGCCCGACAGGCCTCCACTCTCTCCGGAAAACGCTGCAGCAGATCAGCCAGGATCTTCTCCGCCTTCTCCGCCTTGCCCGCGCCGCGCAGCACCCCCGCCCACGCCAACAGCGCACGCCCCGTCTCCGGGGCATCCGTATATTCCTCAACGAATGCCGCAAACATCTTCGCGGCCGCGTCACTCTCACCCAGCGCCGCATGGCAGCGCGCCCCCAGGAAAATCGCTCTCCGCCGCCACGGCTCACGTGCGGCCGGTCCGAGTAACGGCTTCAACAAACGCAAGGCCCCCTTGTAGTTCTTGGAAACACACTCCACCGCGGCTTTCCAATAACGGAACCCGTCCTTCTGCCGGGCGGTCGCCGCCCACCCGCGATGAGCCTCGATCAAGTGCTCCACCTCGTCGTAGCGCCCTTCCCCGTACAGGGCCTCGGCCAGTCCCAGGACCCCGCGCCCCTTTTCCTCCTTGTGTTTCACCGCCTCGAGGTAGTCCCGGAAATAGCCTTCCGCCAAGGAATACAATCCGTCCGCCAGCGCCTTGCGCCCCGCATCCTCGAGTGCCGCCGGATCCGATTCCCGCGCCTCCCCGCCGGCCAGCGCATGACCCCAGGCCGCCAGCAGCACTACTGCCAGCCACGCGACGATCTGTCTTCGAGATCTCTTCACCGTCATCCACCGCCATCATGCCGCCGGGCCGCCTCAAGCACGCCCCGCAGAAACTTCCCGGTATACGACCGCCGGCAGCGCGCCACGTCCTCCGGCGTCCCCGCCGCCACGATCCTGCCTCCAGCATCGCCGCCTTCCGGGCCCAGATCAATAACGTAATCCGCCATCTTGATGACATCCAAATTGTGCTCTATCACCACCAGCGTGTTGCCGGCATCCCGCAGGCGCATCAGAACCTGGACAAGTTTGTGTATGTCGGCGAAATGCAGTCCGGTCGTCGGCTCATCCAGGAGATAAAGCGTCCGTCCCGTCCCCTTCTTGCCGAGTTCCGCGGAGAGTTTCAGCCGCTGCGCCTCACCGCCTGAAAGCGTGGTGGCCGGCTGACCCAGCTGCATGTAGCCCAACCCCACCTCCGAAAGCGTCCGCAGCTTGCGCTCCAGCCCCGGAATCCGGCGGAAAAATTCCAGCGCTTCGTCCACGGTCATCTCAAGCACATCGGCGATGTTCTTGCCGTTGTATTTCACCTCCAGGGTCTCGCTGTTGTAACGCTTGCCGTGACACTGCTCGCAGGTCACGTAGACGTCCGGCAAAAAATGCATCTCGATGCGCAGGATGCCGTCCCCCTTGCACTTCTCGCACCGGCCCCCCTTGACGTTGAAACTGAAACGCCCCGGCCCGTATCCCCTCACACGCGCCGCCGGCAGGCGCGCAAACAACTGCCGGATCATCCCGAATGCCCCGGTATACGTGGCCGGATTGCTGCGCGGCGTCCTGCCGATCGGCGACTGGTCAATCACGATCACCTTGTCCAGATGTTCGGCCCCCACAATCCGGCGGTGCCGCCCCGGACGTTCCCGTGATCCATAAAAACGCCGGAAAAGCCCCCGCCGCAGTATCTCGTCCACCAGCGTGCTCTTCCCGCTGCCGGAAACCCCCGTCACGCACACGAACAATCCCAGCGGTATCTCCACGTTGATGTTCTTCAGATTGTTCTCGCGCGCCCCCTCGACGATCAGGCACTCATCCCCCGGCGTCTTGCGCCGCCGCGGCACACTGATCTCCAGGTCCCCGCGCATGTAACGTCCCGTCAAGGAACGTTCCTCCCGCAGCAAGCCTTCCACGTCACCCTCGTAGATGACCTCCCCCCCCCGGCGTCCCGCCCCCGGGCCGAGATCAATGACGTGGTCCGCCGACCGAATCGTCTGTTCATCGTGCTCGACGACCACCACCGTGTTGCCCAGGTCCCGCAATTCCTTCAAGGTGGCTATCAGGCGGTGGTTGTCGCGGTAATGCAGTCCGATGCTCGGCTCATCGAGCACGTAGAGCACTCCCACCAGCCCGGCCCCGATCTGCGTCGCCAGCCGGATCCTCTGGGCCTCGCCCCCGGAAAGAGTCCCGCTCTCCCGGTCGAGCGTGAGATAGTCCAGCCCCACATCGATCATGAATCCCAGCCGCTCGCGTATCTCGCGCATGATCTCCCGCGCTATCCGCCGCTCGTGGCTCGTCAATTTCAGCTTCCGGAAGAAGGACGCCGCCTCCTTCACCGACATGCGCGTCACTTCCGCAATCGATTTGCCGCCCACCGTGCAGGCCAGCACTTCCGGCCGTAGACGCGCCCCGCGGCACGCCCGGCACGGCTGCCGGCTCATGTAGGCCCGCAACCGCTGCCGCGTACTGTCGCTCTCCGTCTGCTCGTAGCGCCGTTCCAGGTTGGGAATCACCCCCTCGAAGGGCTTGCGGTAACGGTGGTAACTGCCCCCGCGCCAGAAGCCGAATTCGATTTCCTCATCGCCCGAGCCGTACAGGAGTATCTTTCGGAAATCCTCATCCAAGTCGCGGAAGGGCGTCCGCATGTCCACTCCGTAATGCCTGGCCACCGAGCGCAACAGTCCCTTGTAATAGATAATCAACCGCCGCCCGCCGCGGCGCCAGGCCTGTATCGCCCCCTCCTCCAGCGAAAGGTCCTGATCCGGCACCACCAGTCCCTCGTCGAAAACCTCCATCGTCCCCAACCCGTGGCATACCGGGCAGGCCCCGTACGGACTGTTGAAGGAAAAGTGTCTCGCCGTCAGCGGCTCAAAACTTATGCCGCAGTGCGCACAGGCGTTCTTCTCCGAAAAAAGCGCTTCCTCCCATCCGCCGCGCCCGTCTTCCCACAAGGCCACCATCGTCCCCTCTCCGAAAGCCAATGCCGTCTCCACCGAATCGGTCAGCCGCGGCCGAATCCTGTTGGTGATCACCAGGCGGTCCACCACCGCCTCGATCGTGTGCTTGCGGCGCGGATTCAGCTCCGGCACATCCTCCAGCTCGTAAATCTCTCCGTCCACCCGCACGCGTACGAACCCCTTCCTGCGAACGGCGTTGAATACGTCCTCGTGACGCCCCTTGCGCCCCTTTACCAGCGGCGCCAGCAGAATCACCTTGGTCAACTTCGGAAATTCCAGCAGTTTCTCGACGATCTCGTCCGCCGTCTGGCTCGCCACCGGCCGCCCGCACTTCCAGCAATGCGTGTGTCCCACGTTGGCGAACAACAGCCGCAGGTAATCGTGTATCTCGGTCGTCGTCGCCACGATCGAACGCGGGTTCCCTCCAGCCGTGCGCTGTTCGATCGAAATCGCCGGCGACAACCCGTCAATACGCTCCACGTCCGGCTTCTGTAACCTTCCCAGGAACTGCCGCGCGTACGCCGAGAGACTCTCCACGTACTTGCGCTGCCCCTCCGCGTAGAGCGTGTCGAAGGCCAGTGACGACTTACCCGAACCGCTCAAGCCGGTTATCACCGTCAGGCTCCCGCGCGGGATCCGCACGGAAACATTCTTCAGGTTGTGTTCCCGCGCGCCTGATATGACTATCGCATCGTCCGCCATACGTTCAGTACCCCTCCGGAACTATGCGCCTCCGGAGCAAATATATCAGCATAGCACACTCGCACCCCGCCGGGAAACATGCCACTAGCGCATTTTTTTCAGCACTCCGGCCGCCCCCGCCCGCCACTCAAACTCCGGCCGCGCCACTACTTTTTCCCGGCAGCCGGGCCGTCGCGTG
>JAOZMZ010000042.1:0-6951 GCA_029934055.1 Kiritimatiellia bacterium
TGCTCGGGACTGATACGCCAGATATTTGATATTTTAGGGCTGACCCGCTCCGCCCAGGGCTGACCCGCTCTGCCCTAGGGGTCGCCGCCGGGCGCGGCGGGGCGGGATTGCGGGGGCGTGCGGAAGCGGCGGGGACGGCTTGACGGTAAGTGCGGATGAGGCCATTCTTCGGGACCATGAGCCTTGAAGAGATATTGTCCGATGTGGCCGCGGGAAAGTTGAGCGTTGCAGAGGCGGCCGCCCGCTTGCGGGCGAAGGGAACCGCGGAACTGGAGTTCGCCCGCGTCGACCTGGACCGCCAACGCCGGCGGGGGATTCCGGAAGCGATCTATTGTCCCGGCAAGCAGCCCGAGCAGGTTCTTGCGATCATGGCGGTGATGGAGGAGCACGGGCAGACGGTTCTGGCAACGCGTGCCGGACGGGACTTGTTCGAGCGGGTCCGGGAGCGTTTTCCGCGGGCGCAGTATCACGAGGCGGCCCGGGCGATTACCCTGACGCCCGCGGAGGCGCCGGAAGGCCGCGGCCGGGTAGTGGTGGTGAGTGCGGGTACCGCGGACGTGCCGGTGGCCGAGGAGGCGTGTCTGGCGGCCGAGCTGGCGGGGGCGCGGGTTGAGCGGTTGTACGACGTGGGGGTGGCGGGACTGCACCGCCTGGTGCCGCACCTGGAGCTGTTGCGCTCGGCGAACGTGCTGGTGATAGTCGCCGGCATGGAAGGTGCCCTGCCTTCGGTGGTGGGAGGTTTGGTTGACCGGCCGATCGTGGCGGTGCCCACCAGCGTGGGTTACAGCACGCAACTGGGGGGGCTGACCGCATTGCTGGCGATGCTTAACAGTTGCGTGCCGGGGATCACGGTGGTGAACGTGGACAACGGTTACGGGGCGGGTGTGGCGGCCGCGATGATCAACCGGGCGGCGGTGGAGGGAGGATCACGGAATTGAGGATTCTGCATTTCGACAGTATCGGGGGAGCCAGTGGGGACATGATTCTGGGGGCGTTGTTCGATTTGGGCGTCGCACACCGCAAGGTGGCCGAAATGCTCGGCGCTCTGATTCCGGGGGAATTCCGGCTGGAGGTCGAGGAGGCCCGCACGGCCGGCCTGCGTGGCAAGCGGGTGGATGTGAAGGTCCGCGGCGAGGGAACCGAAGCCGCTGCGCGGCACCTGGGCGAGATCGAAGACATGCTTGGGAGCGGGGCATTGCCGCGTGAGGCGGCGGCTTGCGCGCTGGAAGTGTTCCGGCGGCTGGCGGCGGCCGAGGCGAAGGTGCACGGGAGCGAGCTGCAACATGTGCATTTTCACGAAGTCGGCGCGGTGGATGCTCTGGTGGACGTGGCCGGAGCCTGCCTGGCACTGAGCGAACTGAATGTCGCTGCGGTGAGTGTGGGGGTGCTGCCGCTTGGCAGCGGCACAGTGGAATGCGCCCACGGTACACTGCCGGTTCCCGTTCCGACGACCCTGGAGCTTCTGCGGGGGCATCCGGTGATACGGACGGACGAGGAGGGGGAGATGGTGACGCCGACCGGCGCGGCGCTGTTGATGAGCTGGAAATCTTCGGAAGAGGCCGCGCCGTCCGTGCGCGTGGTCGCCACGGGTTACGGTGTGGGCCATCGCCGCATGCGCTCGCGGCCGAATCTGCTGCGGGCGATCCTGTTCGAAGGGGCGGAGGCCGCCGCCGAGCATGAGCGTTGTCTGGTGTTGGAAACGAACGTCGACGATGCGACGCCGGAACAGTTGGGGGTCCTGGTGCAGATGTTGATGGAAGCGGGGGCGCTGGACGTGTATACCGTGCCGGCCCAGATGAAGAAGCAGCGCCCGGGGGTGCTTTTGACGGTGATATGCGATTTTGCCCGGAGGGATGCGCTGCTGGATTTGATATTCCGCGAAAGTACGACTTTCGGAGTGCGCATACACGAAGTCGAGCGCGAGATGCTGGCGCGGCGGAGGATCAACGTCGAGACGCCCTACGGGCGCGTAGGAGTCAAGGTCGGTTCACGGCGCGGGAGGGAAACGACCTTTTCTCCCGAGATGGACGAGTGCGTGCGCGTTTCCAGGCAGAGCGGTGTCCCGGTGCGGGAGGTGTACCGGGCGGCGCTGGCTGCGGCACGGACCTTGCCGGATGCCGGTGGGGGCGGAGACTAGGCCGGCGGCGGGGGCGGGGAGGTGCGGCGCCGCCGTCCGGCGCCGAGAACGTCGGCGATGTTCCAGAAGTACAATGCTCCGGCGGCGAGGAGCGAGAGCACCGCGCGGGATACATCTATTTTTTCGAAGGGCGGTGCCCGGCCGACGTCGGCGAGCTGAACGGCGTATCGCAGATTGTCCAGCAGCGGGCCGACGACGGTGATAATGAACACCACGAAGAAGGCCGTGAAAGAGAGCATGAAGAAGGTCGCCGCCAGCCAGCGCCGCTGCAGCAACTGGCCGCCGCCGGGGAATACGAAGGCGGAGACGAAGGCTGCGGCCCGCCGTGATTCCACCAGGGAGATGTACCTGTTTGCGCCGCCGTTCATGATTGCCCCGCGGTTGCCGGCCGCCCTCTCAGCGAATGAGCTCCGGCGGAGGTGATTTCTATCGAGACTTCGTCACCCGGGCGCAGCGACCCGTCGTCTGTGAAAAAGGTCAGGCGGTCTTGGGGGGTACGGCCGAAACATTTTCCGTTGCGGCGGCCCTCGACGAGTACGGAAACGCGGCTGCCGATGAGCGTTTCGTTTTTGCGAACTTGGATTTCATTCTGGACCCGCTCGAGCGCCGCCAATCGGCGCGCCTTTTCGTCGGAAGGAACATCGTCGGGATAACGCAGGGCGGCGAGAGTGCCCGGGCGGGGTGAATAGGCGGCCACGTGGACCTTGTCGAAGCGTAGTTCCTCGATGATGCGGTGCGTGGCGAGGAAATCTTCTTCGCTTTCCCCGGGGAAGCCGACAATGATATCGGTATGGATGGCCGCGGACGGGATGAACCGGCGTATGCGGGCGACCAGGCGGCGGAATTCGTCGGCGGTGTAACCGCGGCGCATTCGTTCAAGGACCGGATCACTGCCGGACTGCAGGGCGATTTCGAAATGGGGGCAGATGCGTTCTTCGCCGGCGACGGTTTCCAGGAGGGAATCGCTGATCCAGTTCGGATGGCTGGTGAGAAAACGCACGCGCCGGATACCTTCCACGGCGGCGACCGCTTTTAGGAGACTTGCGAGGTCGTCTTTTTCGGCAAGGTCCAATCCATAGCGGTCGATGATCTGTCCGAGGAGGATGACTTCCCGAATGCCGTTTGCGGCCAGGGACTCGATCTCGGCGACTATTTCGCGGCGGGGCCGGCTGCGTTCGGGACCGCGGCGGTAGGGAATGACGCAGAACGAGCAGGCCAGCGAGCAACCGAAGATAACCGGCACCTGGGCGATGACCGTATGCCCGCGTATACTTGGGGGCAGCAGGCTTGCGGTGGCGGGCGGCGGGTTCCCCCGAGAAGTGCGTGTGCGCAGGTAGTCCAGGAGCGCACCGGGCTGTGACGGGGGCAGAAAAACATCCACGAACGGGAAGCGCCGCTGGAGGTCTCGCGAGGGATTGACGCCCACCAGACAACCCATGAGGGCGATGACGGTATCCGGCTTTTTTTCCTTCAGGCGGCGTAGGATTCCCAGGCGGGCATGGGCCTTGTCTTCGGCCTTTTGACGGACCACACAGGTGTTGAGTACGATCACACCGGCCTGGTCGGGTGATTCCACCGGTTCGAACCCGCGATCTTCGAGGGCGGCGGCAAGGTAACGCGAGTCGGCGGCGTTCATTTGGCAGCCGATGGTCCAGATATGGTACTTGGGTTTCATCTTGCGGACGGCACGAATGTTCCTCGATGGTCAAGATACCCTTTTTCGGGTCCGTGGCAACGCATATAATCGCGCGGTGATGGTGAGTCGAGCTTCCAGGGCGACGAAGACACGTGCCGGGCGCATGCGGATACTGGTGGTGTTCGTGGACGGCCTGGGCCTGGGGGTGAGGGACGCGGAGCGCAACCCGGTCTACGGCGGCGCGTGTCCGTTGCTGGCGGAGCTTCTGGAAGGCGCCAAGCGCACGGATGCAACCATGGGTGTGGCGGGGCTTCCTCAGAGCGCGACCGGGCAGACCGCGTTGTTGGCGGGCATCAACGCCGCGCGGCTGGTGGGGCGACACGTGGAAGGCTTCCCGGGGCGCACTTTGCGCGCCGTGCTGCGCGCGGGCAACATATTCACGCGGGTGACCGCCGCCGGCGGCCGGGCGGCCTTTGCCAACGCCTACTGGCTGCGGGATATTGATCTGCGGAAGCGGCGGCCTTCGGCCACGACCGTGGCCGCGCTGGCGGCCTTCGGCAAGGTGCGCGGGGCGGGGATGATGATGCGCGGCAGGGCGGTGTACCACGATATTACCAGGGAATCACTGCGCGGGCGGGGATACCGGGGGCCCCTGATCAGTGCTGCTGCGGCTGCCCGTCACCTGACGGCGATTGCAGAGGAGCACGACTTTACACTTTTCGAGTATTTCCTGACGGACCGTGCCGGCCACCGCGGCGGACAGCAAGCCGCCGGGAGGGTGCTGGGTCTTCTGGACGCGTTGCTGGGTGAACTGCTGCCTTTTGCGGGACCCGGAAGACTCCTGGTGCTGGTGAGTGATCACGGCAACATTGAGGATATTTCCACGCGGGGGCACACCCGCAATCCCGTGCCGCTGGCGGCTGTGGGAGAGGGCGCGGAGAGGTTGATGGGGAAAGTTGAAGGCCTGCCGGATTTCGTGCCGGCGGTGCTGGCGTTGTGGTCGGAGTCCGGCACTGAGCATAATTGAAAAGGCCGGTAACGCGAGGCGTAGGGCGGGAGCAATGGAGTAATTGCAGGATGCTGGTCGAGATAGATGCACAGAGGTGCACGGGCTGCGGGGTGTGCGTGCGGGTCTGCCCGCAGAAGGTCTTGTACCTACGTGACGGCAAGGCGGTCGTGAAGCATCCCGAACGGTGTATCGGATGCTTCGGTTGCGAGGACGAGTGCCCGGTGGGGGCGGCGAGGGTGGTACGCGCTCCGCGCGGGATGGAGACGCCGGAAGTTTCTGCGCCGCGCGGATCGGCCTGCGACGTTGCCGTGATCGGCGCCGGCCCGTCCGGTTTGGCGGCGGCCCTGACATGTGCGCGGGCGGGTCTGGATGTAATGGTTTTCGAGAGACTGCCGCGGCGGGGGATCGGTCATCATCCGGACGGCGGGCTGCTGGTGGCTCCTCCGGGGATGGAGCCGCGTGTCGGCGACGGGGGGATATCCTTTCCCGGCTTGGACATAAGTTTGCGTATGGACGCCCTGCGGCGGTGCGCAGAAGTCGGACTGGTGGGGCCGGACGGCATGCGTTCGGGGAGCCGTGTTCCTGAGGAGGCGCCAGCCTGGGTGGTTGACAAGGATGCGCTTCTCAGGGCTCTCGCAGAGGAGGCGCAAGCGGCGGGAGCACGTCTTTTTTACGGGTCTCGGGTGACGGATCTGGTGAGGCGGGGTGAGGCCGTCGGCGGCGTGGTTCTCGAGGGCGGGGAGCGCATTCGCAGCCGGGTAACGGTATGTGCCGAGGGGGTCGGGGCGGGTATGAGCATCAAGGCGGGTTTTCCCGTCCGGCGGGGGCCGGGTGCGTGGCATTCTCATCTGGTATGCGCCGTTTTCGACAATCGTGAAGGGGCCGCCGGGGCGCTCTATTACATCAATGGGCAGCTCGACAGGTTCGGCGGACAGCAGGCATTTGCGGCGGTGGGCGTGGGGGAGCGCGTTCAGGTGATGCTGATATTTCTTTCGAGGACGCGCTTCTATCCGGCGGGGGAGCCGATGAGCAGCTACATCGAACGCTTTCTGCGGGAGGACAAACGCCTGGGGAATCTGCTCCCGGGCGCCGTAGCGGACAGGCCCGTGGAAACGATTACGGGATGTCGGAGTATCATTCGGGATTCCTGGGTTGGGGATATGTCGGGTGACGGCGTCGTGATCATCGGTGATACGTGGGTGCATTCAGGAGAGCTCGGCAATGTGCCGAGCATGGCCAACGGCGTGCATGCCGGGCGGGTGATCATCGAGGCTGCGCGACACAACGACTTTTCGCGGCAACGCCTGGCGGGGGTCAACACTTTCATCAGCAAGAATCTTCTCGGCGCACTGCAGGCCAACCGCAACGCCAAGTTGCTGCCGGGACTGGTGTCCGAGGAGGATATGCGGATGATATTCGCTTTTCTTGAAAAGTTGGACTATCCACTGCTGTTTTTCGGGAATGATGCGCAGCGCCGGCGCATGTTTCTGAGATTCCTGCTGCGCAACCTGCATCGGTTCATTCTGCACCCGCGGCTGGGGCGCCTGGCGCTGGGCGGATAAGGCGCCGCCGGTGACAAAATTCACAAAGGGCTGGATTGCGGCGGATTCTTGGCGTAAACATGGCGCTCATGGCAGACCAGACGCAGTCCGAGAGCGGTGACGGCCGCGACATTCTTTTGGAATTGAATTTTGTTCCCACTTGGGCGCGGCGCCCACCGGGTATCAATCCCTACGTCGAGACGGAGCGCGAGGGCCGGAAACGCGAACGCGCCGCGCCGGCCGGCCGCCGCGTGCGGCGTACCGAGCGGAGGCCCGCACGTGGTCCCCGGCGCGAACGTCCGGAACAGCCTTCGGCGGCGCGTTTACCTTTCGGGATCGAGGTGGCGTTTATTCCGGAAAAAAATCGGCTCGGGAACGTCGTGCGCCAGTTGCATTCCGGTCGGCGGGCCTATCCCCTGATGGATCTGGCGGCGCTTTTCATGGCGCGCCCGGAAAACTACCTGGTGAAGATCACCGTGCAGTCGGGGCGGGATGAGGATGTCTTGTTGCAGTGCGCGAAATGCCGCGCGCTGTTCGCCGACCGGGCGGCGTTCCAGGCGCATGCCATTGCGGAGCACATGCAGGAGCACTTCGAGGTCGAGGAACACGAGGGGGAGGAACCGACCGG
>JAOZMZ010000042.1:6961-21845 GCA_029934055.1 Kiritimatiellia bacterium
ACCGACCGGCAATTTCGTGTGCGTGGGCCGCTGTAGTCTCAGCGGAGAGCTGCTCGGACCGCCGAACTATCATGGTTACAACGAGCGGGTGCTGGAATTACACCGCACGCGTTTCCCGGAAATGTCGCTGGAGGAGTACCGCCGTCACATAGAGATCGTCCGCGATCCGGAAATGATCGAGCGCTGGCGCAGGGAATGCCGGGTGCAGAAGGTTTTCCGCTTGAAGGGGGCCGGCAAGGAGACCCGCGGGATGCGCTGGTCCGAGGCCGAGGTGTATTTTCTGAGGCACTATGCCGACAAGTTGCTGCGTGAAGTCCGGCGCGCGATCGTGCCTCCGGCGGTGATTGCGCGCATGCCGGAGACGGAATTGAAAAGGCTCGTGCGGCAGGCGTGGAAGCGGGAGAGTCGTACTCCCCTGACGATGGCGCTGGCGTTGCGGCCGGCTTTCCGGCACATGGGGCTCTATGCTTTCAAGGCCAACCGCGGGGAGACTTTCGTCACGCCGGTGAGGCCGCATCCCCTGCGTACCGAGCATGTCGTGGTTCATCTGAAGGAAGTGCTGAGGTTCCTGCGGGAACATCCCGGGTGTACGCGCCAGCAGTTGGTGGAAGGCCTGCGTCCGGGGGCGGCTCCGGAATCGAGCGAGGTGGCAGCGGTCCTCAGTCCCTTGAGATGGCTGATCGAGAAGGGGCACGTTGTGGAGTTTTTCAACGGGACGCTGGCCCTTCCGGCGATGAACGGCGGGCGCTCCGGAAGAAGTGAACGCGGCAGGCCGCGCGGCTGAGACACAGAAGACATGCCGCGGGCGCCGCGGGCTGCGGTCGGACGGTGTTTGCGATGAAGAAACCGGCTGAGAATATCGAGCAGCAGAGCGAGTTCGAACGCTACGAGGCCAAGTACGTCATACATCCTTCACTGGTCCCGTTGATACGGGAATTCATAGAACCTTTCTGCCGGCCGGACCCGCATGCCGGCTGCGTGCCGCCGGAGTACGTCGTGACCACTCTTCAGCTCGATACGCCGCTCATGGCCCTGCACTACGCACGCGAACGGGAGGAGTTGAGTCGTTTCAAGCTGCGGGTGAGGACTTACGGACTGAAGGCCGATGGGCCGGTTTTCCTGGAGATAAAGCGCAAGATCAAGGGCGTGGTGCTCAAGAGCAGGGCGATGATTCCGCGTGATCACTGGGGTCCGGAGACCTGCCGCAGGGTGGATACCGGGATCCCGTTCGTCTCGCATCATGAGGCGCTCAACTACGGTGAGTTCCTGCGCCTGGTCGACAAGACCGGCGCCGGTCCGGTGATGTTGATCCGTTACCTGCGCGAGTCGTATCTGAGCCGTGACGGAACGTATGCGCGGGTCACCTTCGACCGGCGGCTGCAGTATGCTCCCACCCGGAGCTGGGAAGTGCCCCCGCGCGGTGACGTCCGCTGGAAAGCCATGGACAGCGGCATGGCGCTCAACCGTCCGTATTCGGGGGTGATTCTCGAGTTGAAGACCTATCGCGACGCTCCGTTGTGGATGGTGGAGTTGACTGAACGGTTTGATCTGGTACGGGTAGGATTCTGCAAGTATTCTACGGCGGTAAGGCTGGAGTCGCTTTATTTGGGCGCGGCGTATTCGGAGCAGTCGGAAAACTGCAGTGAGGCGCTGATACTTTTATAGTTGATAAGGAACGAGGTTGGAGGGATGGATCAGTTCATACAGGTTTTCGGACCGGCGCGGGTGTTGGGGATTGAGCAGGTGCTGTGTGCGCTGCTGGCCAGCTTTTTCCTTTCCGCGGCGATTGCGGCGGTATACCGCTGGACCTACCAGGGGCTTTCCTATTCGCGCTCTTTCGTGCATACGCAGGTGTTGGCCTCGCTGGTGACTGCGATGTTGATCATGGCCATCGGCAACAATCTGGCCCGCGGGCTGGGAATTCTGGGGACGCTGGCGATCGTGCGTTTCCGCACGCCGATCCGCGACCCGCGGGACATCATATTTCTCTTTGCGGCGTTGGCGGTGGGTATCGCCTGCGGGGCGAGCGTTTTCGGGGTGGCGGTGGTGGGGACGCTGTTTTTCTGCCTGGCGGCGTTGTATCTGCACTGGTCGCCTTTCGCCTCTTTGAGGGTTTACGAGGGTTTGTTGCGTTTTTCGCTGCCGCCGGGGTCATGGTCGCGCGAGAAGGTGCGGGAGATACTGGGCCGGTACTGCTCGTCGGTTGTGCTGGTGGCCATGCGCGAGGCCGTTCAGGGGGAGGTCCTGGAGTATTCTTATCAGGTGCGGTTGATTGATCCGACCTACCGGGCCGATCTTCTGGATGCCTTGCGGGGGATTGAAGATATTTCCGACGTGAATTTGCTCATGCATCGGGCGACGGTGGAAATATGAGCCTTGAACGCGTTCACATTCCCGAAAAGGTCCGCTGGCATCCGGCGGTGATCCGGAGTCGCCTGGGACCTTTCTGGCCGTTGCTGGTCTGGGTCGCGGCGGGACTGGGGGCGCTGGCGTTTTTTTTCCATGGCGGCCGTTTCGGGGGAATGTCGGGCGTCGTTGAGGCGCGCGCGATTCAGATTGCTCCGCGGGAGACCGCGCGGCTGGAGGAGGTGCTCGTGGATATCGGGCAAGCCGTGCGGCGCGGGGAAGTGCTGGCGCGGATGGACACCACGATCCTGGATGCCGAACTGGCGGCCGAGGAATTGCGGTGGCAAGAGGCCTTTGCCGGCGGGGTTGCGCGGGCCCGTTCGGAGTTGTGGGAGGCGCGCCTGGAAATGGCGCGTGACAAGGCCGAACTGGAGGAGGTGCGTTCCGAGATCAAGCGGATGGATGAGCTGGTGCGCCGGGGGCTGTTGGACAGTGCTTCCCTGTCGCGCCTGCGTGCGCGCGAGGCGTTATTGAAGGGGGCGGTGGAGTTCTATCCGAAGCTGCTGGAGGCCTTGGAGCAGAACGTGAAATCCGCCGAGAACCTGGAGGCGCAGCTCGGTCCGGATTCCATCAAGGAGGGGCAGGGGGGGCGCTTCACCCGCTGGAGTGCACGCCGCCGGGAGAGCTATCTGTTACGCGCACCGGAAGACGGCACGGTGGCGTGGATCTATCATCAGCCGGGCGAGATGGTTGCGGCCGGGGATGCGGTTCTTTCCCTGATGGTGAGCCGCACGCCGCGGATCATCGGTTTCCTTCCCGAATCAAGTGCGCGGGAAGTCAAGGTGGGGATGAAAGCCTATCTGGCGCACGCCGCTTCAGGCGGGGCGATCATTCCGGCACGCGTGACGGCGATCACGCCGGCGGTATGGGGGTTGCCGAACCGGGCGAATCCGTTTCCGCGGCGGGCTTTCCGCGGGCGGCGTGTGATCCTGGAGCCGGTGGGTTCATGTGATCTGTTGCCCGGGGAGGCCGTAAGTATTTATCTCCGCAAACCGATAATCTCGGTGCTGCTGGGACGCCATGAAGCGCAATCGGAGTGAATTCAGGGAAGGCGGGAAGGGCTGGATCGCCGCTGCGGGCGGACGGGGCGCGGGGTACCGGCGGTTTTCGTGGGGGACTGGGGTTCTCTTTGCGGCGGCGCTGTTGTGTTTCGGGCCGGGCGCGGGTCCGGCGCAGGGGGAGCGTGTTGAGAACGGAACACTCGACGAGGCCGCGGCGGAGGAGCTGGCCCTGGAGAACAGCCCCGCTGTTCGGGCGGCGGAGGCGGCCGTGGAAGCGGCGCGGGCCCGCGGGCGGGTTCTGACCGCCTGGCGCGATCCGGAGGTTCGCGGGAGTTACGGGCGCCAGCGCAACGTCGGGAACGATGCCGGCGGAGTGCGGCGCACCGAAACACTGGATGAATACGGCGGGTTGTTACGGGTTTTTCCGATGAGTCCCTGGGTCAGGCGCTCCCGGCGGCGCAGCGGGGATGCCCGCGTGCATGTGGCCGAAAGCAACGCGGCAGCGGTCCGACGGGGGGTACGGATGGAAGTGCGCGGACAATACGATCTGCTGGTCTATTATGACGCCCTGCGGCCGGTACTGGAAGGTATGCTGGGGAATGCCGCCCGCCGCAGGGAGGCGGCATACCAGCGGCGTTCAGCCGGTGAAGGTGGTGCCCTGGACCTGGTTGATGCCCAACGCCGCTATCTGGAGCGGCGACATGACTTGCAGGATCTCCTGCGGCGCAGCGAGATTGCGCGCCGGCGGCTGGCGCAGTTGACGGGGGTGGCGTTGGAGAAAGTGTGCGTCACCGGCGGCGGCACCGCGCCACGGGAACCGCCGGCGTACATGCGGGATTGCCGGCGGCTGGAGGAAATCGCCGTGAGCAGGCGTCCCGAAGCGGCGGCGGCTTCATGGGAGCTGGCAGCGGCGGAGGCCGAACTGCAGGCGGGCAGGCGGGAGCGTCTACCATGGCCGTCGCATGTTCAAGCCTCCTATCGCGACCGGGAAGGAGACGGTGGGGAGAGTTGGACCTTGCAGATGGCATTTCCCTTGCCGCTGGCCTCTTCAAGCGCGGCCGAGGTGAAGTTGCTGGAAAGGAACGTCGCGGTTCTGCGCGAGCGCCTGGTGGCGGTGCGGCGTCGTATCAGGAACGAGGTTCAGCAGGCCTTTGCGGAGGCTGTGGCGGCCTTTGCGGAGGCGCGCCGCGAGGAATTGTCCTGGAATGAGGTAAGGCGATCGTGCCGGGAGATCAGGGAAGGTGCCGGGCAGGTTCCCGTGGACGTGCGCCTGCGCTTGAAAGAAGAGGAACTCGCCGCCGAGCGGGCGTTGTTGGAAGCGCAATATGCTTGTCGGCGAGCGTTGCGCGGGCTGGAAGCCGCTGTCGGGATTGATTTCATGCGCCCGGCTTCGCCTGCCGTGCCGGAGCCGGGCGGGGGCCGGGCGACGCCCGTGGATGAAGGGGGCGGAAGCATTGCGGCCGAGTGAAAACCGTGCGACGCGGGTTAGGTGATTAACATTAATCGCACAGGCTTGTATGGTAATATTTGGTGTTCAGGGACCGTTTCCCGCGGCTGCCGGCAGCCTGTTCCGCGCGGCCGGCGGGGTGAAGTATCCAGCGGCACGCCCGTCGGACAGGAGAGGAATAGACTGGTGCCGAAAAGTAATCAAGCAGCCCGATTCATGATCGTGGGGCTGTCCCTGGTGATATGGGGGAGCTTGTGTGTGGGGGCCCACGCCGGGGCGATCCTCAGAGAGGTCTACGAGGGCATAAGCGGCTCTTCCGTAGCGGACCTCACGAATGCTGCGGCCTATCCAGACAATCCGAGTTCGACGAACTATATCTATGATCTTTTCGAGGTGCCGATAAACCGCGGGGACAACTACGGGCAGCGGCTGCGGGGTTACATCGTTCCGCCGGAGTCCGGCTACTATACTTTTTGGATATCCAGCGACGATGCCTCTGAATTGTGGCTGAGCACGAATGAGAGTCCTTCCAACCTGGTCAGGATAGCCCGGGTGGACACGTGGACGTGGCCGCGGGAGTGGGGCAAGGAGAGCAATCAGCAGTCATCTCCGATCTATCTGCATAAGGGGCGTCTGTACGCCGTGCGGGCGCTGATGAAGGAGGGCAGCGGCTGCGATTGCCTGGCGGTGCGCTGGCAACTGCCGAACGGCGAGATGGAGGAACCGCTGGAGGCAAGCCACCTGCTGCCGCCCGGCGGACCGTTCGCGGCGCCGTGCATTGTGACCCAGGCAGGTGACAGCGCTGTCGTGGAAGGTGCCGCGGCCGAGTTTTTCGTGAGCGTCAGCAACATGTACCCGGTGGGACACCAGTGGCAGCGGGACGGGACCAATATCAGCGGGGCGGTATCCTCGAATTACACGCTTTCCTGCGTGGCGCTGGGTGATGACGGCGCGGTTTTCCGGTGTGTCCTGACCAATGCGTTGGGTACGGTCACCGGCGCCGAGTACACGCTGAGTGTGACTGCGGATACCAATGCCCCGGAGCTGGCGGCCGTGTACAACGTGGGAACCGACCAGGTATACGTGATCTATTCCGAGGCGGTGGAAAGCAACAGCGCTCTGGCCGTGTCCAATTACGGATTGGACGGCGGGGTGTCGGTCACCTCCGCCGAATACGGGGCGGATGCATCCACGGTCGTTTTGGGTGTCCGCGGGTTACAGCTCGAGCAGGTCTATGTGTTGTGGGTCAGCAACGTCAGTGACCGGGCGGCGGCCTCGAACGTGATTGCTTCCGGGACGCAATGGACTTTCACCAGCCGGGAGTTCGCACCGCAGGATATCGGGTCGCCGCCGGTGGCGGGGACACTTTCGTACACCACAAACGGTGTGGACATGACGGCGGCCGGAGACGGGATCGGGGATACGGAGGACCAGTTCTTCTTCAATTACCGCGAAGAGACCGGTGATTTCGACATCGAGGTGCGGGTGGAGTCTCTCGAGCGGGCGGATCCCTGGACGGCGGCGGGGATCATGGCGCGGGAGAGTCTGGTCAGCAGCAGCCGGTTTGCGGCGGTGCTGGGCACGCCGTCGGTTGCGGGAATCTATTTCGAGTACCGTGGTTCGGGGGCGAACCTGCTGCTCAATGCGAATTTCGATGAAGGGAACGGCGGCGGCCAGTATCCCCTGCACTGGGATGCGTCGTGGGGGGAGGCCTATGCCGAGACGAACGGGCAGGTCAATCCGGGCGGGAAACCGGCACCGTCCAGTGCCCAGAGCGGCGAGTGGATGGTGTTGGTGAACAACAACCGCAACACGACGGGCGACAATTGGAACGGTGCGGCGCAGACCCTGGACGTTACGCCCGGCCAGGCCTACGTGCTTTCGGCCTATTACCTCATTCAGAGCAACCTGCCCGCCGGACACGGGACGCTGCTGAAGTTTGACTGGTACGACAGCGGCTGGACGTGGCTGGGGCAGGTGGAGGGTCCGCGGCTGAGCAATGCCTGTACGTGGACGTATACGGCGATCACCGGCATGGCGCCGGCCGGAGCGGCGCACGCCAAGGCGATAATGATGTACGAGGACAAGGACGGGCGCACCAATTCGCCGGGCGAACAATTCAATGTTTTCTGGGACACGGCGGCGGTATGCGGCGGGGCGGGCGCGGGGACGGTGCGCACGGGCTCCTATCCGGTCAATTATCCTTACACCTGGCTGCGCCTGAAGCGGGTGGGCGACCTGTTCAGCGGCTACGCGAGCATGGACGGGGAAAGATGGACCCTCTTGGGTTCTCAGAATCTTCCCATGCCGACGACGGTCTATCTCGGCATGGCGCTGGGGAGTCATGCCACCGACGTGACCGCGACGGTGGAGTTCCGCGGCTGGGATTCCGTCAGCGGCGGAACGACGGGTGGGCTGGAGGCGGTGGATTTCGAGCCGCCGGGACCGTGCAGCCGGCGCACGGCGTTGGTGATCTCGGAGATCATGTATCATCCGCGCCAGCGTGCGGACGGCCGCGACCTGGAGTTCATCGAGTTGTTCAACAGCGGTCCGTTGGATTGCGACTTGAGCGGGTATCGCCTTTCCGGAGAGGTGTCGTACGATTTCCCGGCGGGGACTATTATTCCGGCGGGCGGGTTCCTGGTGGTGGCGAACAACCCGGCGGACGTTGCGGCGGTCTACGGATTGAGCGGGGTTCTCGGCGGGTACGGGGGGCGCCTTTCCGACGAGGGCGGCACCCTGCGCCTGCGCAACGCGCGCGACGCGATTTTGCTGGAGGTGAAATACGACGATGTCTCGCCCTGGCCGGCGGCGGCCGATGGGGCCGGTCATTCGCTGGTGTTGCGGAGACCTTCCTATGGCGAGGGCGATCCCCGCGCCTGGGATGCGAGTACCTTTGCGGGCGGTTCCCCGGGAAGCTGGGATCCCGTTCGCAAGACGGCCTGGGCGGGGGTGGTAATCAACGAATACCTTGCGCACACCGACCTGCCGCAGGTGGATTTCATTGAGTTGTACAACCACTCCACCGGCGCGGTGGATCTTTCGAACTGCACCTTGAGCGATGATCCGTCCACGGACAAGTACACCATCTGCACCGGCACGGTCTTGTCGGCGGGAGGCTTCCTTTCCTACGACCAAAACCAGCTGGGATTTTCGCTGAGCATGCACGGGGACATGATCATCCTGCGCGATCCGGATGGGGACGTCGTCGACGCAGTCAAATTCGGTCCGGTCGCCAACGGCGTTTCCAGCGGACGCCGGCCGGACGGCGGGCCGGAGTTTCACGAACTGGTTTCCTGCACGGCGGGCACCAACAACAGCGCCGCCTTGACGAGGGATGTCGTCATCAATGAAATCATGTACCATCCGATTTCAGACGCGGGCGTGGACGAATACGTGGAACTTTACAATCGCGGAACGGCGGCCGTCGACGTAAGCGCCTGGCGTTTTGTCGACGGGATCGACTTTACTTTCCCGAGCAACACGGTCATTCCGGCCGGGGGATACCTGGTGGTGGCGGCGGACGCCAGTAATCTGATCGCGCGCTATGCGCAGTTGTCGGCGACGAATACCATCGGCGACTGGTCCGGCAGTCTGGCCGACGGCGGCGAGCGGCTGGCCCTGGCGATGCCGGACGACCCTGCGCTGCCCGGCCAGGATTTGCGGGTGGTGGACGAGGTCACTTACGGTGACGGTGAGCGCTGGGGAGGGTGGGCCGACGGAGGCGGCAGCAGTCTGGAACTGAAAGATGCGCATGCCGACAACGATCTGGCGGACAACTGGGCGGCAAGCGACGAGACCTCCAAGGCACCCTGGACGACGGTCGCGGTAACCGGCCGGCTGGACAACGGTACCGGTTCGGCCGACGAAATTCATATTCTCCTGCTCAGGGAAGGCGAGTGCCTGGTTGATGATGTCGACGTGCATCGCCTCGGCGGCGCCAACCGGGTCACCAACGGAACGTTTGAGACCGGACTGGACGGATGGACCATCCAGGGCAATCACGTGCGCTCGCACATCGAGTCCGGCGAGGGCTATGGGAGCAGTTCGCAGAGTCTGCACGTGGTGGCCAGCGGGGGCGGGGACACCGGCGCCAACCGCATCGAGAGCACCCTCAACTGGGCCCTGCCGGTGGGCAGCAATGCGGTGATCAGTGCTCACGTGAGGTGGTTGTGCGGCCATACTGACATTCTTTTCCGGATCAACGGCAATTACCTTGAGGCCGTCGGCCATCTCGACGGGCCGGCGTCGCCGGGGACTCCGGGGCAGGCCAACAGCCGGACCGTCGCCAATACCGGCCCGGCTCTGGAAGATGTCGGCCACAGTCCGGTCCTGCCGGGGGCGGACGAAGAAGTCGTCGTCCGCGCAAGGGCGGCCGACCCGGACGGGATCACCGCCGTACGGCTGAAGTACCGTATCGATCCGGCAACCGCCTATACCACGGTGACGATGCACGACGACGGTACTTCCGGGGATGATATCGGTGGGGACGGTATCTACGCGGCGACCATGCCCGGCCGCGCGGCGGGGACCATGGTGGCCTTTTACATCGAGGCCGTGGACGGTGCATCGCCGGCGGCTACCAACATCTTTCCGGCGGAGGCGCCGGAGAAGGAGTGCCTGGTGCGCTTCGGCTCGGAGACCCTGCCGGGTTCGTTCGGAATTTATCGCCTGTGGCTGACCCATACCAACACCGAGGTATGGACGCGGCGGGAACAGCTCAGCAACGAGCCGATTGAGGCGACTTTCGTCTACGGCGGTGTCAGGGCGATTTACAATGCCGCGGCTCACTATCATGGAAGCCCCTGGATCCGGCCGGTTTTCGACAGCCCCACCGGCAACGTGTGTGCCTATACGGTGACCCTGCCCGAAGAGGAACCGTTCCTGGGGAGCGGCAAGCTGGACCTCGACACGCTCGAACCGGCTCGTGACAACACCTGCCAGCGGGAGAGGATTTCCTACTGGATGGCCGGGCAGGTGGGACTGGCCTTCAGTCACCAGCGTTATATCCACGTCTACTGCAACGGTTTGCGGCGCGGCACGATTTACGCCGATTCGCAGCATGTCAGCGCCGACTACCTGCGCTGCTGGATTCCCGGCGACGCCCGCGGGGAGTATTTCAAGGTGGACGACTGGTTCGAGTTCTCGGGCGACACCTTCATCAATTGGACCTACCACGACGCCACTCTGGAACGTTTCACCACCACGGGGGGTGTCCTCAAGAAGGCGCGTTACCGCTGGAGTTGGGAGAAAAAATCCAACAAGGGCCTCAACGACGACTACGACGATCTTTTCGACCTGGTCGAAGTCATGAACGAGACCAACGCGGCTTCCTACGCGGAGCACGTATCCGGATGGGTGGACGCCGAGGAATGGATGAAGATATTCGCGCTGCGACATTCACTGTGCGACTGGGACGGCTACGGTTATTCGCGCGGCAAGAACATGTACGCGTACAAGCCCCGCAAGGGACGCTGGATGCTGCTGCTGTGGGATCTCGATTTCGGGCTCGGAGCGCACAGTCACGAGCCCACGGCGAGTCTTTTCATGGAGATAAACGACCCGGTGCTGAGCAACCGCTTTTTCGAGGCGCCGGCTTTCCGGCGGTCCTTCTGGCAATCCGCCAAGGCGATCGCCGAGGGGCCGATGCTTTGTTCGGCGGTCGATCCGCGGCTCGACGCCTATTACCAGGCGCTGACGCAGAACGGGGTTTCATGTTACCGGCCCTCGGCGGTCAAGGAGTGGATCGCGCACCGCAGGAACTACATTCTCGAGGCGGCGGCGGACCTTGACGTCGCCTTTGCGGTGACCAGCAACGGGGGCGCCGATTTTTCCACCAACCGCAACAGCGTGATCATCGAGGGCACCGCGCCGCTGTCGGTCTACGGCATAACCGTCAACGGCGAGCCCCATCCGGTGAGCTGGAGCACGGTGACCAACTGGATGATCAGGGTCGTGCTCGCTCCGGGTACGAACGATTTGGACATAGTCGGCGTGGACGAGAACGGGGACCCGGTGTCGGGAGCCAGCGACGGTCTGGCGGTGGAATACACCGGTTCCGGGAGCAGCGCGGCGGGGAACGTGGTTTTCAACGAACTGATGTACAACCCACCGCCGGACGGAGCCCAGTTCGTGGAATTCTACAATCGCTCCACCAACTGCGCCTTTGATCTGTACGGTCTCAGGATCGAAGGGCTCGGCTACACCTTCACCAACGCGGTGGTCGTCACCAACCGCGGCTACCTGGTCCTGGCCGGCAACGAAGCGGTTTTCCACGCCGCCTACGGCACGGACGTGCCGGTGGCGGGGGTTTTCGGGGGGAACCTCGACAACGGCGGCGAAATGCTGAGTCTGGAGAGCCTCGACGGCACCAACGTCGCCGAGGTGATAGATGTGGTGTATTACGATGACCAAAGCCCCTGGCCGCAGGAAGCGGACGGCGGCGGGTGTTCTCTGCAACTGGTGGATGTAGACGAGGACAACGACCGCGTGGGCAACTGGGCGGTTGATACCAATACGCTCTACACGCCGGGGCGTGCCAACAGCGTGACCGACGACCTGCCGCAGTTCCCCGCGACGTGGATCAACGAAGTCCAGTCGAGCAATGCCGCCACGCTGGCTGATTCCGACGGCGATTACGATCCGTGGCTGGAGCTTTACAACGCCGGAACATCGTCGTTGAGCCTGGCCGGATACTATCTCAGCGACGACTACTCGAACCTGGTCAAGTGGACTTTTCCTGCCGGGGCGGCATTGACCGCGGGGCAGTTCCGCATCGCCTGGGCGGACGCCGAGACGGACGAGAACAGCACTTCCGAATGGCATGCCGGTTTCCGCCTGTGTGCCACGGGAGGCTGCCTGGCGCTGGTCCATTCCAATGCCGGGCGCCTGATCATTTGCGATTACATGAATTACCCGGCGGTCGCGGTGGATCGCTCCTACGGTTCCTATCCCGACGGCGACCCGCATTCGCGCCAATATTTTCATTTCGCCACACCCGGCGGCACCAACAACGCGGCCTCGGCGCCGTACCCGCTTTTCATCAACGAGTGGATGGCGATCAACGATTCGACCGTGACCGACGAGTTCGGAGAATGCGACGACTGGTTCGAGATATACAACTCCGGGACTTCGGCGGTCGACATTTCCGGTTTTCATCTCAGCGATGACTTGTCCGAGGCGGACAAGTGGACGATTCCCACCGGTACCGTGGTGCAGGCCGGTGAGTTCATGCTCGTGTGGGCCGACAACGATACCGAACAGAACGGCCCCACCAATGAGCTTCACGCCGGCTTCAAGCTCGACGGGGACGGCGAGGCGATCGGCCTGTATACGCCCGACCTGACGATGGTCGACGCGGTGACTTTCGGAACGCAGAGCGAAGACGTCAGCCAGGGACGCTGGCCGGACGGCCAGGCCGAGCCGTTCTATTTCATGGACCTGGCCACGCCGCGCGCCGCCAACGTGGTCTCCACGAACAATACGCCCCCGGACCTTGAGCCGGTCGGGCCGCGCACCGTTGACGAGGGCGTGTTGCTGCTGGTGACCAATCATGCCAGCGATGCGGATTCGCCTACGCAGACACTGACCTTTTCTTTCGGGGCGGGCGCGCCGGCAGGTGCGGCGCTCGACACCAACAGCGGCGTGTTCTCGTGGACTCCCACGGAGGAGCAGGGCCCGTGCGTGACCGCCATCGTGATGACGGTGACCGACAACGGTTACCCTCCAAAAAGCGACAGCATCGCCATGACCGTCACGGTGGAGGAGGTCAATTCGGCCCCCTTGATCTTTGCGCCGGCCGACCAGTCCGTCTACCCGGGCAGCCGCATTACCCTGGGCATCTCGGCGACGGACACCGATATTCCCGCCGACAATCTCAGCTTCAGTCTCGAGCCGGGGGCCCCCGCCGGGGCAGAGGTGGGTGCCAGCAACGGTCTGTTCAGTTGGGAGCCGTCCAGCGCTCAGGCGGGCTCGACCAACCAGATCGGAGTGCGGGTGACCGACGACGGTTCCCCATCGTTGTGGAGCACGTGCAGCTTCGTGCTGACGGTAACCGCCAGCGACGAGGTCTTCGACGCCACGGGTGACTATCAAACAGAGACCGACGGATGCTTCGTGGTCAACTGGAGTTCGCATTCCGGCTCGACCTACCGCGTGCAATGCTGCAATGGGCTGCAGAACCCGGCCTGGACGGCGCTGGTGGGCGACGTCACCGCCACGGGGGATGTGGCCCGGAAGAAGGATCCGACTTCGCCCCAGGTCGAACGGCGCTTCTATCGTATTCTCGAACTGCGCTGAGTTATTGCGGCGGGGCGCTTTCCCTTACGCCAGGAGCGCAGTGGTTCGCCCTCAGGATTGTGAGAGGATTTCCTTTTGCCAAGCGACCTGGGCGCGGAGTCCCTCGACGACGGGCGTGGTCGGCTGATAGTTCAGCTCCTGACGGGCCCGGGAGATGTCGGCGGCGGTGTGTTTCTGGTCGCCCGGACGCGGTGGGCGGCGTTCTATGCGCGCGCGGCGCCCGGTGATTTCTTCCAGGATTTCCACCACGCGGTTGAGGGAAACCGTTTCTCCGCCGCCGATATTGAAGATTTTTCCCAGGGCGCGGTCGCGTTTTTCGAAGGCCAGGAGGGTGCCCTTGACGCAGTCGGAAACGAACGTGTTGCTGCGGGTTTGGGTTCCGTCGCCGTACATCGTGAATGGGCGGTCCTCAAGGAGCGCCCGGATGAGGATGTTGTAGGCCATGTCCGGGCGCTGGCGCGGACCGTAGACCGAGAAGTAACGCAGGATGGTGATCGGCAGTCCGAAATTGGCCTCATATGCGCGGCAGAGATTTTCGGCCGCCAGCTTGGTGATGCCGTACGGTGAGACCGGGTTGAGCGGACTTTCTTCCGGACCGGTCGCCTCGCGGCCGTAGACACTCGAGGTGGAGACATGGATGAAGTGCGGGGTTTTCTTGTCGCGGGCGGCTTCCAGCAGGCGCTGGGTGGCGATGATGTTGCACGAGGAATACAGTTCCAGGTCGCTCCAGCTTTTCATCAGCCCGGCCATCGCCGCCAGGTGAAAAATCACTTCGCAGCCGTCGAGGAGTTCCCGCAGATCGGCTTTGCGCAGGTCGGCCTCGACGAATGTGAACGCGGAATGCCGTCGGAGATTGGTAAGGTTGCTTTCCTTGATTGCCCGCGGATAATACGGAATGAAGGCATCCACGGCGACGACCTCGTGGCCGCCTTCCAGAAGGGCTTCGGACAGGTGCGAACCGATGAATCCGGCCGCACCGGTGACGAGGCACTTGCTCATGCTATCTTCTCCCTTCGAAAATATTTTCCAACTTGATCCTCAGAGCCGGGATCATATGGGTTGCGGCGGATGATTACCAGCATATTGATAGCGATTGCGGAGAGATCGGTCTGCGCCGGGGCTGAAACGCTCTCAAGGTGGCGGATGGTTTCAAGAAACTTCCAATGTTTGGAAATAATTCTAATAAAACTTCCAAGGATTGGAAGAGCTTGTCGCGAAAACTTCCAATGTTTGGAAAAAATTCTGATAAAACTTCCAAACATTGGAAATCTCAAGCCGCAAAACTTCCAATCTTTGGAAAAACTTATAGAAAAATTTCCAAACATTGGAAACTTTGTGTGCACAAACTTCCAATCATTGGAAGAATTCTGCAGAGGTATTCCTCTCCCCCGGCGGAAGCTCGCAAAGCACGCAAAGAAGAGGGAAGAAGAGAAAAGACTCTCGCAAAGGGCGCAAGGCACGCGGACGAGGTTAATGGATAATCGTTATTGGTTAATTGTTGGCAGCTGCCTATCAGGACATCGGCTGCTACATCCCGACTTTGTCGGGACAAGCCCCAATCAACGATTAACCAATAAACCATTAACCAATCCCGACCTCCCCCTCCGTCTTCTCCGTGTTCTCCGTGTGCTCCGTGGTTCAAAAAATAATCTCTCGCAAAGGGCGCAAAGCTCGCAAAGAAGAAATAAGAAGAGAAGAGCCTCTCGCCAGGAGCGCAAAGCAAGAGATGGTT
>JAOZMZ010000089.1 GCA_029934055.1 Kiritimatiellia bacterium
CCCATCGTCTAGCCAGGTCCAGGACATCAGGTTTTCATCCTGAAAACACGGGTTCAAATCCCGTTGGGGTCGCCATGCTCTCTGAGGTACGACCGCAATATCCGGCGGGGCTGTACGCCCGGCCAACTGCCCGAGGAAACAGTGGATGAAAAAGAAATACAGAATCGCCGTCCTGCCCGGTGATGGGACAGGACCGGAAGTCGTGCGCGAAGCCGTCAAAGTTCTCAACGCCGCCTGCGCCGCGCGCGGAGTGACTCTCGACATGCAGGAATACGATTTCGGCGGCGAACGTTACCTGCGGACCGGAGAGGTCCTTCCCGATTCGGCTATTGAGGAGATGCGCGGCTACGACGCGATCCTTCTGGGGGCCATCGGGCATCCTGACGTAAAGCCGGGAATCCTGGAAAAAGGAATCCTCCTGCGGCTGCGTTTCGAATTGGATCAGTATATCAATCTGCGGCCCGTGAAACTCTATCCGGGCGTGGAAACCCCTCTCAAGAACAAGGGGCCCGAAGAAATAGATTACGTCGTCGTGCGCGAAAACACCGGTGGTCTCTATACCGGTACGGGCGGCTTCACGATGAAAGGCACGCCCCGGGAGATCGCCGTCCAAGGCATGGTCTACAGCCGTTTCCAGGTTGAGCGCTGCCTGCGCTACGCCTTCGAATACACCCGCCGCCGAGCCAAGCGGAATACCCTTGCACTCTGCGGCAAGACCAACGTGCTGACTTACGTCTACGACCTCTGGGAACGCGCCTTCCATGAAATCGGGTCCAGCGACTATCCGGAGATAAAACGTGAGTACTACCACGTCGACGCCACCTGCATGTGGATGGTCAAAAACCCCGAATGGTTCGACGTGATTGTCACCGGAAACATGTTCGGCGATATCATCACCGATCTCGGAGCCATTACCCAGGGAGGCATGGGGATCGCCGCCGGCGGCAATATCAATCCGGAAGGCGTCAGCATGTTCGAGCCGATCGGGGGGTCCGCCCCGAAATATACCGGCAAGAACGTCATCAATCCGCTGGCGGCAATCTGTGCCGCGTCCATGATGATGAACCACCTCGGAGAAAAGGAAGTAGCCGAGGCCATTGAAAAGGCCGTCGTCTACGTGACATCGCAGAAACTCAAGAGCCTCGGTGCCGGTCGCATGGGATATTCGACAAGCCAGGTGGGCGATATGCTCGCCGAACACGTGTCCTGACATCGTTCCGATGATCAGCAGCTACTCTTGATTCAGCGAGGAGCCGAATCAAATGAATAACAAGTCATACAAGGTCGCAGTCGTCGGCATCGGTGCCGTCGGACGTGAAATGGTGCGTCTCCTTTTGCAACGTGACTTCCCGCTCGAAGAGCTGAAAATCCTCGCGCGGCGGGCCCGCACGGAAAAAATCGACGGCCGGGAATATGAAGTGGTCCCGGCCTCTGCAGATGCCTTCGATGAAATTGACATAGCCTTTTTCGCCGGTACGGAAGGCGCCCGCGGGGCATCGCGTCTCTACGGATGGGAAGCAGTTCGCCGCGGCTGTGTGGTGATAGACAACGGGGATGATTTCCGTATGGATCAGCGCGTCCCCTTGGTAATACCTGAAATCAATGCCGATGCACTCAAGGCGCACCATGGGTTCATCGCCAACCCAAACTGCACCACCATCGTCGCCCTGATGGCCCTCGCTCCGCTCCACCGCGCCGCCGGAATCCGGCGGATCGTGGCCGCTACATATCAGGCGGTTTCCGGCAGCGGTTCGGCCGCCGTCCGCGAGCTCGAGGATGAGTGCCGTGCCTGGTGCAATTCTTCTGTTCATGAACCCGAGGTCTATCCACACCCCATAGCCTTCAACGTTATTCCCCGGATCGGCGGCGAAGTGGATTCCGGCATGACCAGCGAAGAACTCAAGTTGCGGCGGGAAACCCACAAAATACTCGATGATACTTCCATCCGCGTCAGTGCAACCTGTGTCCGCGTGCCGGTCTTCAACGGCCACAGCGAAGCCCTGAATGTTAAATTCATCAAACCGCTCACGCCCGACCAGGCCAGGGATATTCTTGCGCAGGCGCCCGGGGTGAAGGTGCTTGATGAGCTTTCGTCCGAATCTTATCCCACCCCTCTGGCGTGCAGCGGGAAAGAAAGCGTACTGGTAGGCCGTATCCGCCGCGATGATACCGTCGCCAACGGCCTCAACCTGTTCGTGTGCGGCGACAACCTCTGGAAAGGGGCCGCCCTGAACGCCGTCCAGATCGGGGAATACCTGGTCCGGGAAAATCTCGTGCGCGTTCCTTGAGCTAATCCCGGCCGCCGTTGGACGAAAGCCGGCATTGCTTCGGACCGCGCATACTGGTATTTATCTGACCATGCAGTGATGGAGGATGGATGATATGAATATTCCCGAAAACCTGCGGTATACCAAGACCCATGAATGGGTGCGTATTGAAGGCGATACGGCAACAGTGGGCATAACGGAATTCGCCCAAGAACAGTTGGGCGACCTCACCTTCGTGGAGCTGCCTGCGGTCGGCCGTGCCGTGACCGCCGGTGAAGAAACCGCCGTAGTGGAGTCCGTAAAGGCTGCCTCCGATATATATGCTCCGCTGCCCGGAACGGTCACCGAAGTCAACCAGGCCCTGAACGAACATCCCGAATTGATCAACACTGATCCCTACGACAAGGGATGGATCTTCCGCATCAAACTCTCCGACAAGGCTGACCAGTCCGTACTGCTCGACGCCGCTCAGTATGCCGAAATAGCCGGCGGAAACTAGCCGGCTTCCAGCCGGAAAAACGCAGAATGAAGACTTGGGCCGTTTACTTCGAGCAACCCATGCCCTACCGGCAAACCGCCGAGCTTCAGGAACGCCTCGTCGCCGCGCGCCTGCGGGAAGAGATACCCGATACGATCCTGTTTCTCGAACACCTCCCGGTGATAACCCTGGGACGCCGCGGCCGCGATCGCCACCTGCTGGCCTCAAGAAAACAACTGGAAAAGAAAGGAATAGCGCTCGAACTTGCACCGCGCGGCGGAGATGTCACCTATCACGGTCCCGGCCAACTCGTAATTTACCCGATCCTCCGCCTCCGGCCCAGTGACAGCGGCGCCCACGGATATCTGTACAATCTCGAAGAGATAGCCCTGCGCACGGCCCGTGATTTCAACGTGCGTGCCTATCGTCGTCCTGGAATGAATGGAGTCTGGTGCGACCGGGGCAAAATCGCCGCGATCGGATTCCGCCTCCAGCATTGGATCAGCTCCCATGGTATGAGTTTCAACGTCAACACCGACCTGGGCGGTTTCGAAAACATTGTCGCCTGCGGTCTGGTGGGAGAATCAGTGGCATCGCTCGAAACCATCCTCGGGACCGACTGCCCGCCACTACCGCACGTGCGCCGGAGCATGTGCCGCCACGCAGCCGAAGTCCTCGATCGAAAACTTGAAACGATCCCCCCCGCCCGCCTGCGGCGCACGCTTGATCTCATACAGAACGGGGGCCGTCGGCGCAGCCAAAGCGTCCCTCAGCCTCCCGCCTCCTTGCAGCTGCTGAGATCATGATATCCGCGCTCCGCGCCCACCAGTCCGCGGAACAATCCCTCAAGTGTCAGGGCCGTGAGACCCATCTTGAAAGAATTGAACGGCGTCCATACCGCCGGACCACGTAGCGGACGCGCACCGGCCGCCGCCTGCAACCATCCCTCCAGCCCGGCTTTCGATCCGACCGCACCCTCCAGTGAATAAATATTTATCCTGCTCACGCCTACCCCCAGAGCCGCACTCACCGCCTGCCGCAGATCATCCGGGTCATGCATGCCTTCCAGATAGCCGAGATAGTACGCTCCCAGCCCGAATCTTTTCGCCCGCTCGACATGCTCGGGGATATGCCGGTGGTCACCCACCAACCCGACATCCAAGCCGGACTCACTGTCGAAATAGCGCCTCTCCAGCCTGCCGTAACGCTTGATCATCGCTACATACCGCGCCGCCGACGTCTTGTACCTGTAGGTGATGAAGGATACGCCGTCCCAGTCGATCATGCTGAAAGGCGCATTGAGACTGTCCTGCACGGCGACATTCCCGTAGCGCATGAAATCCAGGAAAACGCGGTTGGCGGCCCCGTTGACGCGCAGGCCCTTCGCATGCAGCTCGAAAATCAGATTGTTCAGCCTATGGACCGAATTTGCGAAATTGCGGCGGTCCATCTGACCGCGAAGCACCCGTGCCATTCCAAATAGACTGTGCCGTCGCAGGCATTCCGCCAGGCGCGCCCCTAATTGCGGATTGGGCTCGCAATCGAACACAACTTCCCGCACCCCCAAATGCGCCTGGGTGTTCCAGTCCGCAAATGCCAGCGCCAGCCGCTCGAATTCACCCGCCGTCTCCTCCCCCACATACAGACTCTTGTCATACGGCAACAGGAACCACGCTGTCACCCGCACCCCGTTCGAGCACGCCGCCCGGCACAACCGGACAAAATCCTCGTCTCCGATATCTTCGCTCTCCACATGTATCAGCAACCGGCAGTCGTACCTGCTCAGCATCGGCAGCCAATTCACCACCTGCCGATACGGCATGAACTCGCACCATATCCCCAGCCGCGGTCGTAAGGCATCGGTATCACTCCGCCCACCATCATGCAACAGCGCACATCCGGCGGTGGCGGTCATCAAGCAAATCAACGCGACCCTCGAAACTTTCCCTTTCATCATCCGATACCACAGCCACGCTCTGCCATCTGCATCTGTTTCCTCCCTGCCATATCCGACGAATACTCCAAATCCCCGCCCTCTATTCAATCTTATTTTAGCCTTCCGGCTTGGCCTGGCATTTCTGCCGGCATAGAATATCGCCATGCAGACAAGGATGGTCCCGAAATGAGCCTGCTGGATTTCTTCAGGAAAATCGGTAATACCAACGTCGAGATGACGCCGGCCACGGGGGCCGCCCCCCAGGCCGGAGCCTCCCGGGAAAGCATCTTTCCATGGCGCCGCCGGCGTGCCCGTCAACTGGCCGCGATGCAGGCTGCCTACCTGGAACTGCGCGACCTCATGCGTACTATCAATGCCCACCTGGAGGATCAGTCCCGCGCCCAGGCACGCCTTGCCGAAGTGCTCACGGATCTGCCCGCCGCTCTGGACGGCCTGCGCAAGGCCGGCGATCATGCCCAGTACCAAACCGATGTCTTAAAACAAATCGAAGAACATCTCAGCCATGAAGCCGGGGTTCTTGAACGCTTCAGTTCAACAACCTCATCCCTAGAACAAATGGGAAAAACTTCAGCCGAAATGCTCGCGCGTCTTGCGGAACGGTCCCGGGAATCCGAAGACCTGCTCTATCGTGTTCTCGATCATTCCCAACGCCGTGTTGCAATGCTCACAACAGTTCTGGCGGTCCTCACCCTCTTGGTCATCGGAACGGCTGTCTACCTGGGCCTGTTCTGGAAAGTCCCCCACCGCGCCCAGATCTCACCTGTTGTCCCCCCGCCAACCGGCATCCATCACCGCATCAGCCAGATACCGGCAGCCCCCGGTCTGCGGGAGATCGCGCCGGCAGCGAATACGCCCGCCCCCGATCAAGCCGTGGCGACTTCCATCACGCAACAAGCGTCCACTCAATTCGAGGAGTCCGAACCCCGTACCACGCCTTCTCCATCAGCCCCACCGCGCCGCCGCCACCGTTTTCTATTTCTCTTCTGAAAATCCGGCCGGGTTCCCCTCAGTCCGTCGTGACCGCGCGGCCTGGTCCATTTTTCTCGCCATGAAGCACCTTCTTCTGCGAGAATATTCCCGGACGGAGTGGCCGGAGGTCATGCGCAATGCAGAATGCAGGCGACATTTTCTTCCTCACGTTCCAAATATCAGGCGGCGCCGCCCTTTTCATTTTCGGTCTGCACTATCTCGGCCGCGGTTTTTCCGAGTCCGCAGGGAACATCCTGCGACGAACCCTCAGTCGCAGCGCGGGTACACGTCTTAGGGCTCTGGGCGGCGGTATTGTCGCCGGAACGTTCCTCCACGGGGACGGCGGCCTGAAAGTGTTCGTCGGCCTTGTAAATGCAGGCCTTCTCGGCCTCGCCTCGGCTGTGACGGCGATCGCCGCCGCGGCGATCGGTATGGCCGCCTGTATGCAAGTATTTGCATTCCAGCCCGGCGATTACACCTATGTCGCCGTCGCTCTCGGTTTCATCATGCAAGTGGCCTCACCGTGGCCGCCGCTGCGGAATATCGGCACCATGTTGCTGGGAATCGGCCTGATGTTTCTCGGCATCACCACGACAACGATAGCCTTCAACATGCACCCGCCTCCAGGAATCCTCACCACGCTGACAACCCCGAACCTCACCCTTCCCGCCTTCACGACAATCCTGGCGGCCGCCGCCGTGATGGCGTGGTTGGTTTCCGGCACCGGCCCGGTGCTTGCTTTGTGTTATGGCTTTCTGGGCGCCGGACTCTTTCCCGGCGTC
>JAOZMZ010000005.1:0-28764 GCA_029934055.1 Kiritimatiellia bacterium
ACGTGGAACTGGCACCGGGCGCATCCTGATGGATACGCGGAATGAACCTACCTGAAGCCGAGCTGATTTCGACGGGAAGCGAGTTGCTGAGTGGTGGTGCCTTGAACCGCCATACGGCATGTCTCGGGGCTGCGCTGCGTGAGAAGGGGGTGCTGTTGGTCCGGGAGACAACCGTACCCGACCGCAAGGAGGCGATCATTGATGCGCTTAGAGGTGCCTTGCGCAGAGTCAAGATTGTCTTTGTCGGTGGTGGGCTGGGTCCTACACACGATGATATTACCAAGGAGGCGGTTGCAGAATACTTGGGGCGCCGTTTGGTGATTCAGGAGCAGGAGCTTGAGGATATTCGCCGAAAAATGGCTGTTTCAGGAAGAGTGGCCGAAGATATGTGTCGGCGGCAGGCGGAGACGATCGAAGGTGGGCGCCTTCTTCCAAATCCGGTTGGCGTTGCTCCGGGAATCAAGATAGATACGGAGGATGCCTCGATATTTCTTATGCCGGGGCCCCCTGATGAATTTGAGGCGATTTTGCGGACGCAGGTGCTGACTTTTTTGGGGGGGACGCGAAACATCTTGCGCGAACACATTTTCATGGTGGGAGGAATGAGGGAAGTGGAGATCGCGGCCCATATATCGGGCGCTGTTCAAGCGGGAGTCGAGGTGTATTACCGTCCGGCGCCCGGCAGAGTGGAACTCGTATTGGAAAGCAGCAGCCTGAGCGAGGAAGAATTTGGCGAAAGCGTGGCGGCCGTGCGGCGTTGTCTCGGCCGGGCGATATATGCCGAAACACGAGTCGGCCTGGAATCCGTTGTGGGGAATCTCTTGCGGCGCAAGGGGCGGACCTTGGCCACGGCGGAATCCTGCACGGCGGGCATGCTGAGTGCGAGAATCACATCCGTGAGCGGAAGTTCCAAATACTTTGTCGGTGGGGTTACAGCGTATACGGATCGGCTGAAAGTGGCCGAACTCATGGTTTCGCAAAGACATCTCGAACGCCATGGGGCGGTCAGTGCGACCGTGGCGCGGCAGATGGCCTCGGGTGTGCGCAAGCGCTTTCACGCGGATTATGGTGTGAGCATCACTGGAATTGCGGGGCCCGAAGGTGGTAGCGTTCGAAAGCCGGTAGGGTTGGTCTTTATTGCGGTTGCCGGGCCAAGCGGTATTCAAGTCGAGAGAAACATGTTCGGCGGCGGCCGTGAACGGGTGAGAGAGTGGAGCGTGGTCACCGCCCTGAATATGTTGCGCCTTCTTCTGGAGGAGGATGAGGAGGCGGGAGCGCGATGATGGTTGCGCATGAGGAGGGGCAGGCAGGGGTACGTTCTTTTGTGGCCATAGAGATAGACGATGGTCTGCGCTCGACACTGGCCGTGATCCAACGGCGTTTACGAATGGCTGGTGCCAAGGTCAGCTGGGTACCAGTGGAGAATATTCATATTACGTTGATTTTTCTGGGCGATATCTTGATGGAGGCGGTCGGCAGAGTCGCTGAAGGACTGGATTTGGCGGCGGCGCATGTCCCACCGTTTGATTTGGTCATCAATGGGTTGGGAACATTCGGTTCCGTGCGGAGGCCGCGGGTGATTTGGGCTGGGGTGGAAAATCGGCCACCGGAGATGGATGCTCTTTATGAAGGGGTGTGTGCGGCGGCGCGGAACGCAGGGATAGCCGTTGAGGATCGTGTTTTCCGCCCACATTTGACCTTGGGACGAGTGAGAGGGGGTGAGAATGTGGATGAATTGACAAGGAGGATACAGTCCGCTAACAATACGGCCCGTGGTATACTGAGGGTGCGGCGTGTTCTGCTGATGGAGAGCCGATTGCATCCGCGGGGTGCAAGATATTCCGTGTTGCACGCGGCGGTTTTGAAAGGAGGCTGCGAAAATGCCCGCTAAAGAGGCTTCAGGTGTCGATAAGAGGAAAAGGGAAAAGAATACACCCACGTCGCTGAGCGCCATACTCGCGCAGATTCAGAAGCAGTATGGTGACGGGGCGATTATGCGTCTTGGAGCCGACGAGGCGCGGGTGAGCGTTCCCACAATATCTACGGGGGCTTTGACTCTAGATCTGGCTTTGGGGATCGGCGGTGTGCCGAGGGGCCGAGTCGTGGAAATCTTCGGTCCGGAAGCTTCAGGGAAGACCACATTGGTTCTTCACATAATAGCCAATGCACAGAAGGAAGGCGGCGTTGCGGCTTTTATAGACGCAGAACATGCTCTTCATCCCCATTATGCGCGCAACATCGGCGTTAACCTGGATGATCTGTTGGTGTCGCAACCTGACTCCGGTGAGGAAGCCTTGAACATTGCCGACGCTCTGGTACGCAGCAACGCCGTGGATGTCGTCGTGGTTGATTCCGTAGCGGCCTTGGTGCCACGGGCTGAATTGGACGGTGAGATGGGGGATACGCACGTTGGATTGCAGGCACGGTTGATGTCGCAGGCATTGCGTAAACTGACTTCCGCGATCAACAAATCGAAGACATGCTGCGTGTTTACAAACCAGATAAGGGAGAAGATCGGGGTTATGTTCGGCAATCCTGAAACCACGCCGGGAGGCCGGGCCTTGAAATTCTATGCATCGGTCAGAATGGATATACGGAGGGTGACAACTCTGAAGGACTCTTCTGGTAGGGCGGTAGGGAACCGAACCAAAGTCAAAGTGGTCAAGAATAAGTTGGCACCCCCGTTTACGGAGGCCGAGTTCGAGATCGTATATTCGAAGGGTATTTCTTGGGCCGGATCTGTATTGGACGCAGCTATTCAATACGGTCTCGTTGAGAAGCGGGGCGCTTGGCTTTCGTTTGACGGAGACCAACTTGGTCAGGGGCGTGACGCGGCCCGGCAGCGTATTGAGGAAGATCCGGATCTCGCCAAGACATTGGTGGAACGCGTGAAGGAGAAGGCGCACGCTGCCCGAAACGACATGTAGATCGGACCGTGATGAGTGAGAAATATCCAAGTTCGGCTGAGATTCGCCGGACATTCCTTGATTTCTTTCAGAGACGCGGGCATACCATCGTACCCAGTTCTCCATTGGTCTTGCCTGCTGACCCCACTCTGCTTTTCGTCAATGCCGGGATGAACCAGTTCAAAGACGTTTTCCTCGGTGCACGGAGAAACGAGACCAGACGCGTGGCGGATACGCAAAAGTGCATACGGGTCAGTGGGAAACACAATGATCTCGAGGAAGTCGGACGAGACACATATCATCATACTTTCTTCGAAATGTTGGGCAACTGGTCGTTCGGCGACTATTACAAGAAAGAGGCGATCGAATGGGCCTGGGAGCTGCTTACGAGAGTGTGGGGCCTACCGCGGGAGAGATTATGGGCGACGGTTTACCGGGAAGATGATGAGGCTGAGCGTATCTGGAAAGATGTTACCGATATTGATAGATCGCATGTCCTCAGATTTGGGGAGAAGGATAACTTTTGGGAAATGGCCGATACCGGACCTTGTGGCCCCTGTTCTGAAATTCACATTGATCTCACAGAAAACGGCTGTTCGCCGGAAGAGATCAACAGCGGGAGCCCGGACGTCATAGAACTGTGGAACCTTGTTTTTATCCAGTATGATCGCCATTCGGACGGAAGTTTGCACGAGCTTCCGGAAAAGCACGTGGATACGGGGATGGGGTTCGAACGGCTTGTTGCGGTTCTCCAGGGAAAGCACTCAAATTACGACACCGATCTTTTCCAGCCGCTGATAGCTGAACTTGAAGCGATAAGCGGTCGTCATTATGGCGGCGAGGACGCGGTGGCAATGCGTGTGATAGCAGATCATTTGCGCGCCTTGGCATTTGCCGTTGCAGATGGGGTTCTACCATCGAATGAGGGCCGCGGGTACGTCTTGCGGCGGCTTCTGCGGCGGGCGGCACGTTTTGGTCGCAGGTTGGGTCTGCAAGAACCGTTCATGGGCAGACTATTTCCCCGCTTGCAAGAGATCATGGGGGATTATTTCGGCGAATTGCGCGAACACCGAGATGATATACTGCGTGCCCTGAAAGCCGAGGAGGAATCTTTTGCGGTCACATTGGACCGGGGGATTGCACTTTTTGAGGACGTGGTCCGGCTTCTGAAGCAACGCGGTGAGACGGTGTTTCCCGGAGACGAAGCATTCAAGTTGTACGATACCTACGGATTCCCCGTGGACCTTACAGAACTGATGGCCTCCGAGCAGGGTTTGGTCGTCGACCGCGAAGGCTTTGAAGAGTTGATGGAATCGCAGCGCAGGCGCGCACGTGAGGCCAGCCGGGGAGGCGAGATCGGCACCGTGGGATCTGAGACGATTGGCAGAATTGTAGCGGGGTCTCGACGCTCGCGTTTTGTCGGGTATGAGAAACTTGACACTGAGACCGACGTGACGGCTGTAGCAGTGGGAGACGCTGGGCCGGATGCAGAACTGACGGAGGGGCAGGAAGGGGCGCTGATGCTTACAGAGACTCCCTTTTACGCCGAGGCCGGCGGCCAGGTGGGGGACCAGGGAGTAATCCGTGGGGGGGGCGCTGAATTTGAAGTGTGGGATACGCAGAAATTCGCTGAGGGCGTGATTCTTCACTTCGGCAAAATGGTGCGAGGGAAGTTATCGGTAGGCGACCACGTGGCGGCGATAGTGGACAAGGAACGACGCGGCAAGATAACACGGCATCACACGGCAACCCATCTGCTGAACTATGCGTTACGTAAGTGTATCGGCGCGACGATCAGGCAGGCGGGATCATTCGTCGGACCTGAGCGCCTGAGGTTTGATTTCAGTTACCACGAGGCTCTCACGCCTGTACAACTTGAAGAAGTGGAGAGGCTTGTCACCGAGTGTATTTTGGAAAACACACCAGTCCGCACATATGAGATGGCACTGAAAGACGTGCCCGGATCGGGAATAATAGCTGTATTCGATGAGAAATACGGCGAACGGGTTCGCGTCTTGGACATAGGGGGTTTCAGTCGCGAGTTATGTGGGGGCACCCATGTGAAGCGTACGGGTGACATTGGTCTATTCCATATCCTTTCGGAATCATCGGTGGCGTCGGGGGTGCGGCGTATTGAGGCGGTGTGTGGGTGGCCGGCATACCACGTGTTAAGGAGAGAGCATGAATTGCTGGAATCCGTGGCGCGGCGGCTCAGCATAGCTATCGAAGAGATTCCGATACGAGTCGAAGTATTGTTGGAGAAGACGCGCCGGCTGGAGAAAAAAGTTCGCCGCCTCGAATTGGAATCAGCAGGTTCCCATGTCGATGAATTGTTGCATAAGTCTCAGAAGGTAGGAGATGCCACGGTAATTGCCGCCAATTTGGGCGAATGCTCAATGGAAACTTTGCGGTCCGTGATGGATCAGTTAAGGGGGCGAATGTCCTCCGGTATCGCCGTTGCAGGGTCGTCGTTTGAAGGCCGGGCACATTTCATGGCCGTGGTGACATCGGACTGGGTGAAACGAGGTGTGCATGCGGGGCGGATAGTCTCCCAGGTTGCGCGTATTACCGGTGGAGGGGGCGGAGGGCGGCCGGAAAAGGCCCAAGCCGGTGGCAAGGACGGCGGACGAGTCGGCGATGCAATCGAGCGGGTTCCTGAAATCGTGGCGGAAATGCTGGGGTTGCCGAAATCGTCATTGCGAAGCGTATGACTGCGATCGGGAACGGTTGCACCAGCCGTTGATGTACAGCCACGAAGCGGCGTTTTTCGCCAGGGAGGTTAAATTGCTGCGGCGTATCGGCATTGCAAGTTTGGCGGTTTTGCTTTGTCTGCTGATGGTTCCACGTTTGATGGGGGCTGGAATGCGGACATCGGGTATTTCGGAAGCCAGGATCGCAGACTTGCTGCAGCGGATGACCTTGGATGAGAAGGTCGGATTGCTGAGCGGAGCCAGCGAGATGAAGACGCGTGCGGTGCCGCGCTTGGGTATTCCGGCGCTGAGTATGACAGACGGTCCGCACGGTATCCGGAAGGGAAAGGCAACGTGCTTTCCAACAGCGATAACGATGGCATCTACGTGGAACCCCAAGCTGGTCGAACGTGTGGGCAATGCCTTGGCTGATGAGGCGCGGGCCAAGGGGTGCGATGTTCTTCTCGGGCCGTGTGTCAACATACAGCGCACGCCATTGGGCGGGCGCGTTTTTGAAAGCTTCAGCGAGGATCCATATTTGGCGGCAAGTTTGACGGCCGCCTATGTTCGTGGTGTCCAGCAACACGGTGTTGCGGCCTGCGTAAAGCACTTTGCGTGTAACAATCAGGAATGGGATCGTGGAAGCATAGACGTTCGGGTGAGTGAGAGGGCAATGCGGGAGATATATTTCCCTGCTTTTCATTCAGCGGTTCGGGCTGGGGTCTGGGCGGTGATGGCAGCATATAACCGTGTCAACGGATCCTATTGTTGTGCGAATCGCCATCTCTTAACGGATGTGCTGCGACACGACTGGGGGTTCCGTGGAATCGTACTGTCTGATTGGTGGGCGTGTCACAGCACGGTCGCTTCTGCTCTGGCGGGGCTTGATTTAGAGATGCCCGGACCGGGGCGATATTTCAGCAAAAAGTTGATTCTCGCCGTAAAGAGGGGTGAAGTTCCAGAGGAGGTGATTGATGAGAAGGTCGCCCGCCTTCTGCGACTGATTCTTTGGAGGAGGTCGATCGGACTGTGGAATGTCGACAGGGATTCGTTCCTCGGAATGCTCTCCGAGCACAGAAATCTTTCAAGGGAAGTGGCTTCCCAAGGCGCTGTCTTGCTGAAAAATGATCGCGATTTACTGCCATTGAAGATTTCGTCCTCTGGGGCGGTCGTGGCCGTTTTGGGGCCGAATGCTGATTGTATGCGAGCGGGCGGTGGGGGTAGTTCGAGAGTCTATTCTTATTATTTGGTCACTCCTCTGCAAGCGATCGCAGAGCGCTGTCTCCAACGAAATGTGGAAGTGCTCTACGGCCGTGGGTGCGGACTGGGTGACGGTGAATTGACGCCCATACCTTCAATATACCTGAAACCCGATGATGACGGCGCAAGCGGCTGGGGCCTGAGAGGCGAGTACTATGATAACCCGGATCTTTCCGGAACAGCGGCTGTTTCCAGGATTGACCCTCTGATTTTTTTCGATTGGGGGGACCTGGCTCCGGCGCAGGGATTGCCTGCTGACGAATTCTCCGTGCGCTGGCACGGGCGTCTTAGTGTGCCGCGGGATGGACGCTACCGTATCGGAATGATTTCGGATGACGGGGTGCGATTGTACCTTAACGGGCGGCTTTTGATCGACCATTGGAAGGATCATGCTTCGGACTGCCGGACGGCCACGGTAACGTTGGTCTCCGGCAGAAGCTATCCGATAAAGGTCGAATATCATGAGCGCCGCGGAGTAGCAGTTGCCAAGCTGGTTTGGAACGTACCGGGTGATGATATCGAGGCCGCCGAGCATCTGGCGGAAGAATCGGATGCTGCGCTCATATTCGTTGGATTGTCGTCACGTTTTGAAGGGGAAGGACACGACAGGTCGGATATTGAGCTCCCCGGGCGACAGGCTGAGTTGATTGAGCGCGTAGCACGCATCAATACGAACACGGTGGTGATTCTTGTCAATGGGAGCCCAATTTCCATGGAAAGCTGGATAGAGAGTGTGCCAGCCGTATTGGAAGCTTGGTATCCGGGGCAGGAAGGCGGTGACGCCATCGCCGACATTCTTTTTGGGGTGAGGGGGCCGGAGGGCCGGTTGCCGATAACTATTCCGCGAAGGCTTGAGGACTCGGCGGAGTATGGAAACTATCCCGGCGCAGGTGGACACGTTGACTATGCGGAGGATCTTTTCGTCGGCTATCGTCACTATGACATGCATGGGATAGCTCCACGCTACCCATTCGGTCATGGATTATCATATACCCATTTCAAATACAGCGAACTAAAACTGCAGCCATCGTCAAAGGGGAGAGACGAATTGGATGTTAGTATCGTCGTCCGGAATTGCGGGAAGTATACAGGGGTCGAAGTGGTACAGTTGTATGTTCATGACTGTGATCCCGTCCTCAAGCGCCCGATAAATGAGCTCAAGGCCTTCAAGCGAGTAGCATTGAAGCCTGGAGAATCACGGCCGGTACTCTTTCATCTGAATAAGGATGCATTTTGCTATTTCGATCCCGCGGATGGGCGATGGCGCATGCCACGAGGGAAGGTGGACATACTGATCGGGTCATCCTCCCGTGACATTCGATTGCGTGGAGAGGTCACCATCGGAGCAGATGCGGCTATTTCTATCAGCACGGGACCCGCGTCAGTGCTGTAGCCATAGGGGGGTATGCCGTCGGTGATTCTTTGTCTGGGACGGCGGGCATCACGTTGATCCTGATGGATGGGGTGGAGTCGAATCACAGACGGCCGGACGAGTTTCCTCATGGGTGAGAAATGCAAGCGGAGAAGAACACAGCCCAAAAATGTAACACGTTGGTCACAAACCAATTATGCTGCCACACGATGGCCGGCTTCTTTGACGGCATACTATCTGCTTTGCTAATGGATAGAGAGAATTGCGACGGGTTAGGAGCGGTGGCGATGGTGACACAGACGAGTCAGCCGACGGTATTGGTGATAGACGACGAGAATCTGTTCCGTGACATGCTGCAGACCGTCCTTTCCGATGAGTACGAGGTCGTTTCCGCTGAGTCGGCGGATACCGGCCTGCGTCTTTTCAAGCAGAAGCATCCTGATGCAGTGTTGATGGACCTGGTGATGCCGGGTAGAGACGGGATAGAAGGGTTGCGGGCCATACGCAACGAAGATCCGACCGTATCGGTAATAATCGTCACGGGATTCGGTGGGTTGGAAAGCGCCAAGCAAGCAATATCGCTGGGGGCGAGTTACTATGTGGAGAAACCGATTGATCCCGAGGCATTACGCAAGACCGTACAGCTTTGCGTGGAGCGAACGCGCATGCAGAAGCGGCGTAATCAAGAGATAGAAGAAATGACGGGAATAATTCGTGATTTGACGCAACAAGTAGCGGATAAAGATCTTCTGATATCGCGCACGCAGGCTGCCATGGAATTGATGTACGACATGAGTGCTCCGATGGCCGGGGTCTTGAGGCACCTGCACAAATTGGACGATGCGATACGCGGAATAGGGCGGGAGGATGTGCCGAGATACTCGGAGATTGTGAAGGCGCTATACATGGTTGAGCGAGGGATGGAGCGGTGTCGCGACATGACCGAGTTGTCGCGGGCCGTATCCGGAGAAACGCCATATCGTGAGGAGGAAGTTACGCCCGCGGACTTGTTGAAATCCATGATTGAGGAAATAAAGCCCTGGGCGCGGGCGGTGGGTGTCGATCTGGACGTCCGCATACTGTCCAACCGCTGGATGTTACGTACAGACGTCCGCTTATTGAAGATAGCCTTTAGGACTTTGCTGAGCAATGCACTGGAGGCATCAGCGGAAAAGGGCGGCACCGTTCGTATCGCCTGGGTGGAGGATGGTGGTCGCGCCGAGCTGCGGATTGAAGATCATGGGCCGGGTGTTGACATGGGACGCCTGGAGAAGGAGTTGCTGCCGCAGTTCAGTCCCGCTGACGTTACACGCGGGGCGGGAATGGGCTTGTATCTTGCCGGACGCGTCATCGAGAAGGCCGGTGGAAGGTTGCACGTGGAGAGTGCTCCGGGAAGAGGATCCGTTGTTTTTGTAGAGTTTCGCGGTATTGGATAATTGTCCAAGGCGGGGGACTTTCGTTCGGTGGTGAATCACGCCTGCTTGTAGTAGGCGGGCGTGGGGTTTATGCTGTTCTTGTGGGAAGGCGGGCAATTTGTTTCCGCAGCGGCGGCGGATACTTCGGAGTCAGGGAGCGACGGGTTGTGAGTGGTAAATGGCATTATGGAGGGTCACATGAGCGGGAGTAGTCGGAGACACATCAGCAGGCTTGGAATACTCACGGGGGGTGGAGATTGTCCCGGATTGAATGCCGTCATTCGGGCTGTGGCCAAGCCAGCGATGCATGATTACGGGATGGAGGTTATCGGCATCGAAGACGGGTTTGAGGGCCTCGTTGAAGGACGGATGCGGCATCTGCATAACGCCGACGTATCCGGAATACTGAGTACGGGAGGGACGATTTTGGGAACTTCCAACAAGGGTGATCCCTGGCACTACCCACGCGAGAAACGTGACGGAACACTTGAGATCGTCGATGCGTCCCAGTCGGCGTTGGAGAACTACAGACGTTGGGGACTGGATGCGCTGGTGGCGATAGGCGGTGATGGAACCATGCACATTGCCAGGAAGTTGGGCGGCCTGGGGATGAACATTGTGGGTGTTCCCAAGACCATTGATAACGATCTGGAAGGTACGGATTTGACATTTGGACATGATTCGGCGGTGGCGGTTGTTACAGAGGCGATAGATCGTTTGCATACTACGGCAAGTTCTCATCATCGGGTCATGGTGATTGAAGTGATGGGACGCTATGCGGGCTGGATAGCATTGCGTGGTGGACTGGCGGGTGGGGCTGACATCATTCTTATTCCTGAGATAGCATTCCAATGGGAGTCGGTGTTCCGGAAAGTGGTGGACCGCAGCCGCCGGGGGAAGCGCTTCAGCATTGTTTGTGTTTCTGAAGGGACGTCGTGCCCGGGGGTGGGGATGATTATTCGGACTCGGGACAAAAAAAGGACGGATCCCAATCAGTTGGGAGGCGTAGGTGATTACGTGGCACGGATGATTGAAGAGCAGGCGCACAAGGAGACGCGGGTGACGGTTCTTGGTCATCTACAGAGAGGGGGATCACCGACAGCCTTTGACAGAAATTTGGCGACACGTTTTGGTGTACAGGCGTGCCGGATGGTGGCTGCGGGTGAATTCGGGAAAATGGCGGCGCTGCGTGGGACGAGCATTGTTTCGGTGGAGATAGAGGAGGCGATAGCGCGGCAAAAGGTCGTTCCCCCCGAACATGAACTGGTACGTGCGGCGCGGGCGGTGGGAACGAGTATGGGGGATGAGTAAGGGGGGGCGTTTGCCGATCTTGACATGGCGTGCAGCCGTATTAAACTGGTATTATCCGGTCTACGGTCCTGTTGTTTCTTGGTGGAGTTCGAGCAGTGACGGATACATCCAAAGCGGAGATCGGTCCACGCTACCGGCAGTGTGCGGCAGTCTTGAGGCGGAGGATTGCGGATGGATATTATCCGGTAGGGGAATATCTCCCGTCAGAGCGTAGGCTGTGTAAGGAGTTCAAGCTGAGTCGGCTTACCATCAGGAAGACGATATCAGAACTGGTTGGCGAGGGTCTGATAAGGAACGTACCGGGGGCCGGCAACGTAGTTTTGAGGCGACGGGCGCTTATCAAGGGAAGCCGGGTCGTCGGCTGTATCATGTTGCGCAAGGTCGGGTTTCCTGTGCTTGATCCTTACTACGGTGACATCTTCGCCGGGCTGGAGCAGCGGATGGGGGTGGGTGGTTACCGGCTGTTGTTTTCCTCTATGTCGTCTGAAGAGATGTGGTCCGCCAAGGGGGCGGGTATCGTAGTCGAGACGGTGCGACGTCACAGACTGGAGGGAGTGGTTCTGATTGGTGGTGGTTCAGATGAATTCATCCTCGCCATCCACAAGAAAAAGATACCGCTCGTGCTGGTTGACCGCAGTTCTCCCCATGCTGGAATACCGTCGGTCATGCCGGACAATGTACGAGGCGCGTTTGAACTGACGGAATATATTTTAGGACTGGGACACACGCGGATTGCCTTCCTGCGGGCGCCGTGGGATGAAGTGGTAAAGGCGCGTTATGAGGGGTTCTTGGAGGCCCACCGCCGTGCCGGCTTGGAGTTTGATGAAAGGAGGATCATAGAAGGTGATTATGTGATGGAAGCCGCCTGTGACGGCGTTTCCAGGGCTTTGGAGACATTTGGACTGGGATATTTTACTGCGGTATTTGCGATAAACGATCAGGCAGCTATGGGTGCTATCAGAGCCTTGAAGGCGAAGGGGCTTCAGATACCGGGTGACGTGTCCGTAGCCGGGTTCGATGACATTTCGTGGGCTGAGTACGCCGACCCGCCGCTGACTACGGTACGCGTTCCGCGGCAGGAGATGGGACGTCTTGCGGCAGAGATGGTTATTCAAATCCTGAATGCGCCGGGTACAGCGGCCGTACGACGGCTCCTGATACAGCCGGAACTGGTAGTACGCAGCTCCTGTGGGCCTTGCCCGAGTGGAAGTGGCTCACGGTGAGTCGCGATTGTGCGTACTGTCCGGGGCCGATCAGCGAGGTTGCTTGGTATAGTATTCTTGGAGGGAGCAAACTTCCCACTTCCTGCCGCGCATGTGGCGGATGGCTGCCACAGTTGTGCGCGCGCCGGATTCAGTGGTAACGATTGGTATATTGCGTAGGATGGCTTCCGACCGGATGCGGACTTCATCAATGCGGGCGACAGGTCCGCTGGGCGTGTTTATCACCAGACAGACCCGACCCGCGCGCATGTGGTCGAGTATGTCGGGATGGCGATTCTCTGCGAGCTTATACACCATTGTCGCGGAAACCCCCGCATTGCTCAGGGCGGACGCCGTACCTTCGGTGGCGATGATTTTGAAATCGAGTTCAGCCAGTTGGCGTCCGATTTCGACCATCCAGGGTTTGTCGGAATCGCGGGCGCTTAGAAAAACGAGTCCGCTTTCAGGAAGAATTTGGCCGGCGGCTATTTGACTTTTCCAGTAGGCGGTGAGGAAGTCACGGTCCAACCCGAGGACTTCCCCGGTAGACTTCATTTCCGGCCCAAGGATAGGATCTACACCAGCGAAACGATTGAACGGCAGGACGGCCTCCTTGACGGCGCACCATGGGGTGGCTTTCCCGGATGGTGGGAGGTCCATGTCGCGGAGACTTCGTCCAACGGCGATTTTTGCAGCGACTTTGGCGAGGGGGACACCGGTAGCCTTGCTGATGTACGGCACCGTGCGGGAAGCACGCGGGTTGATTTCAAGGATATAGATTTCGTCGTCACGGACGGCTATCTGCACGTTCATCAGCCCTTTGACGTTGAGCTCCAGGGCAATGCGGGAGCAGGCGTCCTTGATGTCCACGACCGTTTCGGAGGAGAGCGAATACGGGGGGGTAGCGCAGGCGCTATCTCCGGAGTGGACACCAGCTTCTTCCACGTGTTGCATAACACCGCCGATGTAGACATCTTTTCCGTCGGAAACCAGGTCTACATCGACCTCCACCGCATGTTCGAGAAAGCGGTCTATCAGAACGGGGAAGTCGGGGCTGGCGCGGAAGGCGGCCTCAACAAACGGCCGCAGGTCGTGGTCGTCATAGGCGACCATCATGGCCCGGCCTCCGAGTACATAGGAAGGGCGGATCATCACCGGGTAGCCGATGCGGTGAGCCAGCTGCAATGCTTCGTCGACTGATACGGCGGTTCCGCTTTCCGGCTGCCTGAGGTCTAATTTTTCGAGGAGTTCACGGCATTGTTTTCGGTCTTCAGCACGATCGATGCTTTCGGGGCTCGTTCCCAAGATGTGCGCCCCGGCTTTCATCAGAGGCACTGCGAGGTTGAGGGGCGTTTGACCTCCCATTTGTACGATGATGCCGAGCGGTTCTTCGCGCTCGTAGATATTCATTACATCCTCGAAGGTGAGGGGTTCGAAGTAGAGCTTGTCAGCGGTATCATAATCGGTGCTTACGGTTTCGGGGTTACTATTGATCATTATGGTTTCGTAACCCAGTTCCTTGAGTGCGAATACTGTGTGAACGCAACAGTAGTCGAATTCTATACCTTGACCGATGCGGTTGGGTCCGCTGCCGAGGATTATTACCTTGGGCTGCTTGGTAACACGGGCCTGATCGGCTGATGCGTAGCTGGAATAGTAGTAGGGTGTATAAGCTTCAAATTCCGCAGCGCAGGTGTCTACGAGGCGGTAGGCGGGGGTGATGGCGAGCCGGCGACGTTCGCGGCGGACGTCCATTTGCGTGCGATTGCGGAAAGCGGCAATTTGCAGGTCGGAGAAGCCGTTTTCTTTGGCTTCGCGCAGCAAATCGGCGGGGATCCTGTCTTCCAGGGGAGGCAGTGAAAGCAAGCGACGTTCGATTTCCACGATCTGGGCGATATTATCGATGAACCACGGATCAATGTGCGTAATCTCGGCGATTTCATCCACGCCCATGCCGTGTTCGACAGCGTATTTTATGTAAAAATGTCTTTCAGTATGGGGTTCAGCGAGGCCTTCTTTGAGGCGCTTGGCGTCGATTCTTTCTTTTTCGCGCGGCCCCAGGCCGTCGACTCCGATTTCGAGTCCACGGAATGCTTTCTGGAGGGCTTCCTTGAAATTACGGCCAATTGCCATTGTTTCACCAACTGATTTCATGCTTATCCCCAGGCGGGGGTCGGCGCCGGGAAACTTCTCGAATGCGAATCGCGGCACCTTGACTACGCAATAGTCAAGGGTGGGTTCGAAGCACGCCGGTGTCTCACGGGTGATATCGTTAGGTAGTTCATCGAGGTTGTAGCCGACAGCCAGCTTGGCGGCGATCTTGGCGATGGGGAAACCCGTGGCCTTACTGGCGAGAGCCGAACTCCTGGAGACGCGGGGGTTCATTTCGATAATGACCATGCGTCCGGTGCAAGGATGTTGGGCGAACTGAACGTTAGACCCGCCGGTTTCGACGCCGATGGCACGCATACAACGGATCGCCATGTCCCGCATGTTCTGATACTCGACGTCTGTGAGGGTTTGTACGGGGGCGACGGTGATGCTGTCACCGGTGTGGATTCCCATATGGTCCAGGTTCTCAATAGAGCAAACGATGACGACATTATCATTGCGGTCACGCATTACTTCCAATTCGAATTCTTTCCATCCCCAGACGGATTCTTCCAAGAGGACTTCATGGGTGAGGCTGGCGGCGAGCCCTCCACGCACGATCTGTCGCAATTGGGACATATTTTCGGCGGTTCCACCGCCAGTACCGCCGAGTGTGAAACTCGGGCGGACGATTATCGGAAATCCGATTTCCGCCGCAGCCTCCTCGGCTTCCTGCAGGCTCGTCACGAGGCGACTCTTGAGGCATTCGATCCCAGCCTTTTCCATGGCGGCCTTGAACAATTCTCGTTCCTCGGCGCGTTTTATCACGGAGACGTCGGCACCGATGAGTTCTACACCGTACTGATCAAGGATGCCGGATTCGGCCACTTCGACGGAGACGTTAAGTCCCGTTTGGCCGCCGAGCGTGGGCAAGAGCGCGTCCGGTCGTTCTTTCTCGATGATCTTGGCGACGGCCTCGGGTGTGATCGGTTCTATGTAGGTTCGGTCGGCCATTTCCGGATCGGTCATTATGGTGGCGGGGTTGGAATTTATGAGGACCACCTGGAATCCGTCCTCGCGGAGGGCTTTACAGGCTTGGGTTCCGGAGTAATCGAATTCACAGGCCTGTCCGATGACAATAGGGCCCGAACCGATGAGCATGATTTTATGGATGTCGTTTCTTCTGGGCATAATCTATTCCCATTCGATCGTGCTGGGTGGTTTTGAGCTGATATCATAAACTACGCGGTTTATGCCGCGCACTTCGTTTGTAATGCGAGATGCGATCGCGTCGAGGGTGTCGTAGGGCATTCGGAACCAGTCGGCGGTCATGCCGTCGATGCTTTCGACCGCTCTGACGGCAATAACGTTTTCATATGTTCGCCCGTCACCCATGACGCCGACCGAATGAACAGGGAGGAGTACGGCGAAGGCCTGCCAGATATCAGTGTAATTCGGAAGTTTGCTGATCTCTTCTTGTACGCGGCGATCGGCTTCCTGAAGAATACGAACGCGTTCGCGGGTGACTTCGCCGATAATACGCACAGCCAGGCCGGGACCGGGGAAGGGTTGCCGGCTAACTATTTCCTCTGGGAGTCCCAACTCGCGCCCAAGGCGGCGCACTTCGTCCTTAAACAGTTCTCGCAGGGGCTCGATGAGTTCGAATTTAAGGTCGGGGGGCAGGCCACCGACATTGTGGTGGCTCTTGATCGTAGCGGAAGGGCCGCCGAGGGGCGAACGGCTTTCGATGACATCGGGATAGAGTGTGCCTTGGGCCAGGTAGCGTACGGCTCCGAAAGAGCGGGCGCGTTGAGAGAAGACTTCGATGAAAGTGGCTCCGATGATTTTGCGTTTCTGTTCCGGGTCTACAACGTCGCGGAGGCGTTCAAAGAATAGATCGGCTGCATCAACGATGTGCAGGTCCATGCCAAAGGTGCGGCCGAAGGTTTCTTCGACCTGCTCGGCTTCGCCGGCGCGGAGGAGTCCGGTATCGACGAAAACGCAATGGAGACGCTCACCGACGGCACGGTGCAGAAGGGCGGCGACGACGGATGAATCAACGCCGCCGCTCAGGGCGCAGAGGACTTCATCGGAGCCGATTAATTTCCGCAGGGTTAGTATGTTTTCTTGGATGAATGCGTCCATATGCCAGTCGCCGGAACAGCGGCAGGCATCGAATGCAAAACGGTGCAATATGTCGTCGCCGTGCGAGGTGTGAACCACCTCCGGATGGAACTGGAGGCCGAAAAACTGATTGTTTGGGTCGGCCATGGCGGCCACCGGGCATGTTGGTGTGGCGGCCAGTACGCGAAATTCCTGGGGCACTGTTTGGACTTGGTCTCCATGGCTCATCCAGACGTTGAGTTCGGGCGGCAGGCCGCGAAAGAGCAGATCGGGTTCCAGGATTTTCACGGCCGCGTTGCCGTATTCATGTTGATTGCCACGGCGGACGGAACCATTCAAGAGCAGGGCCATCAACTGCATTCCATAACAGATACCGAGGACGGGCACGTTGATGGAAAAGATGTTCTTGTCGCAGATGGGAGATCCTTCGTCGAGTACGCTGGCAGGTCCGCCGGAGAGGATGACACCACGAACCTGGCGGCGGCGCAGATCTTCGGCCGAGCTGTCGAATGGGAGTATTTCGCAATATACTCCCATTTCGCGGAGGCGCCGGGCGATGAGCTGAGTATACTGCGATCCAAAATCCAGGACGGCTATCCAGTCGGTTCTGCTCATGGCCAATTACCTCGTTTCGGGGTTCGTGGGATGGTGCCGGTCCATGAGTTCTATGAAGCGTGCAAAGAGGTGGGCCGCATCGTGAGGGCCGGGTGATGCCTCGGGGTGATACTGTACCGAGAAGACGGGTAGCTTTCGATGGCGAAGGCCTTCGGATGTGTTGTCATTGAGATTGATGTGCGTTGTCTCCACTTCCGGTGGAAGCGAGTCCATATCGACGCAGAATCCATGATTCTGCGATGTGATATCGACCCGTCCGGTGGAGAGTTCCTTGACGGGCTGATTGGCTCCCCGATGGCCGAATTTGAGTTTGTAAGTACGCCCACCCAGAGCGAGGGCGAGGAGCTGGTGTCCGAAACATATACCGAAGGTGGGAATTTCCTGTTGGAGGATTTCGCGAATGGTACGGACAGTGGCCGGCACCCCGGCAGGATCACCTGGGCCGTTGGATATAAAAACTCCATCCGGATGCCAATCGAGGATTTCGGCGGCCGACGTGGAATTTGGAAAGACCTCCAAGTGACAACCGAGTCGCGAAAGGATGCGGAGTTGGTTGAATTTTACTCCGCAATCGATGACGGCAACCCGATAGCGATGGGTATTTTTTTCCGGGATGACCGCACTGAACGAGCGTTCGCCATCGGCGCGCACGTGTGGAAAGGGCGCGAGATTGCCGTAAGGACCCGGCCATGAATAGCGTTGAGGCGTGGATACCTCACTGGAGAGATCCCGTCCGACAAGGCCGGGAGCGCGGCGGGCCTTTTCGGTAAGGGAAGACGGAGAAATGTCTTCCGTGGAGACCACGCATTTCATTGCCCCCCTGTTGCGGATATGGAGTGTGATGGCGCGTGTATCCACGTGGTGGATTCCGAGCATGTGGTGTTGCTCGAGATATTCAGGCAGGGAGAGAGTCGCCCTCCAGTTGCTGGGGATGCGGCTGCATTCTCCGACGACGAGTGCAGCGGCATGAGGGTGCTGCGACTCCATGTCCTGCGGGCTGATTCCGTAATTACCGATAAGGGGATAGGTTAACGTGACAATTTGGCCGTGATAGGAGGGGTCGGTGAGGATTTCCTGGTAGCCGGTCATGGACGTGTTGAATACCAGTTCGCCGTTGACTTCACCAGAGCCGGCAAAGGCCTCGCCCTCGAAATGCGTTCCATCCTCAAGTGCTATGACAGCTTTTCTCACTATTGATCTTTCTCCGTTGCATGTTTGAGTGCGGCCCCTATGAAGTCACGGAAGAGAGGATGGGGCTCAAGCGGCCGAGACTTGAATTCCGGGTGAAATTGCGTTGCCAGGAACCAGGGATGGGTGGGCAGCTCTATGATTTCGACCAAATCGGCATCTGGATTGACACCCGCCATAACCATGCCCTTTTGCTCAAGCAGGGAACGATACTCGTTATTCACCTCGTAGCGGTGACGATGGCGTTCACGGATGTGCTCTGTTCCGTAGGCATTGATGGCGATGGTATCCGAACGCAGGTCACATGGCCACGCTCCGAGGCGCATGGTTCCTCCGAGATTGCGGATTCTTTTCTGCTCTTCCATGAGGGATACCACGGGGTGCGGTGTTTGCGGATCCATTTCGGTGCTGTTTGCATCTTTCAGCCCGCAGACATTGCGTGCGAACTCGATAACGGCGCACTGAAGTCCGAGGCATATTCCAAGGAAGGGAATATTGTTTTCCCGGGCATAGCGCACTGCCTGGATTTTGCCCTCGATTCCGCGGTGTCCGAATCCCCCCGGCACGAGTACGCCGTCGATTTTGCCGAAGACGTCTTCGGCGCGTCCCTTTTCGACATCTTCGGCGGCGATCTTGACGATTTCGGTCCGGACATCATGAGCGATGCCGCCATGGGCAATCGCCTCATAGATTGACTTGTAGGCATCCTGGAGTTCGGAGTACTTGCCGACGACGCCGATGCGGACACTACCGGATGGATGGTGTATACGGCTTACCATCTTCCGCCAGCGTTCGAGGTGAGCGGAAGGGCGGGCGAGACGGAAGTGGACGAGAATCAGTTCGTCCATGCCTTGTTCGGAAAGCATCAAGGGAACCTCGTAGATGGTGCGGCGCACGTCGCTTTCCTCTATCACTGCATTGGCGGGGACATTGCAGAAAAGCGACAGCTTCCGGCGGATGGAATCGGTCAGTTTCTTTTCCGTGCGGCAAATCAGTGCATCCGGCACAATTCCGATTTCGCGAAGTTTGGCCACGCTCTGTTGCGTGGGTTTGGTTTTGATTTCACCGGCGGCGGCTATGTAGGGAACATATGTGAGATGGACATACATGACGTTATCGGTGCCTTCTTCGAGGCCGATCTGACGGATTGCCTCTAGGAATATGAGCCCTTCGATATCGCCGACCGTACCGCCTATTTCACAGAGGATCACGTCCACGTCTTGAGAGACCAGTTCGCGAATGGCAGATTTTACGTGATCGGTGATATGAGGTATCATCTGAACGGTGCCGCCGAGATAGTCGCCGCGGCGCTCCTTTTGAAGGACTTCCCAGTATACGCGTCCAGCGGTGATATTGCTGTGGCGTGAGGTTGCTTGGCCGGTGAAGCGCTCATAGTGACCGAGATCGAGGTCGGTTTCGGCGCCGTCGTCGGTGACGTATACTTCGCCATGCTGATAGGGATTCATCGTGCCGGGATCGACATTCAGGTAAGGGTCAATTTTCAGCATGCGGATTCTCAGGCCGCGCGCCTTGAGGAGGCAGCCTATGGAAGCGGCGGTGATGCCTTTACCCAGGGAAGAGACGACGCCGCCGGTTATGAACAGGTACTTGCTGTTGTTTGCCATTGCCATGATTTCCTGCAAATTCACTCCAATGCTTCCGGGTTTCGCGCAATGATAATGGGAGTGCTCCATAATGCCAGCCCGAAAAGGGCGAAACGTCTGTTTCTGGACATATTGTCACGGATGGTTCATGATGCGGGGTCAAAAATATGGGCCAGGTGTGGGAGAAAGGGAAAAATGGAAGTTTTTGAGGCAATTTTTACACGGCGGAGCATACGGCGCTATACCGCCGAGGGGGTTTCTGAGGAAGTAGTTGAGAAATTGTTGAAGGCGGCGATGGTGGCCCCTTCGGCGGCTGACGAGCGGCCGTGGCACTTTGTGGTTATTACCGAAAAAGATGTGCTGACGGCACTCAGCCAGGGCATGGAGCATTGCGAGATGCTGGAAGAGGCTACCCTGGCCGTCTTGATCTGCGGAGATGAGAGCCTGGAGAAGATCAAGGGTTTCTGGGTCCAGGATTGTTCCGCATGTGCGGAGAACATACTTTTGGCGGCGCACGGAGCGGGCATAGGTGCGGTATGGGTTGCGGTGTATCCTTTGCCGGAACGCATTGATCTGGTGCGGCGGGTGTTGAAGATACCTGAGCAGGTAACCCCGTTTGCGGTGATTGCCGCCGGTCATCCAGCCGAGCATCTGCCCCCAGAGGATCGATATGATCCGTCGCGCGTTCACTATCAACGATGGTGATTCGGCCATGTGGCCATTCGAATAGGCGGACAACACCACCGGTCGTGGCCGGATAGATTTTCTCAGACCCGCGGCAAGTCGTAGTTGCCTTTTGTGGGGAGTTCGCTGGAGCCCATGAGGTAAATATCCACGGCGCGGGCGGCTTCACGACCTTCGGAAATGGCCCAAACGATCAATGACTGTCCCCGCCGCATGTCTCCGGCGGCGAAAATCCCGGGAACGCTGGTCATATAGTTCTCGTCGGTCAGCACATTTCCACGAGGATCGCACTGCAAACCGAGGGCATCGATAAGGGCGGTTTCGGGTCCGAGGAAGCCCATAGCGAGGAGTACCAGATCGGCCTGCCAGAGATAGGATGTTTCTGGAATTTCGTGAGGTATGAGTCTTCCGCTGTCTGAATCAGGAACGAATTGGACATTGACTGTGCGTACTTGTTTGACATGTCCGTCGGCGCCGATGAATTCCTTTGCCATGATACTCCAATAACGTTCGCAGCCCTCCTCGTGGGAGGTGCTCGTACGTCGCCGGCTGGGATAGTAAGGCCAAGGCTGATGGTGGGGACGATCGAGCGGGGGAATCGGCATGATTTCAAAGTTGACGACCGAGCGGGCCCCCTGACGGTTAGCGGTGCCGATACAGTCGCTGCCGGTATCTCCCCCACCTATGACGACGACGTGTTTACCGGCGGCGTCGATCGGTTCCATTCCGGTGCCGGTCGGATCAAGACCTGCCACGCGGCGGTTTTGCTGTTCGAGGAAGTCCAAGGCGAAGTGGATACCGGCAAGGTTCCGGCCGGGTACGGGAAGATCGCGTGGCCGGCGGGCGCCCCCGCAGAGGACAACGGCGTCGTATGATTTGAGTTTTTCCACGGGCATATCATCGGCTCCGACGTTCACGCCGGTGTGGAATTCAACGCCTTCCGCTTCCATGAGGCGGATGCGTCGATCGATGATATGCTTTTCAAGCTTGAAATCCGGAATGCCATAGCGGAGAAGGCCACCGATCTTGTCGGCACGCTCGAAGACGCTGACGTTATGTCCGGCGCGGTTGAGTTGCTGGGCGCAGGCCAGTCCGGCGGGGCCCGAGCCGACCACAGCGACTTTGCGGCCGGTGGATGGAGCAGGCCTGGCTGGCACGATCCAACCGGAATCGAAGGCGTGTTCGATTATTTCCCGCTCGATGAGTTCGATTGTGACTGCCGGAAAGTTTATTGAGAGGACGCAGGCTTCCTCACAAGGGGCCGGGCAAAGGCGGCCGGTGAACTCGGGGAAATTATTCGTGGCAAGCAATTCATCGAGCGCTTCGCGCCAGAGACCTCGGTAGACGAGGTCATTCCAGTCGGGGATGATATTGCCGAGCGGGCACCCCGAGTGGCAGAAGGGCGTTCCGCAATCCATACAGCGGGCGGCCTGGCGACGCAATAGATCCGGCAGCATACGCGTGTGGATTTCTGCAGAATCACGCAGGCGTTCTTCAATCGGACGATCGGGTGGTAATTCGCGTTGATATTCTTTGAATCCGGTGACCTTCCCCATGATATGTTGCCTCCTGATATTCGATCATCCGGCTATCGGAATCAGGCCTTGGCTTTCCTGGTCGATATCCTCCACAACTTCTCCACGTGCGATCTTTTCCAAGGCGTGGCGATAGTCGACCGGCATTACTTTGACGAAAAGAGGAATAGTTCTTTCCCAATCGTTGAGGATTGTCTCGGCGACGCTGCTGCCGGTGTATTTATGGTGATTTTCAAGTAGTTGACGAACTGTTTCGATTTCTTCCGGGTCGCTGAGTTTTTCGAGGTTGATGCTTTCGCGGTTGCAGCGGTTTTCGGCGAAGTCGCCTCGGCGGTCGAGGACATAGGCGATACCGCCGGTCATTCCCGCGGCGAAGTTGCGACCCGTGGGGCCGATAATCACGACGCGTCCACCGGTCATATATTCACATCCATGGTCGCCGATGCCTTCGACCACGGCAAGGGCTCCGCTGTTGCGCACGCAGAAACGCTCTCCGGCCATTCCCCGGATATAGGCTTGTCCGGAGGTTGCTCCATAGAGGGCGACGTTGCCGATGATTATATTCTTTTCCGGTACGAAGGTGGCCGCAGCCGGCGGGCGGATGATCAGTTTGGCGCCGGAAAGGCCCTTGCCGAAATAATCATTGGCATCGCCTTCCACGAAGACCGTCAATCCGCGGGTGCCGAAGGCACAGAAACTTTGGCCGGCCGATCCATGACAGTTGATGGTAATCGTATCATCAGGAAGGCCATCTTCGCCGAAGCGTCGGGAAATCTCGTAGCTGAGCATCGTGCCGACGGTGCGGTTCGTATTGCGGATTTCGATATCAAATTCGACGGGGCGTCCCTGTTCGAGAGCCGGCTGGGCCTTCTCGATGAGCTGACGGTCCAGGGCCTTGTCGAGACCGTGGTTTTGTTGACGGGAACAATGCAGGGTACTGCCGGGCTTTGGATCGGGCTTGTAGAGGATTCGGCTGTAATCCAATTTGCCGGCTTTCCAGTGATTTTCGGCTGGCAGGTAAGAGAGGCGCTCACAGCGGCCGACCATTTCCTCAATGGTTCTGAATCCCAGTTTGGCCATGATTTCGCGGAGTTCCTCGGCGACGAAGCGGAAGTAATTGACGAGATACTCGGGGCGGCCCCGGAATCTGCGCCGCAGGTCGGGGTCCTGGGTGGCTATCCCCACCGGGCAGGTGTTCAGGTGGCAGACGCGCATCATCACGCATCCCAAGACTACGAGGGGAGCGGTGGAGAACCCGAATTCCTCGGCGCCCAGCAGGCAGGCCACGGCGACATCGCGGCCGGTCATGAGTTTACCGTCGCATTCGACGGTTATTCTGTCGCGCAGGTCGTTGAGGACAAGGGTCTGGTGAGTTTCCGAGAGCCCGAGTTCCCACGGCAGGCCGGCGTGCATGATGGATGTTTTCGGTGAGGCGCCGGTACCACCGTCGTACCCGCTGATGAGGACGACGTCCGCCTTACCCTTGGCCACGCCAGCGGCGACAATGCCGACGCCGATTTCGGAGACGAGTTTGACGTTGATACGGGTGGTCGGGTTGGCGTTCTTGAGGTCGTGGATGAGTTGGGCGAGGTCTTCGATGGAATAGATATCGTGATGCGGTGGAGGCGAGATCAGAGTCACATACGGCGTGGAATGGCGGGTTTTGGCGATCCAGGGATAGACTTTGAAGCCGGGAAGCTGGCCGCCCTCACCGGGCTTGGCTCCCTGCGCCATCTTGATTTGCAATTCCACGGCGTTAGCAAGATAGTTGCTGGTCACACCGAAACGACCTGACGCGACCTGCTTGATGGCGCTGCGGCGCCAGGCCCCGTTGGGGAAGGGACGGTAGCGGGCAGGATCTTCGCCGCCTTCTCCGCTGTTACTCTTGCCGCCGATTCTGTTCATGGCAACGGCAAGAGTTTCGTGAGCTTCCCGGCTGATGGATCCATAGGACATGGCGCCGGTCTTGAAGCGTTTCACGATTTGAGTCCAGGGCTCGACTTCTTCAATCGGGACGGTCCTGTCGCCCGGCGTAATTTCCAGAAGGCCGCGCAGCGTACACAGCTGGCGCTGCGCTCCGTGGACCAATTCGGTGTATTCCCGGTAGAGTTCGGGATTATTTTCCCGGGTTGCCTGTTGCAGCTTGGCGATGGTGAGGGGATTGAAAAGGTGATATTCACCCAGGCGCCGCCACTTGAAGCGTCCGCCCACGTTGAGATTGAGGCGGGCCGGAATTTCTCTGCGCGGGAAGGCTTCCTGGTGACGGAGAGCCGTCTCGCGGGCGATTTCTTCCAGGCCGATACCTTCGATCCTGGACGAAGTGCCGGGGAAATATTTTTCGATTACCGGGGTGGAGATGCCGACCGCCTCGAAGATCTGGGCGCCCCGGTAACTCAGGACGGTCGAGATGCCCATTTTGGACATCGCTTTCAGGATACCCTTGTTGACGGCCTTGATATAGTGCTGGCAGGCCGTCTGGTCGTCGATATCAGGCAGGAATCCCTCCCGGCGCAGTTTACGGATCGTTTCGAAAGCGAGATATGGATTGATTGCCGCTGCTCCATAGCCCAGGAGCAGGCAGAAATGGTGGACCTCGCGGGGTTCGCCGCTTTCGATGACGAGGGCACAGCGGGTGCGAAGGCGTTCGCGGATGAGATGATGATGAACCGCAGCCACGGCCAAAAGGGCCGGAATGGGGGCGTTTTCGCGGCCGGCCATCCTGTCTGAAATAATCAGAATCGTGAAGCCCTTCTTGATGGAATCCGAGGCTTGGCGGCAGAGATCATCAAGGGCCTTTTCCAATGCGCTACCGCCACCGTCGGCTGGAAAGACCGCCGGTAGGGTTATGTTTTTCAAACCGTCACGGTCGCAGTTGCGGATACGGGCGAGGTCTTCATTTGTCAGCAGCGTATGTTCGAGGCGGATACGGCGGCAATGGGCCGCGGTTTCTTCGAAGAGGTCCTGTTCGGCGCCGAGATGAGTGATAAGGGAAGTGACCAGTTCTTCCCGGATCGCGTCGAGCGGCGGGTTGGTGACCTGGGCGAAGAGCTGTTTGAAATAGTTGTAAAGCAGCTGCGGCTTTTCTGAGAGCACCGCCAAGGGATAGTCGGCACCCATTGAACCGGTGGGATCCTTGCCCTCCTTTGCCATGGGAAGGATGAAGAGGCGTTCGTCCTCCAGTGAATATCCGTGGAGTCGCTGATGGACTTCCACTTCCTCCGACGGAAAATTTTCCGGCAGATCCTTGCCGGGGCCGAGAGAGGAGATAGGGATCATGTTTTCCTTCAGCCATCGGCGGTAGGGCTTGCGCCGGCAGATATCATTTTTGATTTCTTCGTCGTCCACAATGCGTCCCTGGTCAATATCGACCAGAAACATGCGGCCGGGCTCGAGACGTCCTTTGTGGAGCACGTTGGCCGGGTCAATATCCAGGACCCCTGTTTCGGAGGCCATGACGACAAATCCGTCTTTGGTTACGGTATAGCGGGATGGGCGCAGACCGTTACGGTCGAGCACGGCTCCAATACAGTGGCCGTCGGTGAAGGGAATTGATGCCGGGCCGTCCCATGGTTCCATGAGGCAGGCATGATATTCATAGAAGGCTTTCTTTTCGGCGGGCATCGTCCGGTGCTTTTCCCAGGCTTCGGGAATCAGCATCATGATTGCATGGGGCAGTGAACGGCCGGTGTGGTAGAGCAGCTCGACCGCGTTGTCGAGGACGGCCGAGTCGCTAGCCCCGGGGGTAAGCACGGGAAAGAGTTTGGACATATCTTTTCCGAAGAGTGGCGATTTGAAAAGGCCCTGACGCGCGTTCATCCAATTTATATTGCCACGGAGTGTATTTATTTCGCCGTTGTGGCAAAGGAAGCGGAATGGCTGTGCGAGGTCCCATGTCGCGAAGGTGTTGGTGCTATAGCGCTGATGTACCAGTGCCAGGGCGCTTCGCATGCTCTCATCTGCGAGATCCGGATAGTAACGTTCTATCTGATCAGCCAGGAGGAGTCCCTTATATACCAGCGTCCGGTACGACAGGCTGCTGATATGGAAAAACTTTTTTTCAGGGAGATCGGAACCGCGGACATAGTTTTCCATCACACGTCTGATGACGTAGAGTTTGCGCTCAAATGCATCCATGTCGGTGATTCCGGAACCGGGGGCGATCGCGGCCTGATAGACAGCCGGCTCTACACTGCGGGCGATTGCACCGATGAATTCAGGATGGGTGGGGACACGGCGCCATCCAAGAAAGCGTTGGCCTTCGGCGGCGACGATACGTTCAAAGTCATCCATGAGTATGCGGCGCTGCTTTTCATCTTGCGGCATGAAGAACATGCCGACACCGTACGATCCCTCGTCGGGCAGACGGACTTCATGTTCTGCAAAGTGATCTTGGAGGAATTGATGGGGAACCTGCATGAGGATACCGGCCCCATCGCCGGTTCGGGCATCGGCTCCGGCAGCCCCCCGATGGGTGAGATTGACGAGGATTTGCAGAGCATCGGAAACGATTTGGTGGGATTTTTCGCCATGCATATTGCAGATCAGGCCGACGCCGCAAGCTGCTTTTTCATAGGCCGGATCATAGAGTCCCCGGGTGTGGCGTGCCGGCAGGCTGCTGCTCGGGTGCTCGGTCGGGTTGCATGAGGGTCCATTCATGCGGATGCTCTCCGTGCTTAAATCTCAGTTGGAGGTACGGGCCTCCAAGACGTCTTTGCGGTGGTGGGAGGGTACGCCGGTTGGATACTTTCCTGTGAAACAGCCTGTGCAGAAGTTCTCGGGATTGCTCACCGAGGCGAGGAGCCCTTCCAGGCTGAGGTATCCAAGACTGTCGGCCCCGATAAAGCGCCGGATTTCCTGGATATCACTCGTAGAGGCGATGAGTTCTTCCCGGGAAGGAAAATCTATGCCGAAGAAACAGGGAAATCTGATGGGCGGGCATGATATCCGCATGTGGACCTCGGTCGCGCCGGCGGCGCGGAGGGTGGAAACGCGCCGGCGACTGGTGGTTCCGCGTACTATGGAATCGTCTACTACGACCACGCGTTTTCCCTGGACCACGCCCGAGAGAACGGAAAGTTTCATGTCCACGCTGCTGCTTCTCTCGTCGGCTACAGGCATGATGAATGTCCGGCCGATGTAGTGGTTCCGGATGAACCCGTAGTCTATGGGAATTCCACTCACCTGTGAATATCCGAGCGCGGCACAGTTTCCACTGTCTGGCACAGGGACAACGATATCCGCTTCCACGGGATATTCCTGGGCCAGGCGACGGCCGAGGCGGACGCGTACTTCGTGGGAGTTTTCCCCGAAAATAATGCTATCCGGCCTGGAAAAATATATGTGTTCGAAGATGCACTGGCCGAGATGATCCGGGACAGTGCCGAAGGTTGTACTCCGTAATCCCTTTTGATCCACGGTAACGAGTTCGCCGGGAGCCACCTCGCGGATGTAAGTGGCGCCGACCTGTTCCATCGCGCAGGTCTCGCTGGAAAAGACGTAGCCCTCGCCCAGCCGTCCCACCGCAAGTGGCCTGAATCCTATGGGGTCGCGGGCGGCCATCAGGGAATCCTTGGTCATCAACAGGAATGCGTAGGCGCCCTCGAGGCGTTCCATGGCGCGTTCCAGGCGACGCGGGTGGTTGCAGTATTCCGGGTCGGCGATGATATGCACAAGGACTTCGCTATCGGTGCTTGTTTGGAATATGGCACCTTTCCGCTGGTAGGTGTTTCGGAGCTGGGCGGCGTTAGTGAGATTGCCGTTGTGGGCAACCGCCCAAATTCCATCCATGCATTCGACCACCAAGGGCTGCACGTTGTAGGGTCGCGAGGAGCCGGTGGTTGAATAGCGGACATGTCCGGCGGCGATGTCGCCGGGTAGTTCTGCGGGTATGGAGCGCGAAGCGAAGACGTTCGAAAGAAGTCCGGTTCCCTTGATGGAACGGACCTTTTTTCTGTCGGAGGAGACAATGCCGGCGCCCTCCTGCCCACGGTGCTGAAGAGCGAAGAGACCGCGGTAGGTGACGGCGGCGGCATGGTCCACGCCGAAGACTCCGAATATTCCGCAAGATTCTTTCATTTGGCCAAAGACATCATTGATTCACCTTCATCGGCCGCGCGGGACCGGCCGGAAAGTGTCCCATAACATCACCATTGTGGCGTGACAAGGAATGTTTGCGGAAATATGAGAGCCGGAAACGTGCCACAATTATCGTTCGAGCGTAATATCTTACCGTACAGAATGTTGCTTCGTTCCGCGAGAATCCGGGCATCAGCCGAATGATACAATTTTGTAAGTTGTATAAGGGCTGGGGCGACAAAAATGACGCTTGGCGGCGACGTTTTTTCTCGGGGAAAGTTTCAAGCGTAGCGGCGCGGGTCGATATTCAGTTTGCGGATCTTGTAAGAAATGATGCGGGCGGTCGTTCCGAGATTCCTGGCGGCGGCGGCGATGTTACCGCGCGTGGACTTGAGAGCGTCGGTTATCAGGTCGCGTTCATAGGCGGCGACGAGATTCTTGAAGTCACCACCGGCGGGAGTGCCGGAAACCTCGGCGGTCTGGAGTGTAGGCGGCAGGTGGTAAGGATAGATTACATCACCTTCGGCGACGAGCACGGCGCGCTCGATACAGTTTTCAAGTTCACGGACGTTGCCCGGCCAGTGGTAACTCATCAGCATGTCTATGACCGCGCTTGAAAGGCGGCGGATAGTTTGTTGTTTTCGGTGGCGTATTTTTCCAGGAAGTGGTCTGCAAGCAGGACGATGTCCGCT